>JAAYYB010000162.1 GCA_012515615.1 Fibrobacter sp.
GCCAGTGCGGGGCTCCCAGGCATTTTTGTCATTTCATTCTTAACCGTAAGGAGTTTAGCCTTCGGCTTTGCCAAGTTATATATATATGCGGTTTGCCTACTTTTGTTGCCTTGGACGAAAGGAATATAATAGAAACAGTACGATAGTACTGGACTCCTTACCTTTAAAGAACGGAGTGACAAAAGTAGGTTCGCCAAGGCATCATTTCTAATCTTTTTAAATGAATAGAACTATACCATTTAACAGTTGTTAATAGCTTAGAATGTTACGAAAAAACACCCGAAAATGTCTGAAGAGACAAAAACAATTTTCAAAATGTTGCATTCCGGAGGTTGTGATGAGAATTCTGATCATTGCCTGCATGAGTATTTTAATAGTAAATCATGTTTCATCTGGCGTAAATCGAATAGTAGCAAAATCCGGTGCCGATTTTACAACGATCAATGCCGGGCTTAGCGCAGCAAATGGCGGGGATACTGTGCTGGTGAAAGCTGGTACGTATACCGAGATCGTCAAATGGCCAAAAAGTGGTGCAGCATCCGGCTATATCGTACTCAAAGCATTCGGGGACGGCCCCGCGATTATCTCCGGAGGAACTGCAACGCAGGAAAATGAAGCTCTGGTGGTGATCAGTTCAAAATCGTATGCTGCGATTATCGGTATGGAGATTGGTCCTTATACAACTGCAAGTGACAACATTTTTATAAAAGGCATACAGGTCGAGGGTACATCACAGCATATCCTGATAAAAAAATGCAAAATTCACCATATAACAACCACGAGCCCGTCAGATAACGCTGGCGCAAATGCTATCGGGGTATTTGGAAGAAGTGCATCGCTGCCAATTACCGATTGTGTTATTGATTCATGCGAAATTTACAACAACATGACCGGATATAGCGAAGCCATTTCCATTGACGGCAATGTCGATGGCTTTACAATAAGTCACTGTCATATACATGATAATAACAACATCGGAATTTTAATTGCCGGTTTTTATGGTGAGTGTGAAAATTGTGGCGCTGCTGATCAGGCCCGACATGGTGTTATTTGTGACAATATAGTGGAACGGTGCTCTTCATGCGATAATCCTGCATACAAAGGCGATTGTTCTGCAGGAGGGATTTATTCCGATGGTGGTGGAAAGTCAATCATTGAAAGAAATTGTATCTCCAGATGTGATATCGGCATTGAAGCAGGTGCTGAGCTTGCAGGTGCAGTAGATGACAGTATGATAATACGCGATAACCTGATCTACAATTGCAATATCGGCGGATTGTTTATTGGTGGATATGAAACGAATCGGGGGGTGACTGTTTATTGTCAGGTTATAAACAACACCTTTTATCAGAATGATTCCAAAAAATCTGGCTGTGGAGAATTTCTCATTCAGAAAGCACACGGGAATCTCATTAAAAATAACATTTTCTATACTAACAGCCAGAAACAGGCTATCACCACTGCTTTTAACAGTACTTCTTCTTACAATAACATGATCGACAACAACCTGTTTTGCAGTACAAATGGCAGCACCGGTATTGAAGGTGCCTCTTTGGATGCACATGCAAAATCTGGCGATCCAAAGTTTGTCAATGCTCAAACTGGCAATTTTCATCTGTTATCTGGTTCGGCAGCTATCGATGCGTGTGATATTGCATACACACCAGCATCTTTCGAACGTGACCTTGATGGAAACGCCAGAAAAACCGGATCTGCAGTTGATATCGGCGCATTTGAATTTTCAGCAACATCCCTTGTGCGGAAAAATAAACACACAAGAATTAATGCTTCTGAGGTTGCAAAGAATAAAATGGTTATACACCCGATACAAGGTGAAATTTATGTCAAAATAAGGAGTGGGGATGCTATTTCGAATTTTGACATTAATGGGCAGATTTTAAAAAGTAGAAGACATGTAAGAGACAAGTAGGCAGTTTTTGCTTTGTGGAATTATTTATTAATCGGGAAGGCAATCCTGAATAAATCGGGACCATCCCCGCGGCGACATCAAATTGCCCCCGGGTGGGGTTCACAAACAGTAAACGCTTCACTAATCTGACTGCCCCGTACCAAATGCAGCCCACTTCAACCGACATTTTTTAACATACGCTGATTTTGGTTCGAGTCTTTCAGTGTGGTAGTAAAACGGTATATCAGCCGCTTTACTACCACACTCTGCCCTCTGTCATGCCTCACTCGCTCATGAGGCTGTTCTGCTCTACCTTCACACGGGAGTCTTTGCAGAATGTACAGTTCGGGCCATAGAAATACTTACGGTTGGCGGTGTCGTTCATCAGGTGAATTCTGAACCATGCGGCAGCCGAACAAAGAGAAACGCCTTGGGGCCCCCGGTACACCCAGCTTCCATGGTTCGCACTGGTTTCGTTTATCAAAATGGCCGGGTAATTTTTAACCGTAAGGAAATTCGTTCTTACACCATCGCACGACACTCTATCGTCTTGCCCGGCACAGTAAAACAACATCGGAGTATGAACACCGGAGAGAGCCTGGGTGCCACAAATAGTTGCAAGGGCCTTGTAGCGAGGATCAGCGGCAGACTTGCAGGTTGACATTCCACCGAAAGAGTGCCCTAGCTGTCCGATTTTTGAAGTGTCGAGGCGATGGTAGTAAATGCTGCTCTGGTCTTCATTCTGTTTTATTATCCAGTCCATGCCAACGATCGTGGGAAGGGGATCTCCTGAGGCCGTGGCGGAACTCAGAGAAGCGACCACTACAAAGCCATGCGAGGCAAGATGATTTATTATAGGTAAATACTGCCCACACCACTTACCTTCCTCGGCATTCGTAACACATAAAGGTGGATTCTGCTGGGGGTTATCCCCGTACCCATTTGCCCAGATAAGGATCGGATGTAAATACTCGCTTGTTGTAAGATTCTTTGGACGATACACGTTGAAACGCTGCTGCTTGTCCTTGTAGATCGGGTCTGGAACAACTCCCGCCAGGGGACCTACATTCGTGTCGGCTGCGACCTCGAACGGACCCGCAGCGGCGGGATTTGCCGTAGGCCAAGGCTTAGCCGGTGTGGGAATTGAAACGAGGGTGATATTTTGCTGCTGATTATTCAGGTCTGTAATCTCAACGGTCTTGTCAAAGAAACCGGTTGCCGTGACTTTAATGGTATCGGTGACTTCTGCCATTGCCTTCAGGCGTCCGTTTCTTGAAATTGCCTTTTTGCCAAAAAGAGGAGCCGGTGCGCGATACTCTCCCTTAAAGGTCATGTAACGAAACGACTCTTCTGTGTTGGCGATTGCGGCCCTGACAACAAGAACTTTTGCGGATTGAAAACTTGTTGAAATATCGAACCGGTACGTTCCTGCAGCCGCGTTCCTGTTTACTTCCTTCATTAGAAGGTTTCCCTTCAAGTCGAAGAGTTCAACCTTGATACGTGATTGAGTGTTAAGAGTAAACTGCAGCACACCGTTTTTCAATGAAATATTATTTGGCTGCGTAATGGCAGGAGGAGCTTTAACCAAAGTACTTACAAAAGAAAATTTTCCATTGATATCAGTAGTATCTATCATGTTTCGAAGCACCAGTGAGACTTTGGCATTAGCGATCGGGTCCCCGCTGGAATTGGATACTACCCCCTGCAGGTTAATCATTTCAGCATTGGCTGCAAAAACTGCAACTGCGATAGTAAATAGGATATTTCTTAACATGCATCCCCCTGGTTTGATAATTTAACCAATTCTTCCTGTTATTTACCGAAAAGGAACTGTTTTTAAAAAGTTATCGGTGAATCAATATCTATAACTCTTATTGAATTTAACCCGTGGTTTCACAACAATTTTAATATACTTGTTCCTTAGATGTCTGTAAATTGATTTGCAGGAAAATGTAAAACTGCTGAATTTTCTCCTAAATCAGAGCAGTACAGCCAAGATAGACCATGGCTGCAGAAAACAGATATCAAAAAGAGGAAACCCGCCATTTTTCACTCAGCACTCTCCTGAGTCATTGCTGCTTGCGCAGGAATGACAGAGGCAGTAAAAGCTCATGTCTTCTATAAGCTTACTGGCAGTGTTTTTGATATCTAATGTTTAACCAGGAAGGGAAGCAGAGCATGTGGCCTTTTTATAACAAAGAGGATCAAGGAAAACCGAACGGCCTTTTCGCGGAAATTTACCGTTTCGATAAAAAATCCAGGTCATTTATTATCGAGATCGCCCTGGACCGCTATGAGGATATTTTCAGTGAGTGGGATCCTGCCCCCTTTAAACTGCGGGACATAGATCCGGATCTGGGGCTTTATCTTGAAGGAAGCTCTGATGACATTCCAATCAAATACCCCGTTTCACTGAGTTTCACAGTCCCAAAGGGAAGCAAAAATGAAAACATAGAGGAACAGGCCCGAAACGGGTTGAAAAACGGTTTTATCTTTAAACGCTATTTTCTGCAAAATGAGATAAAATCCAAAAATAAGCAGACAATAATCTTTTTTATCATCGGTTTCGCATTTTTATGGGTAGCTACCATTTTCCCTGAAAGACTCCGGGAATCTCCATTTCCATCAATTATCGTAGAGGGGCTCTTTATCGGGGGGTGGGTCTTTCTCTGGGAGGCAATCACCCTGATAATCTTCACCACTCGCGGTCTTCAACACCGAAACAGGATCTATAAACGCCTGCTTTCCTCTCCGATCCAGTTCAGAGAAAAGGACGATCGATAGTTTCAGAAGAATTTCACGGACGGACGGACTATCCTTTTAATTTTAGCAGGAACTCAAAAGCTGAATGGGGGAGAACAAAGTAGTCCGTCCCCGGAAATTTCTGGATCGTAGTATATCCCGTACCTCTTCATCTGTTTCGTCTGGAATGTAAATTGGTGTCAGTAGACTCTCAGCATAATATTCTGCAAGTTTGGCAGCATCAAGCCGATCTGTTTTTAATCGTGTTCCCGTTTTTACAGGTATTAATGAAGGGGCTATCACATCACAATGTATTCCGTGTTTTCGCAAGAACCGGCACAACAAATAGCCTATGTAGCACGCTTCGTAGCATAGTCGGATTGTATACCTTGAAAAGCTCGTTGAGCTTTTTCCGGAGAACACCATGGTCAGGTTTACATCTGAACTCGAAGCATTCTTCTGTTTCAAGAACCAGACCCGTTCCATGAAACGCGGCATTGTCAACATCAAGGCCTGCATAAACTATTTTCTTTACTGACATAGGATGACCCCTTCACGGTTACAGTTAAAGTTTATTCAATAAACTAACTTATTCGGGTAACCAGCCCCGGATAAGTGAGGGTGGTCATCCATAGCCACTGGAACACTGGAGCGCGCCGGAGCGTATGGCTTTCCTGGCCGCGAACATGAGCGCGATGCTGTACAATGTGCCGCCAAATCCTACAAATTGGGACCGCCCAAACGCAAGGTGGCTTGAGCGACACACCAGTCGAAAATAGTAGGAAGGAGCTACCATTGCCAATGAAGGCCATGCCGGGAGGCGACCTCGCCGAAGAAAATGCGTCGGAGAGAATTGGAGTGAAAGGGAAAGGGCGTTCTCGACTCGGTAGGATTCTGCTCGGGGACGAGGAGGCGGGAGTGGGGTTCCTTTGCGGGCAGCTCGGGGCGCTTGTGGTTGCCGTGGTTGCCTGGTTTGTCCTGCGAGCGATTGCGGGTGTGGAGCCCATCGTAGGTGTTGAGGACATACTTGCAGGCAAGCGCATCCCGCTATCTGCAGCGGGTGGCTTCGTTTTCGTCCCCGTGGCCATCGCGTATGGGCTGTTCGGCTTAGCTCTCAGAAGCCCCCTCCTCCGCTACGCGGACAACGTGCCGTGGGGAGAAGTCTATCACACTGACGAACTGTGGAAGGGCTTCGACGGGAGCATGCGCGGAATGGTCTTCGCGCAAGCGCTAGGGGCTCTGCTCGCGGCAGCGACCATCTTCCAAGGAAACGAGAACATGCCGGTCCCCGTCGTCGCCGCGTTCGCCATGATAGCGGTAGGCTACGTGTTTGCCGCGGGGCTCACTTGGCTGCCAGCGTTCGTGTTCTGTCAGCTAGCGGTCTTCGCGGTGTTGCGGTTCGTGGTTAACTCAAGGAGCGAGGACGAGGCTAGTGGTACAATAGTAGGAATTGCTCGACCGAGCAGCGCGCGCGAGTCGGGTGGAGCTTCACGAGTCCCGAAAGAAGAAGATCCTGATACTGTAAAGCCCGAAACAACATCGTCGAATCCAAAAAAGGAGAAACCAGTTACAGAAGTTAAAAATCCATCAGTTAATTCGAAACCAAGGAAGTGTAAAAAAGTTACCGACATCGCTGCAGGAAGTAAAATGACTCTAATAAGTAAGTTTGAGGGGTGTTTTATTGATATGCAGATTAATCGTAAAGGAACTATCGGATCCCGCTATGGAATCTTGCACGAAAATGGCAGTGAAAACTGGGGACAGAAATTTCAGGCCATTCCATCAATGGAGTGTTTACAAAACATTTACCACCATACACCAGTCACCGCCTTTACATTTCTTCCGAGTGGCAATCAGGTATTCTTCGGTACGAAAGTTGGTGATGTCGGTCTGATGGACAGTACACATAATGGAATGCAGATAATAGGCAGGCATGGAACTACCCCTATACGTGGGATCGCTACTTCATTAGATGGTAAAATCGGCCTTACTCGCGGAGAAGATATGGCCGTAAAAGTATGGGATCTTTCAGAGAAATCACTTATAGCTTCCTTTCCTGCTCCAATGGGGACAGAACATATTGTATCGATCACGGCAAACGGAGATATCGCTTTTGCAGGTGGTTACAAGGAGACTGTTTTCTGGGATATTGCAGCAAAAAAGGAAATATTATCAACAATACCACTTTGTGATAATGGAGTACAGGATATTTGTATGGCCGAAGAGGGGCGGACTGTTATTATTGGTGGTCTTGATGGATCAGTACAATGTTTGGTCATTCCCGAATCGATCAAGAATTTTTCGAGGATAGTATACAATATTGGAAAACACTTATCTAATGTATCCAGTGTAGCAATCAGTTCTGATGGTTCAATTGGTGCAAGTATTGATTCAAACAGGATATTAAAAATTTGGGACTTCAAGCAGAAGGTTCAAATCTGTGAAGAAATAGTAAATAGCAAGAGTATCTCATTAAAACTGTCAATGACGGCAGATGGCTCACGATTGTTTTTAGGGACAGCGAGTGAATTATTTATGTGGAGAATCGGCATGTAAGTCTGAAGCAATCTAATCAATAATAAGATTAAGATCAGTCGATATCGAAAGTGTTTCGGCAAATTTGAATTGATGGACTCCTATGGAGATGATCTGTCATCAACCGTCCTCGGAAAGGAATGTGCCGGAATTGAGGCGGTCTAGATTTTTGATACAAATTTCAATGCATTCTTAGTTGGATTCCTGAGGTATTTTACTCATAACGCAAAGGAATCCACATGTAGAACCAGAAGTCTGATTCTGCAAAGCAACCTGCCGGAGTGCCCGCACTACACGTAAAACGAATTCGTCGGAAAATTGATGACGCGTTACAAAACGAAAGTTGTTTTAGAAGCACTGAAAGAAGCTGAGCCGCTAGCGGTTATTGCAAGCCGATACTAGGAGCACCCTAATCAGATTGCACACTGGCGAACTGGTAGTAGATTAAAACAATTTATAGCCTTGAAGAATTCAAGCACGTACTGGAGAGTCACAAGTCGCAAGTAAAGAGTTACAAAGGGTACGTTCGTGTTTTAATGAGAACATCTACTTAACATTGTTCTCATTTACAACCCTGACGTGTTATATTCTCCGGCCATTCTTTTCTAATTCCGAAAGGCTGAAAATATTTTTATCTACACACAGTTCTACGGTACGTTGCGCCGGACAGGCAAAACCGTGACACTGGTAACTGCCTCCACAACCGGTTGACAGCACCAGGGGATAACGGAAGGCTGGTGTCCTCGACAGTCGGTAGCGCAAACGCCCTCTTCCAAAAAATCTTTTATCTCCTTATTAATCTTTAAGTTAGCACGTATGACCTGTACTCCCCCATACTTGACTTCTGAGACCCTGTCCGTTTTTTTCCATCAATTAACTTATCGTCAAATTTTAAATCTGGCTGGCGTAAAGAAGAATTACTTATATTATACTGATTACTTTTCAATTATAACTCACGTTTGGTGGAAAAAATATGCTAAAATTCCGGATAGTCCTCATTGGGATTGTACTTTTCTTTTACTACACCGATTCTCTTTGCAGTGAGATACCAGAAAGAGATTCAGTCACAAGTTTTATGCTGTCAGATGGAACGGTTAAAGTTGGAACCCTTTTATCTATGATTTCCGATACGCTGCTGATATCTGTTAAAGCCACAGACACCACAAATATTGTAAAACGATTTCACAAGAGTTTATTCACCCGTGTTGAGCTTCCTGACGGGACTTTACTCGATCTCTCCAGGTCATCCTGGGGGATAGAAGCCCCGGACGACTGGAGCAGTATCACACCAGCCGTAAAAGAGATTACTTCCGGTAGCATTAAAGTTACTTGTGAGAATACTACGGCCTCGGTTTACCTGGATAGTCTGTTCATAGGAACAACTCCTGTTACACGGGAAAGCTTATCCTCTGGAAAGCATGCACTTCGTGTATCCGCTGCTGGATATGAAACGATAAGCGAATTTGTCGATATCACGTCTCAACAGGTTCTGGAAAGGTCAGTTGTTTTGGAACGCAGCCAGGTATGGAAGGATTCTGTTAAGGCATATAACGATTCGATCAAAGCCGCACTCGATAAAAATCACGCAGACAGTATTCGCGCGGTTTCGGATACCCGAATCGCTTCGGCACTTAAAAGTGCAAACAGCATCGATAATCTTGAAGGAATGATGGGGACGCTCTTTTCGAATGTGTCTTTAGACACGGCCAACCCAAAGACCGTAGCGGTATTGCCGTTCCCGGTCGCACCTGGCGTTGCACCCCAGGCTGGAAAGATGGCGTCTGAGTATGCCGTTGTTGATATCTCGACCCGAAAGGGTATAAAAGTAGTAGAGCGTGCTGAATTTGACAAAATGATGCAGGAGCTTGCGCTGTCTCAAAGCGGAATTGTCCCTGAGACCCGGACTCTTGAAGCGGGCAAGATACTGGAAGCGCAATATCTGATTATGGGAAATGTTACCGAAGATCTTGGAAAACGGCTGGTGTCAGTCCGGCTTGTTCAAACAGAAACGGGTGTGGTTTTATCAGCCGCAGCGGCTTCAATAAAGGTCCGTGACATGGATGCCTTCACAAGTGATGCATTGGGTGAAAAGGTAAACCCTTTATCAGCACTTTTCCGCAGTACGCTTCTGCCTGGATGGGGGCAGTTCTACACCGGTTATCCGGGGCAGGGTTGCGTGTCTCTTGTTTGTGCTGCTGGCGGAGCCGGTGCCATGGTCTGGTCAATTGTTGACTGGAGTGCTAAAAAAACCGAGGCAGACAGATACCGCAGGGTGGATCCCTCAACTTTTATAGAAGGTGAAACACCGGAAGAATGGGTTGTCCGGGGAAATGATAAGATTAAAGCCCAGAATGAAGCTGTATCTAAAAACATAATTATCGGTGCATCGTTAGGCGGTGTATGGGTTGTAAATATGATCGATGCTCTGTTATGCGGCATTGTTGAATCAAAGCAAGTGCGGGCACGTTATTTCAGTATCGCTCCTTCGTTTGACAATCAGCTTGTCGGCTGCACTTTTACCCTGAATATTAATCGATCCGCGGGGAGTTATTAATGAACCTTTCAGTTAAATTTCTAATCTGGCAGATTATCATAATCAGTGTCACCGCAGCCATTTTCACGTGCAGTAAAAGCACTGATATTCTTACTGTTGAAGATACCGATGGTATACGTGGTTCTATACATGGATCGGTTTCAGATAAACGCGGCAATCCAATGTCGGGGGTTTCGGTAACCGCCTATCCTGGAGGTGAGACGACATTGAGTGGCATCGACGGAAAATTTACACTGCCGGATTTGCGTGCGGGTAAAAGTGCTCTTGTTTTCCGATGTGTTGACTATATAGATACCATGACCGATACAGTTACCATCGCACTCAAGGAGTCAAAAAAAATAAAGACGCCTGTTAAAATGAAATTCCGTTATGGCTGGGTAAGCGGGAAGGTAACCTCTGATGGATCAAAAATGGTCGATGCGGGGGTACAGATCGAGAATCAGATGGCAGGCACACGTACACTGCCAACAGGCAGTTTTTTATTATCCCGCGTTATTCCAGGGCGCTATAAAATCTATGGATCGATAAAAGGCGTTGGCTATGGTGTTATAGAGCATGAAATTGAAGCTGATGACACAAGTAAATGTTTAATCTCAATTACAAACCCGGGGGGAACAATTGAGGGTACGATTGTCGACAATAAAAACAAACCGGTTGCCGGCGCAACTGTAAGCGCAATCGGTGATGTGATAGCTGATACAACTGATAATAATGGCAGGTACACTATTACTGAGGTTCCAGCTCAAGGGCGATTTACACTTACCATCAGCAAAGGGGCAGATACAGTCCTTCTTGCAGGAGTGCAGGTAGCCGATTCCCAGACGATCTCTCTTGATCCGATAAAAATGATTGCCTCTAAACAGTCGGATATTTTAAGCATCCTGCCAACAGCAGTTCGCACGGTTTCCGGTGAAAAAACTTCGATTTTCGTTTCTGCAAAGAGTAATGATAACAGTATTAAAATTGCCTGGTATGACTGGGATGAAGATGGAAATGGCACATTTGACCGTCGCACCCCCGTTCCGCTTGACACCGGACTTGTATTCTCTTCCGGTACACATAAGGTCAATGTGCGTGCTGTCGGAAGCGATACAACGGTTAAATCTGAAACTACCGTGATTGAAGTTACAGTATCGGAAGCAAAAGACACAACCGCTTACAAATTTATGGTGTTATATGATACCCTGGCAGGCAGAATTACACCTGATTCTGGAAATTTCCTGGCAGAATCCAGATTAAACCTGGAAGTAACTGCTTTTAACGGTTATATATTTGACCGTTGGAGTGGAGCAGACAGTGCGCTTGTTGAAGAGAACGATGTTTTTACCATGCCTGATCACAACACGGTTTTAAGGGCAGTATTTAAACTGGATTCAAATTCTTACGGAAAAATAATCATTGACACACAGCCCAAAGATACAAGCATAATTGACAGTTCAAAAGCAAAGCTCTCGATTGTAGCAACAGGGGACAGCTTAAGATACCAGTGGCAGCGTAACGATACCGACATTACCAATGCAACATTGTCCAGTTACACGACACCGGTAATGCGGGTCGCAGAGTCGGGAACAACATTCCGTTGTATAGTAAAAAGCGGTACCGACAGTATTATAAGTAAACGTGCCACAGTCACCGTATATGGGATAGTAACACAGCCCGGAGATACCAGTGTGGTTGACAGTTCAAAAGCGGTGCTCTCGATTGTAGCAACAGGGGACAGCTTAAGATACCAGTGGCAGCGTAACGATACCGACATTGCCGGTGAGACATCGTCCAGTTACACGACACCGGTAATGCGGGTCGCAGAGTCGGGAACAACATTCCGTTGTAAAATAGTAGTAAACGCAGCAGGCGGTACCGATAGTCTAATAAGTAACCGGGCCACAATCACTGTTAAAAACAGATTAGCGATAGTAACACATCCCAAAGATACCACTGTGATTGACAGTGCAATAGCAGTGTTCTCGATTGTGGCAACAGGTGATAGCTTACGATACCAGTGGCAGCGTAACGACACCGACATTCCCTTTGAGACGTTTTCCAGTTACAGTACACCGGTGGGGCCCGGGCAGTCGGGAACAACATTCCGCTGTATAGTAAAAAGCGGTACCGATAGTGTAATAAGTGACCGTGCCACAGTCACTGTTACACAACGACAGACAGGTACTGTAACCGATATCGATGGGAATGTTTATACAACTATTATATTAGGCAACCAGGAATGGACAGTAGAGAACCTCAAAACCACGAAATACAATGACGGGAAAGCCATTCCCAATGTAACTGATAGTGCAGAATGGGTTGGGCTTACCACTGGCTCCTTCTGTTACTACAATAATAATCCCGATAACAACGATAAATATGGTGCATTATACAACTGGCATGCGGTAAATACCGGCAATCTCGCACCTGAAGGATGGCGGGTGCCCACGGATGATGATTGGATGACCCTTGCCAACTACATCATTACCACATACGGCCCTCACATCGGAAAATCACTGGCAACCCAGACGGATTGGAATTCCAGCTCCACCTATGAGTTCTCAATCGGCAATAATCCGGGCACAAACAACGTCAGCGGTTTCTCAGCCTTTCCGGCCGGTTATCGTTATTATGGTTTTTTCGGAGGCCTTGGTGAAATCGCTACCTGGTGGAGTATTAAGGTGGACAATACACCTGGCGCATGGGTCCTCCGTAATTACGACGAGGGCATCTACGGGAATGGACCCGATATTGAAGGCAAAAACGGTGAGAGCTGGGGCCATTCTGTTCGTCTTGTAAGGGATTTGAATTAGGTGTTTCCGGAAGAATTCAATTATGCACCGCCAAACCACATAGCACATTCCAGTAGAGACGTCCGGCAGGACGTCTCTCTACCAACGAAGCCACAAGTCACAAGTCACAAGTTGCAAGTCGATATTCGGAAGTAAAGAAATATGAGTTGTTATTGAGTTGTTATAATGAGAGCATCGTTCTCGTTTACAATTCTGACAGGACACATTCACAGGCATTACATATCTGATTTCCGAAAGGCTACAATAATTTTAATCTACAACCAGTTCGTCAGTGCGTTGAAGCGGACAGACAAGACCGCCAGGGTGGCAACTGCCTCCACAACCGGTTGACAGCACCAGGGGATAGCGGAAGACTGGCGTCCGCGACAGGCTGGAGCGCAAGGGGGGACGCCCCCTTCCAATAATCTTCAGGGACGGACTATCTTTTTAATTTTAGCGGTGAACCCGAAAGCTGAATTTGAGAGAAAAAAACAGTTCGTTCCAGACAAGGATAAGGAGTTTCTGGAAGAGGGTGCCCCCTCTTTCACGCAAGCCCGTCGAAGACGCCGCTCTTGCGCTATCACCCCGTGTTGTCCACCATTTGTCCAGGCAGGTATGGTTATCACATTTTCAAACACCCTTGCGGCCGCAGTAGCGAACTGGTGGTAGATTAAAACGGGTTGTAGCCCTGAAGAATTCAAGCATGTACTGGAGAGTCGCAAGTAAAGAATTACAAAGGATACATTCATGTTTTAATGAGGACATGTACTTTATATTGTTTTGTTCTCATCGAAACAACTATAGCTCTTAACTTGCGACTTGTGACTTTCGACTTGCAACGGCATTTACACCCCAGGCTTTATTTTCGATTTTTTCCCGCGATCAACCGTAATACTAATAGACTGCACCATTACACACATGCTCATTAGCAATTTTTTTCCTCAAAGGAGGTAACCATGGCTATGAGCACAATAGATATAGACAGAAAAACTTATGAAAACATGAGAAACTGGGGACTGGCACTTGGTATCGGAATGATCATCTTAGGACTTCTGACCATCTCTTTTTCAGTATTTACCACCTTTTTTGGTATAATACTGTTAGGAATTGTATTAGCAGTCCGCGGAGTGGTAGATATCGTTACCGCTTTTACAAGATATCGCCATAATGGCATGTGGTGGCACCTTTTCGGAGGGATCTTCGCACTTGCTTTAGGCCTTCTTGTGATAGCACGGCCGGGAATTACAGCAGCTTCATTAACTCTGTTAATAGCTGCATTTCTGGTTGTGGTAGGTTTGTTCAAAACCATTGCCGCACCCGTAGAGCATGAATCGAACTGGGGATGGGTGATGCTTTCCGGAATTATTTCGCTTGCATTCGGGATCTGGATTCTCAGTATATGGCCGGCCGTTTCTTTTTTTCTGATCGGCCTTTTTATAGGGATAGAAATCCTCATTCAGGGAGTTGTAATGGCTGCTCTTCCCTTTACAACACCTCACCCAGGCAAGGGCGCCGGAGAAGCTTACGCCCATTAAGACGAGTGCGCTTTTTGTACGCAATCATTACCGTACCCGCAATCAGCATGCTGCCGATGCGGGTACGCTTTTTTTCAGGCATGCGCAGGAGGCGGTGCAGTTCTTCCGAAAAACTCCACCAGAAACTCAAGCAGCACGACCCCGGCAGCCAGCCAGATGATATAGGCTACCGTACGGTTTACCGGCAGAATCAAGGCGATTGCCGCCAGTATCAATATTCCAACCTGCAGCAGGTTTCGATGGGCACGAATCCACAACCCTACCCGCCCTGGAGCCCGGTTTCCCCCCAGCTCATAGATCCACAAGCGAACGTTGCGACGCATCCTGACCATTGCCGGTGACGGGCCAAGAGCATAAGCACCCGCAAAGAGAAAGAGGCCAAGAAGGATTGCTGCAGCACAGGCAGAGATCAGCCCGCTTGTCACAGTATCGAACGCCTGACCTGTCGCTTCGGGGGTAAATACTGCATCGGATGGAACACCGGAAACGATTCTCATTTTTACAATAGAATCGGCAATAAGAAGAACCAGTCCTGCGATTACGATTCCGGCACCAAGATAGAACAAAGTCTTTCGCCTGTTTAATGACAAACCGACAGCCCCCGCGATTGCTACAACTGCCAGAAAAGAAATCCAGGGGGCAGCGGTATTCAGTGCCACCACATAGTTGTAAAAACGTGAAAGCTGCGCTGTCTGCAGGATCGGAATTCGTGCTTCGATATTTTCAGGTATGTTGAAATTGATGCCTCTTTTTTGAAGCTCTCTCTGCAGTGCCTCGATGATTGAACGAAGATCGATATTGTATGACTGAGCACGCTCAATCAACTGCCCGTCAACTTCCTGAACCTGGTTGAGGCCGGCAATTGCCAGACTGTGACCGAGGCGATTGGCCTCGGTCCATATACCCGCAAAAACATCGCTGCTTACCACCACCCTTGCAACCTGCCGTATCCCCATCTCGATCAGAGCCGCAATAGGTCCAGCCAGCCCCCTGGACTGCTCAGGGAGCTGATCCCTGACCAGCTGTTCTGTGTTCACCTGACGTGAGTACTCATCTGCGGCGGCATTTGCGACCACCTCCTGCACAGCGGGATCATCAGCCAGCGGCCCCACCGCATCAACCCAGCCGTCTGTGGTCAAAACAGTCCGGTTGAGCCAGAGAACCGGAATTGCAATGAGAAGTGATACCAGACCAACTATTAATAGTATCAGTGAAACTATGTTTCTGGTTCGGTTCTGCCCCACTGCGGCCCGTTTGCGGGTATCACGCTGCCTGCTTTCTCTTATTGCAAGTTCGCCCTGAAGCCTCTTAATCTCTGCACGAAGCCCCTCATCCTCACTGGCATCACCTGACCCCATGCCCGGTTCCTCATTCATAATGCTACTCCTTATTTAAAACAGATAAAATCCAGGAATCTGGATTTCTTAGTAGCAAATGATATTCCCGAAAATGAGAGTTGGTTTAAAAACGGGGGTAGATTCTTTGCGCCGCACCAAATGCCAGTGATTAGCATTTCACCTGGTTTTTAACAGATACAGCCCCGATGAGGTTTGGGGGCCGTCACTACAATGCAAGCTTTTTTGTACTCTCCCGTTTAAAGAGTATCTAAGCGGATTAAGGCTGCCACCAGAAACAGATGAATGACTGGATGAAAATGGAACAAATCGAATATTCAGGGCTGAAGCCCCATAGGCGTTTGAATTGAGAATGCGCTGTTTGTCCTGATGCTTAATGACAAAGGTAGGATTCCACTTCTCATTAAGGGCATTTTTTTCTGCACTTGTAATGGGAATTACAGTACCATGGCGAGGTTTGAAATCAAATGAAACAGGTGTGGGATCTTTGCTGAAATTTCTCAGGTCTTTGCTGACTGCAAACTCATATCTTCCCGAAGTGTAAACATCGTACATCAAAACATAATTATCTGAATTGATCAGCTTGAACACACAGGAGCCTTCCACCGCGGCGCTGGTCTGCTGCAGATACTTGTCATAAAGGACATATCCTCCGGTAAGCTTTTTTGAATGCGCTGATTTTATTCCATTTCCGCTTCCTTCGGTTTTAAAAAACAGATGATATACGCTGTCTTTATAGATAATATCAGCATCTATTGAACACAAATTGCTATTTGAAAAGAAGATTTTTGGAGCAGTTTCCAGGGCAGTAAAAGAGCTGTTTGCGTAAGCATAATAGAACTTATCCGCATCATTGGGTCCAAGCCTCATGGAAAAGTAGACCATATACTTTCCCGCTTCTTTGTCAAAGATAACCTGCGGGGCCCAGACACGATCCACATTGGCAAACTGACTGAATGCAGTTGGAATATTGACTCTGGCCGACTGCCAGTCAACCAGATTGGTTGACCTGAGCATCACAATGCCCCGGTTTGATGCCCACCCGCGGGCAGATACCATATCGGTCACAACCATATAGTAATCATTGTTTTCACCCCGCAGGATATGGGGATCACGTACTCCGCCTGTAAGACTTATCGATGCGGAACTGATAACGGGTTTGTTTTCGTTAAGAGCCTTGAAGTTATGCCCGTCATCACTGAGAGCGAACCGGATTGACTCCTGATCACCGCTGTTTCCCGTAAAATAGGCAAACAAATATGCGGAATAATTCTCCTGGGCACCAAGCGGCAGAGTAACCATGAAAACCATAACCAGAAACGCCGGAATTTTTTTTAAGTAAAGTTCAGACATGCTTTTTCCTCTTTGCAGATACAGGGTTACTTCCCTTTTTCCCGACAAATAATAAAACCACTTCCCTGTTTATTGATATTTACAAGTTTGTGCCTTCGGCCCGACAAGTCAAGCGTTGAAACTGCATGTGGCAATCTGCTTCCCTGGTTTGAGAAATAAACACCACCCCCGGGGAGAACGCAGGAACCGGGAAGAACTTTATCTTTTAACATAGTGATCGCAACAACTCCGGTATCGACAATCTGGAGTTCCCATTGCTGACAGGTCTCCCCGTTGAATTCCCAGGTCTGGACATTTGCCCCGTCATCCGTCTCCGCATAATAAACTTCAAGCAACCGGCTGTTCTGCTTATTGACTATATAGTACTCTCCTTTTCCATTTCCGGTCAGCTTCCATTTCTGATTGTCGGTATTTCTATTTGTATATTGCAGCACATTATCATTGGAGATATCTGCATCCAGTACCAGGCCGCTTTTACGATTTATGAACTGGTAAATGCCGTTGCCCGCTTTAACCAGTTTCCAGTGCTGACTGGTTTTATCATTGTCGGATGCCTGTAATACATTCGCGCCGCTTGCAGTTGATGCATCTGCCACATCGACAAGTTTACCGCTGTGTTTTGCCTTTATTTTATAATATGCATTCTCTTCAAACGGTGCTTTCCCAACCGGTTCGGGACCAGTTGTTGTCTGAACAATTTTTTTGATTGTTCCGTCATTGTTGTAAGAAAGATTGTCAACCTGTACCGACCTCTGCCATGCCACTCCGCCTGAGAGGTAGTCGGTATGATAAACAAAGTACCACTTGTCTTTAAATTCGATAATCCCGGAATGATTGGTTCCGGTTCCGGCCTTTTCGTTCATTGTTCCTTTGTAGGTCCATGGACCCAGAGGATTTGAACTTGTGCAGTAATCGATATTTGATGGCCAGTTGTCTCCGCTGCTGTTGTAGGCTGCATAAGAATAGTAGTAGATACCGTTTCTTTTATGTACCCATGAGGCTTCAAAGAATCTGGTAACGCCCTGTGGTACAGTTATGCTTCCATCTATTTCAATCATATTGCTTTTTAATTTTGCCTGACGACAGACACGGTCGGTTCCCCAGTAGATATATGCCTGCCCGTCATCATCAATGAAAACAGATGGGTCTATGTTGTCATCTCCCGGACAAGCCCCTGATGTTTTGTTGGAGATCAGCGGCTTGCCTAATGCATCTCTGTATGGACCAAGTATATTATCGGCAACAGCGACACCGATTTCACCAGAGTCACAGATATAAAAATAGAACTTACCATCCCGTTCAACGCACTGCGCCGCCCATGCCTGACTTGCATTGAGCCACGTGACATCTTTTACAGCCAGCACGACTCCATGATCTGTCCAGTTTGCCAAATCCGTTGACGACAGCACATGCCATCCATTCAGTATCCATCCGTTGTTCTTTCCCTCATCACGACCGGTAAAAATGTAAAAGGTATCGTTGTGAATAATCGGAGCCGGATCTGCAGTAAAGATATGCCGAACCAGCGGGTTATCAGCAAAAGCAACAGATTGAATTGACAAAAAGACAAGAGCAGCAAGCAGTTCGATTTTCAACATCAGCCGGTTAATCATCTCTTTCTCTCCTGAAATTATCTTTCCCCGACACATACTATCAATATACCTTTAATTAGCCCTGTTTTCTAAAAAGAACTATCTCTTTTAATTTTTTTCCGTAGACCGGAATTAATCTTTCCGGGGTTTATCCGGAGATTCTTTCCCTGTGTATTCCGGGTGTCCTGTGATCAGCTGAAATGAAAAACATTATTATCATAATTAGAGTTTCAAGTTATTTTTTTAAGATTTCTGGTTTGGCCGGAGGCCCTTTATTGGTGAGCTTACAGCCGCCATTATCTTCTTATGGAATGCAAACAGTTGTGACTTCGAAAACTTCAACACATGCCTGCCGGCGGCGGAAAAGACCTGGGTGAATTGTAACAACATCGGGTGATAGCTCAAGATTAGTTTCTTAACCGGGCTGGAGCGAAAGAGGAGGCACCCTCTTACAACAGGCAGATCAAAATTTGTCAACAGGCACCCTGGATAACTATTTTAATTTTGGACGAGGGCTCAAAACAGATCCGGTCTGATAGTAGGTTTTTCTAAAAATGCTTATTTTCAGATCAGCCTCAACGCCTGAGGAAATCAGCGATTTAGCTTCCAGACCCTCTGCTTTAATGATAAAATTTCAATCTGTTCAAAAGTTTGATATTCAGTGTTCAAAAGCTGAGGATCTCTGCTGCCAGTCCTGGTTTTAACCAGCGAAATTTTGATGTTAAGGTAAAGCCTGATCCCATTGATACATCTATCCTGTTTTTGACACCAACGAATCCTTCTGATACTGAAATTATTGACGAAGATATAAACGAAAATATCTGAATAAAAGGGGGCCCTATGCTGAAGTTTAGTTTTCGCAAAGAGCACACATCCATTGCTCTTGTTGTTCTATTATGCCTTATGCCATCATGCGGCAAAAAGAAAGCACAACCTGAAAAAATCAATCGAAATGCAAACGGCGTCATAGAGCTTTCCCCGGAACAGCAACCGCCACCTCTTGTGCAGGCCGAAACATTCGAATCGCTGAATATGTCACTTCTGCAGTCAGATTCTATTGGAGGTGATCTGAAGTTTCTCTTCAGTCTCCCGATGGCCGAGAAAGATTCTCTTTCGACGGCACCGATTCCAAAGATCAGCTTCAGCCCTGAAATAAAGGGAAATTTCAAATGGAAAACAGCAACAGAACTGGTTTTTTCTCCTGAGCCCGGCACTATGACCTGGGGTCAGTACATCTCAGTTTCTGTCGATTCCGTGGTTCCGCTCATGGGAGAAAAGTTTCAGCTCACAGGATGGAGCACATCATTTGAAGTACCCTATTTTAAGCTTGCCGGTAAAGTAGCGAGCTGGCCTATTTACAAAGACAAGCCCAGATTCATTGCATTTCTCAACTGGCACACTAACCAGATCGGCCCGGCCCCGCTTCTTCTCCTTTATGATCAGAAGTTTGACGCAAAGCCGCTGATCGGTGAAATAAAAGTTTACGACAGTGAAGGTGCACCGGTACCAATTAAAGTATTCCGTCCCGATTCTATCGACAAAGCAATTGATAAAAATCTCACGCCGGAATACTGCATTGCTCTTCAGGTAACAAGTCTCCCTGAACATTTAACCGCACTTACAGCGCAGATACCAAGCTGGGAATCGCCGGAGGGTCAGGAGAATATTCAGCGTGAACTGGTTGTCAATACTAACTTTACAACTGTACGATGGGGAGATTACAGCTATTCCTTTGATGAAAAGAAAGCAGCTGAAGAAGACGGGGAGCAGCGGGTAAGACAGCCGGCACCACTCTCATATGAATGGAGTGCTCTGTTCAGCAACACTTTTTCTCTCGCCGAGCTCAAAAAAGCACTTCGCATCAGCCCCCAGCCTCCTTCAATGTCAGTTTCAAGCTTTTACGACTACAACTACGAAACAGGTGAAAACTCTCCGGGTGTTTCGGTCTCCTTTACCCTGAATCCGGGTACCACTTACAAGCTCTCAATCCCAGGCTCATTTCAGGATATACTTGGAAACAGCTTAAAAACCCCTGTAAACACCTTGTTTAAAAGTGTCGACCTGCCCCCATCACTGGAACTGCCCGCAGAGAACATTCTTATCGAACAGAAACAGAACACCATTCCCCTCAGAGTCTGCAATATTAAAGACCTCAAGATCCGGGTTTACTCTTATACCAGTGCTGCAGATTTCGCCACAGCCCTCCTTTCAGGGAAACACAGCACCATGCTTGATTACGGCATAACAGACTCAGCCAAATCACTCTCTTTTGATTTCTCTTCACTCAAAGGTAACGTTCAGGAGACAATGGACATCCCCCTTGGAGAGCTTAAAGGGCTTATGTGCATCGAAGTCACCGGGGAAGGAACCGGAAGCGACGGTGGCAGCAGCATTACAGATGCAGTTCTGGTGCAGCGCAGCAATGCGGCTGTGACCGCCAAAGTCATGCAGGGACAGATTTTTACCTGGATAACAAGTCTTGATAATGGAAACCCTCTGGAAGGGATGAACCTTTCTCTTTACGACGGGGGGAAAATTACAAACAAGGGAGTTTCAGATCAGGCCGGTGTCGCATTCCTATCAGCCGAAGGCCTTGCGTCAGCTTACGGTACTTCCAGACCCTTTGCCGTTATTGCGGAAAAGGGTACTGACATCACGGTCGCACCTTTTGTAAACGATAACCTGGCGCAGCCCTGGCAGTTTGGATTAAAAGGGGAGGTTGAGGGTTTTGAGCCCCTCCATGCTTCTGTTTTCACAGAACGCGGCGTTTACCGTCCCGGTGACAGTGTCTATATTAAAATCATCGCCGCCTCAGAGGGAAAAGCCTCAGAAAAGGATCTCAGTATAAATATCAAGGACAGCCGCGGCCAGCAGGTATTAAGCCAGAAGCTCAATCTTGACAGCTATAATTCAGCAGATTTATCCCTGAAGCTCAAAGATCAGGCGCCTGTGGGCGAGTACTCAATTCACGTGTCCAGGTTCAAGAATTCCGCAGTATCAAAATTCAGAGTGAAAGAGTACAGGGTTCCGTCTTTTAAAGTTTCAGTCTCGAGTGAGAGCAAGCAGTGGGGAATAGGAGATAAGGTAGAAGGAGTCATAAATGCAAAATACCTTCACGGAGGCACTCTTGACGGCAGAGAAGCCAGGTGGGAAATTATCCGTCAGCCGGTTTCATTTACCCCGGCCGGATTTGAAAAATATGATTTCTTCTATAAAGAGCAACTCCAGCCTTCAGGGAATGTTGAGAGCGGATCTAAACGCCTTGACGGTCAGGGTCAGCTTGTCATCGAATTTCAACCAAACCACTCCTCGGCAACAGGCCCGATGCAGTATACGATCGAAGCTACAGTTACCGATGTCGACCGCCAGGCCTACTCCGGAAGGCTTTCAAGGACGGTACATCCAGCCGAGTATTATATAGGTGTAAAGCAACCGCCAAGAGCGGTTGTAAGATCCGGAGAAGAGATCACCGTTCCAATAATTGCGCTCAGTCCTGATGAAGTTATTTATAGCGGGGTAAAAGTTCAGACTGTACTTGAACGGGTGGATTATCATACAGCAGCACGGATGTCTGGTGAAGGGAGCGTTGACATGCTCAACAGACCGATTGCTGTGCCTGTCGATTACCAGGAGATTACAACTTCATACGCACCGGTTCCTTTTACATTTAAGGTGCCTTCAGCGGGACAGTTCCGCCTGAGGATCTGGTCAAAGGACAGTAAGTCAAGAGTCGTACAGACAGGCTTTACATTCACAGCATCCGGCAACAACGTTTCAGCGTGGCCCCGATTCGATCAGGATATAGTCGAAGTTGTAGCAGACAAGCAGGAGTATACACCCGGTGATGTTGCGAAGCTTGTCGTTCAGTCGCCGTTTAAAAAGGCTGAGGGCCTGGCCACTATTGAGGGTGAAGGATGGATAGAGTACATTCCTTTCACCATCAAAAACAATACGCCCTCAATATCCATTCCCATTCTTGATAAATACACACCAAACGTATTTGTATCTGTCATGCTTGTACGCGGGCGTATTCACACTGATAAAGATGCCTCGGGATTTGAAACAGGGGCTCCGGGGTTTAAAATCGGCTACCGTAACCTGAAAGTTGCTCCCAGGGACAAGAAACTGGATATCGCCGTGACAGGCCGCTCTATCGCCCAGCCCGGTCAGAAAATGAAAGTCTCCTTTTCTGTAAATGACTTCATGAATAATCCATCGGAAGCACGTATTACCTGCATGATCGTTGATGAAGCGATCCTGGGGTTAACAGGTTACAAGACTCCTGATCCCATATCCGCGATTTTCACCGAAAGATTCCTCGGTATCCGCACCGGAACATCGGTGCTTGACCTCCCCAGCGCAAAACGCTCCCGCTATGAGGCGGTTTTTGCAAGCGGAGATATGGATAAATCGGACCAGACAATGGAATTTTCAGAAGCACTTCGAAAACTCTTCAAAAGCACTGCCTACTGGAACCCCGGAATCCAGGTCGGCTCCGACGGAAAAGCGTCTTTTGAATTCGAGCTCCCCGATAATCTGACCACATACAGGATCATGGCTGTGGCAGTTGACCAGAAAGGCCGCCTGGGATCAGCGGACAAGCAGGTTACAATTAAAAAGCCGCTCATGATTCAGCCGGTAGTTCCAAGATTTGTTTATCCCGAAGACGAGCTGCAGATCGAGGCACTCGTTTACAATGGCACACAGAACCCCGGTAAAGTCAATGTAAGCCTGTCATGTACAGGGATGGAGCCTGTCGGGAGCAAGACATCCGGCAGTGCAGATATCAAGGCGGACGGAAGTACAACAATTCCGTTCAGGGTAAAAGTACAGCAGAACAGTGAAGCATCCGTAAAATTTACAGCCAGCATGGGAAATGTAAATGATGCCGTCGAGATAAAGCTTCCGGTTCTTCAGCCCGGCAACAGAAGGACCATTGTTCAAAGCCACTCCCCTGATGGATCCGGAGATATCACTGTCAACATACCCGCTGGCCGTATTCCCGGAACCACCAGTATGGAAGTTGTAATTTCCAACACCGCTCTAAGTGAGCTCAAAGATGCGATACAATACCTGATGAGATACCCTAACGGCTGTATCGAGCAGACCACAGCCACCGCATACCCCCTTGTGGTCCTTAAAGATCTTCTGCCGGTTATCGGCGTTAAAGTTGACATGGAAGATCTCAAGAAATTTTCAGAGGCCGGAGTCAGACGCATACTTTCTTTCCAGACACCATCGGGGGGACTGACATACTGGCCTGATAGTAAGCAGCCGCATGCCTTTGCCACAGCATTTGGTCTCACAGCTCTTATTGCGGCTAAAGAAAGAGGATACGATGTTCCCGATAAGGCTTTAAAAGGGATGGCAAATTATCTGGAAGCCTCTTTACGCGAGGGTAAGATTACAGGTGAGATGCCTCACGGCAGTATGGCTGATGCCGATACGCGGGCACTCTTTGTAATGACACTTGGAAGACTGGGTCGTCCTCAGAGAGGCTACATTGCAGAGCTGTGGAAAAAACGCGACCTGATGACACCTTTCGGGCTTTCTCTCCTGGCTATTGCTGTAAAGGAACTTCCGGGAGATCAATCACTCCTCAATCCCATCCTTTCTGAAATTGTAAAGGCCGCAGAGAAGGATAATAAAGAGGCCTGGTACGAAGGAAACCGTCAGGGCGGCTACAGCATGGGTTCACCTTTACGCTCGCACGCCGCTGCGCTTCTTGCCAGCGCGACCGCAGGCAATAACATGACCCCGAAATTTCTTAGCGGTCTTCTCAATCGTCGCCAATACGGCATGTGGGGCAATACACAGGAAAATGTGTTCGGAATAATGGGTGTTCATGCAGCCTCTGTGGGAAAATCCGGGGATAAAGGAAATAGTTTTTCTCTGACTGTAAACGGCAAAAAATATGATGAAGACGCTCTGGAGAAAAATTCTCCTCAGGTCTGGAGATTAAACCTTCAGGAACCTGATCTGGCTATCAGGAAAACAGGAAGCAGTCCTCAAAAAATCCATCTTCAGGCCCCTGCCGGCGCAATGGCATATCTGACTTCGAGAATCCAGTACGACGGTCAGTTAACTGAAGAGAACTGCAGGCCTCAGTCAAACGGTTTTACACTCACGCGCACTTATGAGACTCTCAGCGGAAAGCCAATCGAAGGTAAACCGATCAAACTGGGATCTCTTATCCGTGTCCGTCTGCGGCTCAAGACAGATAAGAGCTGTAACTATGTTGCTCTTGATGACAAACTGCCGGCAGGACTCGAGCCGCTTAACACAAACCTTGAGACAACCGAGCGCGTTTCAAAAGGAGAATTGACCACTATCGAGCAGCGCAGCCTGTCGGTGCTTTCCTATCAGGAAATACGCGACTCACGGGTAGCCTTCTTTGTAGATGAAATGCTTCCGGGCGAATACGAATACACCTATGTGGCCAGAGCAACCACAGAGGGTGAATTCCTTCGTCCTGCGGCAAGAGTGGAGAAAATGTACGAAACAGATATCTGTGCGACTTCATCAATTGACAGAGTGAAAATAACACGCGAAAAATGAATCTCAGGAATGTAAAAGAATTCATTTTAAGGGCATCCGATGGTTTACGTAAAGGGCAGCCCCGCTGGATCGCCTCAGCGGCTGCCCTCTCTTTACTGTTATTATTTGTGCTCTGGTGCCTTATCCCGGTTCCCTCCCGCCTTCTTGACGGGTATTCACAATCATGGCTTCTGTATTCCCGTGACGGAAAACTGATCCGTGAAGCAGTAAGTACAAGCGGTACACGTGCCACCTGGATCCCGATAGATACAATTGCCCAATCCCTCTCAGATGCGATTGTAGCCATAGAGGATAAGCGTTTTTTTTATCATCCCGGAATAGATCCCATTGCAGCAGCAAGATCACTGGTCCAGCTCTTTAACCGCAGCGCCACGTCCTCCGGAGCATCGACTATCACGATGCAGACCGCACGGATGCTCTACAAGTGCCCCCGTTCCCTTTCCGGCAAGCTGCTTCAGTGCCTTTACGCTCTCCGTCTGGAACGCACCCTCTCAAAACGGGAGATTCTCGAACAGTACCTTAACAGGGCAGAATTCGGGGCCGGATGCATGGGTGTGGAAGCCGCGTCGCGTAGATTTTTCGGTAAAAGCGCACGGGACATAACAACTGCTGAAGCGGCACTTCTAGCCGCCCTTCCGCAGGCCCCGACCGCTTACAACCCGCTGAAAGATCCCGCAAAAGCACGCGAGCGCCAGTCTCGAATCCTCCAGAAAATGCTCAGGAGAGCAAAGCTCAGCGAAGAGGAATTCAAGCTGGCTTCTGAAGAAGAGGTACGGATCGGAGGATTCCTCCCCCGGCTGCATGCGATGCACTTTACAGATTTTGTTCTGTCTCAGTCTCCAGAACCGGGAAAGATAATAACGACTCTCGATCTCAATCTGCAGACATATCTTGAGAAGCTGGTTTCCGATCATGTCTCATCTCTTAAAAGAGACGGCCTGACAAACGCAGCAGTTGTGGTACTTGACAACAACGACGGAGGAATTCTGGCTATGGCCGGTTCTGCCGATTACTGGAGCGAACCCAGCGGATCTGTAAACGGCGCAGTCTCCCTTCGTCAGCCCGGCTCTACCCTCAAGCCTTTTACTTATGCATTAGCCTTTGAAAACGGAAAAACGCCCGCCAGCATTGTCGCTGATATCGAAACGGAATACATAGGCTCTAAGGGGGAGCTCTTTTCCCCGAAAAACTATTCCCATACTTTCAACGGACCCGTTCTCATGCGTGAGGCCCTGGGTAGAAGTTTAAATGTGCCCGCTATCCGCACCCTCAATTTTGCCGGCCTTGAGACTTTTCTTGACCGCCTTCATCAAGCCGGTTTCAAGTCTCTTTCCCGTGATGCAAACTACTACGGGCTGGGGATTACCCTGGGAAATGGTGAGGTTACACTGCTTGAACTGGCTCAGGGGTACGCGATGTTTGCTCGCGGGGGGTATCCTGTTACTGCAAAAGCGGTTATGGATCAGAAGATTGAACCCGGGAAAAAAAGAGTTTTCAGCGAGCAGATCAGTTTTCTCATAACAGACATTCTCAGCGATGATCTTTTGCGGATACAGGCATTCGGCGCGGTAAATCCGCTCCTGTTTGACTTTCCATTTGCTATAAAGACCGGCACCAGCGCAAACTGGCGAGACAGCTGGGCAGTCGGGTATTGTAAAGACTTTACGCTTGCAGTCTGGGCGGGAGATTTTGAGGGAGCAACCATGGACAGGGTTTCCGGTTCTATCGGAGCCGGACCGCTTTTTAACAAGGTACTGAATCTCATGGTATACGGAAACTCCGTGCCGCGTATCCCTGTCATGCCCAAACCTCCCGCTGGAGTCGAGCAGATTACAGTCTGCCCTCTTTCAGGAATGACACCCGGGGAGTACTGCCCATCAAGCAGACCCGCATTTGTACTGGCTGAAAAAAATGTCCGGCCGGTCTGTGATGTACACCGGAAGATACGCATTGATAAGCGCAACGGCCTGCTTGCGTCAGGCAACTGCCCCTCGCGCTTCACAGAAGAACGTGTGTTTGCCGTGCTTCCCTCAAGGTTTGCCCAATGGCAGGCAGAAAACGGGTCCTTACCTGTTCCACCACATTCCTATTCTCCCCTCTGTCCCCAGGGAGGTATAACGGCGAATGCTTTAGTTATCACCTCACCAAGGCCTGGTGAAAAATACCTGATAGAGCCGGGATACAGCATGGCCACACAGTCAATCGCCCTCAAAGGCGAATGCGACCCTCCGCTTCCTGATGTAAACTGGGAAGTGGACGGTAAAATAGTGGCAAAAGCAAAGTGGCCCTATACGGCCGACTGGAAACTCTCAAAAGGCAAACATGTCATAAGGATGTCGGGCGGAGGGATGAAAAGCGATCCGGTCGAGATCGAGGTCAGGTAAAAGTCACAAGTCACAAGTCACAAGTCACAAGAAGGAGAAGAGGTGGTCCGACACCTGCAGCCGGATGGTTCCACACCGGTTTCAGGTATCGGGAAATCATGACAGATATTTATTTATTGAAGCTGCCGCCTCTCTGCCATGGAATATTGCTCTTACCACAAGCGATGCCCCTGTAGCGGCATCTCCGGCTGCAAACACCCCTTTTACACTGGTCGCATAAGAACCATCTGTTTTGATGTTTCCCTTTTTGTCAAACTCGACACCAAGATCCTCAGTGAGCCTGTTGTGCTCAGTGTGCACGAAGCCCATCGCAAGAAGAACCATATCGATGTCTATCCAAACATCTGAATCAGGTATTTCCTGCATACCCATTACCCCGGTTTCGGAGTTTCTCTTCCACTCCACCCGGACAAAATGCGCCTGCTGCACTTTTATATCCCTTCCGGAAAACGCCTTTATTGAAAGATTCCAGTCACGCTCACATCCCTCCTCATGTGAAGTAGACGTACGCAGTATCTGCGGCCAGTAAGGCCACGATGGATTATGAGGGTAACCCCATTCAAGTGGTTTGGGCATGATTTCGTACTGGTAAATCTTTTTTGCCCCCTGCCGGACCGCAGTACCGACACAATCCGCTCCCGTGTCTCCTCCTCCAAGCACCAGCACGGCTTTATTGCGGGCTGAAAGTATCTGGTGCTCGCTTGCTTCACCTTCAGAAAAAAGGTTTGCCCCCTTCAAATATTCCAATGCATAATGAATACCCTCCAGACCACGTCCCGGCACCACTATGTTACGGGGATGCCCTGCGCCGGCAGTAAGCAGCACTACATCAAAACTTTTCCTTAAATACCTGACAGAAATATCCTCACCTGCGGTAATATCAGTTTCGAATACTACACCTTCTTCTTTCATACTATTAACTCTTCTGTCGATAACATGTTTTTCCAGTTTGAAACCAGGAACCCCATACCTGAGCAGTCCTCCGATTTTATCAGACTTTTCAAACACTGTTACCTTGTGGCCGTAACGGCGAAGCTGCTGAGCCGCGGCAAGACCGGAAGGACCCGATCCGATTACCGCCACCTTTTTCCCTGATTCCTTTTCAGGTTTCACAGGTACTACCCAACCTTCGGCAAAAGCACGTTCTATTATCACAAGTTCAATCTGCTTTATGGCAACCGGGCTCGTATTTATTGATAGAGTGCATGAGGCCTCGCAGAGTGCAGGACAGATCCGGCCTGTAATCTCGGGAAGATTATTTGTGATCTCAAGCCTTTCATAAGCTTCCTTCCATTTACCTCTGTACACCAGATCGTTGAATTCAGGTATCAGGTTCAGGACAGGACACCCCATGGCATGACAATAGGGAATACCGCAGTCCATGCAGCGCGCGCCCTGTCTGGTTATTTTTTCATAACCATGCCGTACTGTGACCTCATGGTAATCAGATATACGTTCCGATACGGGCCGTTTTTGCATCTCAACCCTGGCGTACTCCATAAATCCTGTTGCTTTGCCCATTATCTGTAAACCTCCTCGGTGATAGTCACCACTTCAATTTCCCTGAGCTCCTCTTTTTTGATCCTGTCAAGCACCCGCTTGTACTCCATCGGAATCACCTTCACAAACTGGTGAACCATATCAACCCAGTTCCTCAGAATCCTTTCGGCCTGAAGACTTCCGGTAAGCTGAGCATGATTTCTGATAAGTTTCAGAAGAAGCTCCTGATCGGCAGCATCAACTACCGGCTCTATATCCACCATTTCAAGATTGCAGCGTGTATCAAACAACTGGTTTTCATCGAGCACATATGCCACTCCTCCGCTCATCCCGGCCGCAAAGTTCACCCCCGTCTGCCCCAGAATGACAACAACACCGCCGGTCATGTACTCGCACCCATGATCACCTGCTCCCTCGACCACTGCAGTGGCTCCGCTGTTTCTTACAGCAAAGCGCTCCCCGGCCATACCGCAGATATATGCCTCACCGCTGGTTGCCCCGAACAGATTGACATTTCCGGCAATTATGTTCTGGTGCGCCTGGAAAGTAGAAGCTCTGGGAGGATAAATAATAAGCTTTCCCCCGGAAAGCCCCTTGCCAAAGTAATCATTGGCATCTCCCTCCAGCTCGAAAGTTATACCTGGAGCCAGAAATGCCCCGAAACTCTGCCCGGCCGATCCAGTGAATTTACACTTGATAGTGTCAGGCGGGAGCCCTTTAGACCCGAACTTTTTTGCGACTTCAGCGCTCAGTGATGCCCCGACCGTTCGATTGCTGTTGCGTATTGAGGCAAACAGGCTCACTGGCGCTTTGCTCTGCAATGAAGCCTGTGCCTTTTCAATAAGCTCATTGTCAAGTGATGTCGAAAAGTCAAGCGCCTGACTTCCGGAGAAACGCAGTGATCCGCCTTCCGGAACTGATGGCGTCATAAGGACCCTTGTAAAATCAAGCCCTCCGGCTTTCCAGTTATCCAGTGCCTTCCTTACATCAAGGATATCTGCCCTGCCCACCATTTCATCAACTGTCCTGAAACCAAGCTCAGCCATGATTTCCCTTACATCCCGGGCAATAAATGTCATGAAATTCATAACATTCTCAGGCTTGCCTGCAAAACGGTTCCTCAATTCAGGATTCTGTGTTGCAACTCCGACCGGACAGGTGTTCAGGTGGCATTTGCGCATCATCACACACCCCAGTGAAACCAGCACTGCAGAGCCGAACCCGAACTCCTCCGCACCCAGAAGAGCGCCTATCACCACGTCCCTTCCGGTCTTCATCTGCCCGTCAACCTGCACCCTGATACGGCTGCGGAGCTTATTTAATACCAGTGTCTGCTGGGTTTCTGCAAGCCCGATCTCCCATGGTATACCGGCGTGCTTTATTGAGGAAACCGGAGATGCCCCGGTGCCGCCGTCGTGACCGCTTATAAGTACCATGTCCGCTTTACCTTTAGCCACACCCGCAGCAACAGTTCCCACTCCCGCTTCTGCCACAAGCTTTACAGATACCCTCGCTTCACGATTTGCGTTTTTCAGGTCGAAAATCAGCTGCGCCAGATCTTCTATACTGTAGATATCATGGTGGGGCGGCGGTGAAATCAGCATTACCCCGGGAGTGCTGTGACGCACCCTGGCTATCATCTGGTCAACTTTGTCCCCGGGAAGCTGCCCGCCTTCACCCGGTTTTGCTCCCTGGGCAATTTTAATCTGCAACTCGCGTGAGTTTACAAGGTAGTTTATCGTAACCCCGAAACGCGCCGATGCAACCTGTTTGATCGCGCTCTTGAGCGAATCTCCCGAAGAAAGAGGCTGATACCGTACTTCATCCTCTCCACCCTCGCCTGAGTTACTTGAGGCACCAATCCGGTTCATGGCAATTGCTATTGTCTCGTGAGCCTCTTTACTTATAGATCCAAACGACATGGCAGAACTTACGAATCTCTTTACAATAGATTCAACAGGCTCAACCTCACTCAGGGGAACCGGAGTACATTTTTTAAATGTAAACAATCCCCTGATCGTGCACAGGTTTCTTGAAATATCATTTATCATGGACGCATACTGCTTGTAGGCATCGTAATTTCCGGTGCGCACTGCAGACTGAAGATGCGCCACTGCTTCAGGGCTGAAAAGGTGTTTTTCGGAGTTTTTCCGGTAGTGAATGTTGCCTCCGGAATCAAAAGCCGGCGAAGAAACCGGCAGGACCGAAAAAGCCCTTTTGTGACGTTCAAGTGACTCTGCAGCTATTGCCTCAAGACCTATACCCTCAATTCTTGAAGGAGTTCCCGGAAAGTATCTGTCAATAACATCGCTGTTAATACCTACAGCTTCAAAGATCTGAGCCCCTCTGTAACTCCTTATTGTAGAAACTCCCATCTTTGACATTACTTTAAGTAAACCCTTTTTCACGGCTGTTATATAATTCTCTATCGCCGATTCCACTCTCAGACTTACGGGCAGGCAGTCCTGAGACTTGAGTCCCGCAATAGTTTCCAGTGCCAGATAAGGGTTAACCGCACTGGCACCATATCCTATAAGCATTGCAAAATGCATCACCTCACGAGCCTCTCCGGTCTCAACTATAAGCCCGGCCTGCTGCCTTTTGTGAACCCTTATCAGGTGATTGTTTACAGCTGATATTGCCAGAAGTGCTGGAATGGGAACCTGTCCTTCCCCTGCATCCCTGTCACTCAGGATTATAAAAGAATTTCCCTCGGTTACCTTCTGCTCCGCTGAAACACAGAGCCGCTCAAGTGCACTTTTGAACCCACCCTGGCCCTCATCAGCCGGTGCGACCATCGGAAGCTTTGCCCAGCGGACATCATCATTCCCTGAATTCTGCAGCCTGAACATATCATCATTCGACAGAACAGGGTACAGAAGCTTTAATTGATGACAGTGCTGGGGAGTTTCCTCCAGTAAATTTCCTTCCCTTCCGACAAAGCTCATCAGCGACATCACCAGGTTTTCCCTGTAAGGATCTATTGGCGGATTGGTCACCTGGGCGAAAAGCTGCTTGAAATAATTGTAAAGCAGCTGCGGGCGATGCGATAGTACCGCCAGGGCAGTATCGTTGCCCATCGAGCTGATCGGTTCCTGACCATTCTCTGCCATGGAGCCGATTATCATATTGATATCTTCTACAGTATAACCGAATATTTTCTGCTGCCGGATAAGCGTTTCCCGTGTGCAGGCTACTGAGCCTGGTGCCTGAAACAAACCTTTCAGTGCTATGGAATTTTTTTCAAGCCAGCGACGGTAAGGCTTTCTTCTTGAAATCGCCGCTTTAATTTCATTATCAAACAGTATTCTGCCCAGAGAAGTATCTACCAGGACCATTTTTCCCGGAGCCAGACGTCCTTTCTGCAGCACCTCTTCTGGAGCTATGTCAAGAACACCCGTTTCAGATGCCAGAAGCATTCTGCCGCTTTTTGTTATAACATAACGGGCAGGCCTGAGCCCGTTGCGGTCAAGCGTGGCACCTACCTTTACACCATCAGAAAACGCGATAGCTGCCGGACCGTCCCATGGTTCCATGATCGAAGCGTGGTATTCATAAAACGCCCTGCGGTCCTGGCTGATGTGAAGTTTGGAACCGAAAGGCTCAGGAACCATCATCATCATTGAATGCTCAATTGATCTGCCATTGTTTGCAAGAAGCTCAAAGACGTTGTCAAATATTCCGGAATCACTCAAAGATTTATTCATCACCGGATGAACCTTCTTTATGTCACTTCCGAAAAGGTCCGACTGCAGCGAATCTTCACGTGCAATCATTTTATTTATATTGCCCCGTAATGTGTTTATCTCTCCGTTATGCGCGATGTACCGGAAGGGCTGCGCCAGGGGCCATGAAGGGAAGGTATTGGTAGAATACCGCTGGTGAACGATAGCAAGCGCACTCTGAAACTCCGGATCACTTAAATCGGGGTAAAATGATTCAAGCTGCGGCGCTACAAACATTCCTTTGTAAACAATCGTTCTGCTGGAAAAAGAGGTGATATAGACATCTTCGATCTCAAACTCCATCTCCTGCATCCGGCGTTCGATACATTTCCGTACGACGTAAACTTTCCGTTCGAGACTATCCTCCTGTACTTCGAATTTCACAAAGACCTGTGTTACAAAAGGCATTGATTTGCGCGCCATCTCTCCAAGGCACCCGGAACAAACCGGCACATTCCTCCAGCCAAGTACAGTTCCGTTCTCCTGCCGTATCACCTCGTTGGCTGCATCTATTGCTTTCAGACGCGCATTGGAGTCTGTCGGTAGAAAAAACATTCCCGCGGCATATTTCCCTTCCCCGGGAAGCATTATCCCCTGAGTCGCGCATTCCCGCTGGAAAAACGAGTGCGGCAGCTGAAGCAGTATCCCGGCTCCATCCCCGGTCATCGAATCTCCGCCAACTGCCCCGCGGTGAACCAGGTTCTTAAGAATCGAAATGCCGTCACTGACTATCTGATGCGATCTGCGGCCATTCACATTTACAATGAAGCCCACACCGCAACTGTCATGCTCAAATTGCGGATCGTACAAACCCTGTTTTTTCATATTCTGCCGAAATCCTCTCTATATAAACACTTGATAAATACCTGCACTGCCGCTTACCCTTCTACTTCAGATAAAGAACACCTTCCTGTTTCATGGAGTTGACAGTCAGCCATAACGTCCTGTCCTGATCACCTTTTACTGTCTCCAGCACATGAATCACATTTTTCCACGCATCTGCTTCCAGAACTAAATTCTTCAGACAATTGGGAAAACTCTGTATGACATCCTCATGATAGAGCTGTCCGGATTTTTCCGGATATATTGCCATGTAAAGCATATCCAGTTCCACCAGATCGTTAAAAAAATGGGTGCCCAGGGATACATCCGGTACTAGACCCTCATGCATAGCCGCTATCTCACAGAGAACCGAGACTGTATTGATTTCCGCGAATGAGACCGGAACTCCCAGAGACGGAGTAGATGTACCCCATCGCCCAGGCCCCAGAAGCATCACTGTTTTTCCCTTTTTCTTTTTGTCGAAATGAGCAAGTTTCCCGATAAGCCTTGCTGCCGCGTACCTGTCTGCCATACTGAGACTGCTGTAAGCCCGCGGGATTACATAGATAAAACGATGTACGCCTTCATCACGGCTTGTCCCGATTATCGGCCCGCTGGTCCGGACCAGTATCCGCTCTTCAGGTATGCCCCCCGGAAGCTCTATTGAACGGCTTTCTCCTTTAACCTGAAAAGGCCGGCACTGGACGAGATTTATGCGGAAATTTTTTTCATCTGCAAAGTTCAAGGTAAACTCAATGTCTACAGCATGTTCATAAGCAGCATGAAGAGTCCTGAGCAGCTCTCTCATCACATTCACAAATCCGGTTTCTGAAAGAAGCTTATCGAAAGTTAAGATATACGGAAATATCTCTCTTCCGCTTTCTGCCGCACGCTGTTCCATTTCCAGGTCGCGGAAAGCGAAAATGTCCAGAGGAATATTACGGGCCTCCTGATTTACATCCTCAAAGAAACGGGTCTGGAGCCTGTTGTGCTGAAGATCGATGGCGTCAAAACGCCTCTGGGTATACCGCCTTACTTCATCGGGACTTGATTCCGGACGCTTAAGGGGGGTATTGAGTGCCACAATCCTGGTATAATCGTCATCTGAACGATCAACCGCCCGGGTACCAAGCCCGAATACAAGACGCAGCACACCTTCTGAGGGATCGATTTCACTGTTCCAGACAAAAGGATTGAATGAGAATCCCACACCGGCTGCATGGGGATAGTAATAACTCCCATGCATCTCACCAGAGACCCGCTGTACAAGAAGCGCCATCTGCTCGTCCTGATCCAGAAGCCCCCGACGGGCACGGTACTGAAGAGCCTCGCGGCTCATTGTGCTTGCGTATACGGTCCTGACTGCTCTGGTGAAACTCTCAAGCCGATCCTGCGGCGTCCCCTGATTGGCACAGAACACACTCTCATATTTCCCGGAAAACGCATTGCCGTAGGCATCCTCCAGTAAGCTGCTGGAGCGAACAATAATAGGAGACTGTCCAAAATAGTCCAGCATCTGCATGAACTGCTCATTGATATCAGAGGAAAAGCTGCCATTCAGCATCCTCTCTGCCATCTCCTCTGCTCCATCAAGCAGGGAGCCGCTTGTCTTGAGCTTGCGCCTCATCCACCAGCATTTATTCTGAACAAGATACGTATAGAAAACATCAGAACCGATATAAAAGGAATCATGCACTTCCAGTAACCCGCTGATCCCAGGCGCATTTCTGGCCAGAATGGCTCTTGCGATCAGCATACCGGCGGATTTGCCCCCGATAAGTCCGGTACCGATCATTTTTCCTCCGATGTTTACAAGATCACCAAGATCAAGATACCTGGAAGCAAGGGTCAGAAGCCGCGAGTCCCTCGTAACAGCCATACGAAGAAGTTGCTCTTTGAGGGTTTCTGCTTCTTTGAGATTATCTGCATGTGCTTCAAAAAGCCTCTGGGCGCGTCTGAAATTTCTTGTCCAGATATCGATACGCTGGGCCGAGAAATCAAGCCACGGCCTGGGGTCGATCTCCATGATTTCAGAGATTACCGCGCTCGATGTCACCGGATTGAACTGATCTTCATCCCAGCTATGAAGCATGTACATTGTTGGCGAGTGGCGTTTAAAGACCTTCTGAGGATGAAGATACAATTTTGTACCGTTGCGCCGGATATCAATAACTACCTGCGCTGTCTCATGTATCGCCCCGATTGCGCTTTTCATGTGACGATCTCTGAGCAGGCCAAAGTAAGTTGCAGTATCATAATCGTAGAGATAGGGACAGGTCAGCATGAAAAAATTCCCAAGCATCCGATCGCTGTACCAATCCACGGAGAGCTCAGAGAGGCAGTCAAATATGTAACAGGCGCCAAATCCGGTGTTTTCTATTACAGAAAATATAGCTGAAATAAAATTCTCGAACCCCTCCTCCGGATGAAGCTCACAAATATGTACCGATGGATTGGGAGAGACAAGTGGTCTGTGATCGGCGAATCGAAAATAGGTTAGAGGCTTGCCCGCACTTATTGACTCCCTGCTGAAATGCTCCACAAATGGAATGTAATCTTCTATTGAATCGACCTGCCATACAATGTTATCACCAGGAAGCACACCCTGGAGTACTCTATCGAGACCGGGTAGACCCGTGCTGAGAGAACTGTGGACTTTCTGCATAATAAGGCCTCTAAAGTGAATTTAAGCCGTAAAGTATGCAACTAATATGCCACTAATGGAATGTCATATCTTCAAAGTACCCTGAGCATATCTGCCCAATACACTTTTATAGCATAAAAGAGGCACAGATTACAATTTTGTACCTCCGTCAAAGCCGCAAATCCCAACGAAGAAACCCAGACTTCTTATGATACATTTTTGTACCAAACATAGATAACTGGCACATAGTTGTGCTAAATTTGACCCTGGCCAAACTTTGGTCCGTTCCTGCCTTCAAGGCCCATTTAGGCGTTCATACCCCTCAGAACCACATATCCATGCAGTCAGGAGTCCTTTTTCCGCCAACTCAAAAATGTTTCTGTTCTGATTAACAACATGCGACTGTATTGTGGCACGAAATTTGAATATTAGGCTGGAACGAAAAAGGAAACTAACCGGGTATTAACAATATAGAGGAGTTTAATATGAGTATCCGTCATGAAGTAAATCTTTCAATTAAACCAGTGGATTCATTTACATTTGAATGTCAGGGAAAGGTATCCGACTATTTTGGAACGGACACATTCAGTGAAAATGTAATGAAGAGAATGATAAGCGAGAAAACCTTCAACGCATTCAAACAGTGGCAGGAAGAGGGAATCTCCATCAAAAACGAGCAGGCCGACGAAATAGCCAATGCCATGAAAGAGTGGGCAATGAATAAAGGTGCTAACTCCTACTCCCACTGGTTTCAGCCCATGACCGGTCAGACTGCCGAAAAGCATGACAGTTTTATCTCTGTAAATGGTACCGGACAGATCCTGGAAAAACTAACCGGTACAAAATTGATTCAGGGTGAACCGGATGCATCCTCGTTTCCCTCTGGTGGCCTCCGGGTCACATTTGAGGCGCGCGGTTACACTGCCTGGGACCCTTCTTCACCAGCCTTTATCATCAGCGGGGGTAAGGGGAAGACTTTGTGCATCCCTACAATATTTATCTCCTATACCGGAGAAGCGCTGGATAAAAAATTACCGCTTCTTAGAAGTGAACAGGCACTCAATAAAGCAGCCTGTGCCATGCTCAGGCTTTTCGGGAATTCAGAAATAAAGAACGTATATTCAACCTGCGGACCGGAGCAGGAGTATTTCCTTATTGACCAGAAATATTACAAGATGCGCACCGACCTCCAGCTTACCGGCCGCACACTTATCGGGGCACCCTCGCCCAAGGGTCAGCAGCTTGAGGATCAGTACTTCGGGTCGATAAAGGACCGGGTAATCGGTTACATGAATGAAGTCGGCTCTGAGGCACACAGACTGGGCATTCCGGTAACCACCCGACATAATGAAGTGGCACCACACCAGTACGAGTTTGCACCTTATTATGAAAGGTCAAATCTGGCTGCCGATCATAATATCCTTCTGATGGACATAATGCGAAAAGTAGCAAAACGGCACGGCCTTGAATGCCTGCTTCACGAAAAACCGTTTGCGGGAATAAACGGAAGCGGGAAGCATGTAAACTGGGCTCTCTCCGATGAGAAGGGGTCTAACCTTCTTAACCCGGGAGAGACACCGGAGGAGAACCTGCAGTTTCTTACATTCCTTGTTGCGGTGATTCAGGCAGTAAACAAACACGGCGATCTTCTGCGCCTGTCTGTTGCCAGCGCTGGAAATGAACACCGTCTGGGAGCAAACGAAGCCCCACCTGCAATTATGAGCGTGTATCTTGGGGAACACCTCAATAAAGTTATCACAAACATTGAAAGCGGTACCCGGGATAGAATCTCAAAGCAGGACATAGTTGATTTCGGTATCGGTCACCTTCCAAAATTCTTCCGTGATACAACGGACCGCAACCGCACTTCGCCTTTTGCATTTACAGGCATGAAGTTTGAGTTCAGGGCAGTAGGGAGCTCATTTAATATTTCCAACGCGATTACGATCATTAACTCCATTATTGCCGATTCCCTTAACAACCTCAATGAGAAAATCAGCGCTGCCATGAAGAAGGACTCTTTTGAAAACGCAGTGCTGACTGTGCTGTCAGCTGCAATCAAAGAAAACAAGCCGATCCTCTTTGAAGGGAATAACTATTCTGAGGAATGGCACATCGAGGCAGCCAGACGGGGACTTCCAAATGAGCCTTCAACGGCGGGAGCTCTTACAGCTCTGGTTGATCCCGAAAATATCAAACTTTTTGAAAGACTGGGCGTGTTCAGTAAAACTGAGCTTTTAGCCCGGCATAACATCTGGCTTGACATTTACAACAAAGTGCTCGATATAGAAGCCAAAACACTGATCGATATGGTTAATTCATCGGTGCTTCCCCCAGCTTATGAATTCCAATATTCGATCGGGAAAACAGTTCTGCAGATCACAGAAATTTCCAAAAATCCTGATCTCAAGCTGAACCCTGAGGTTTTAAATAACAGAAAGGAACTTTACAATCATATAAGTGATGTCATCCTTTTCGTTAACAGGAATATAAAGATTCTTCAGGAGATGGTTAAAAAGGCGGAATCGATGCATGAGGAAGAGCGGGCAAATTTCCACTTTAACGAGTTAAAGCCCCACATGGAACATATCCGCCGTCATGTTGATGATCTGGAAACTTTTGTGCCGGACAGTGAATGGCAGCTCCCGAAGTATAAGGAGATGTTGTTTATCTGCTGATTAAAACTCCTGGACTGCAGGTACGCGCAGAAGACAGGATATCACTCACTGTCTTCTGATTTAGTATATTCAAAACGACACATTTTTGTATCAAGGAAGAAGTAGCTATGATTATTTCCGAGTTAAAGGCCAATCTGGGGTTCAATGGACTTTCAGTTCTCTACCATATCGCCCGTGTTCTGGGCAACGCTGGAGCACTGGAAAAGACCATGACTGAAGTTCTGGAGGTCCTTGAGATTCACGCAGGAATGAACCGGGGAATGATCTCTCTTCTAAATCCTGACCGTAGTGAACTGGTTGTAGATATAGCCCGGGGCATATCTGAATATGGCCGGAGAAAAGGAAAATACAAACTGGGAGAGGGTATCACCGGGAAAGTTGTTGAAACCGGCAAGCCAGTTGTCATTCCAAAGATCAAAGATGAGCCGGGCTTTTTAAACCGTACCGGTGCCAGATCGAACCTCAAGGAAAACGATATCGCTTTCCTGTGTGTACCCATAAAAGCAGGCAAATCAGTCATCGGGGCTCTGTCAGTTGACAGAATCTACTCAGATAAACAGACGCTTCAGGATGAACTCAGATTTCTGGAGGCGATCGCGGATCTTATAGCCCAGGTTGTTAATGATCGCAGGCAGGCCCGGATTCTTGCCCTGGAGAAAGAAAACAGGGAACTCAAGAAAACTCTGGAAGAACGTGGGAGACCCGATGAGATGACCGGTAATTCAAGTGTGATGCGTGAAGTGTACCGTCAGATCGCTCAGGTGGCCCCCTCTCCTACAACTGTTCTGGTTCGAGGACAGACCGGCACCGGAAAAGAACTTGTGGCCCGTGCCATTCACGAAAAGAGCGTTTCCAGGGGCGGTCCTTTCATTGCCGTAAACTGCGCCGCGCTTCCGGAGTCGCTTCTGGAAAGTGTTCTATTCGGACACGAAAAAGGCTCATTTACAGGAGCAACAGAAATGAAAGTTGGTCAGTTTGAAGCCGCCAACGGTGGAACGCTGTTCCTTGACGAAATTGGAGAGATGCCCCTGAGTGCCCAGGGGCGCCTTCTCAGAGTGATTCAGGAAAAGGAATTTCAGCGGGTTGGCGGCACAAAAATGATAAGAGTGAATGTCAGGCTAATTTTGGCCACAAATCGTGATCTGGAAAAAGATGTAAAAGAGAACCGTTTCAGGGAAGACCTTTTCTACAGAATAAATGTCTTTACAATATATGCTCCACCGCTCAAGGACCGCGGTTCAGATGTGCTGCTTCTGGCGGATTATTTTACAAAAAAGTATTCGAAAATTGTCAGTAAGACTATCGAACGTATCTCCACACCCGCAATCGATATGCTCCTTGCCTATCACTGGCCGGGAAATGTGCGGGAGCTTGAGAATGTTATTGAGCGCGCGGTAATTGTCGCCGAAGACAATACCATTAACGGTCATGATCTCCCTCCTACTCTTCAGTTAAAGGATCTCTCTTCTACCGGGGAACGCAGAAGATCTTTTGAGAGTCTGGTGGAGGCTTATGAAAAAGAACTGCTCACAGATGCTCTTAAAGACACCAGGGGAAACCAGACTGAAGCCTCGAAACTTCTGGGGACCACAAAGAGGATTGTTCAGTATAAGGTGTCAAGATACGGAATCGATTACGAGAGGTTTAAAGACTGACATGGGTAACCGTTAGATCATATCGAGCTGACCCGACAAACCTGGAAGATAGTTCAAAAACAGAGAAAGCATTTATAGGGGGAACCACAGGATGAACTCCCCCTGGCTTCAGGCCTCGCACAATTGACTATTTTTATTATAGAATTTTGCGCGAGTCTTGAAGCCCACCCCCTCCCTCGAATGATTGTCTTTATTTAATAAAAATTTCCGGCTATGCTTACCTGTCAAATTGTTTTCTGATAGTTTTAATAATTGAAAAAAGGAGAAAACATCCCTGTTTTCTCCTGCAAGTCATTTTTCCTTTTCTACCCTATCGCGCATCCCCCTTCTTCTCCTGTCCTGATTCTTATGCACTGCTGCAGTTCAGTGATAAAAATCTTTCCATCACCAATTTTGCCGGTACGAGCGCCCTTGATTATTGCATCAACAGTGGGCTTTACAAAATCCTCATTAACCGCAATTTCCAGTTTAATTTTTTTGAGCAGATTGATCTCTGCAATATTACCCCGGTAGCTTTCGGTGTATCCGGCCTGCTGCCCGCAACCGATTACATTTGAAACTGTCATTTTAAATACTTTTGCTTCAAACAGGGCCTTTTTGACATCAGGCAGTCTGATCGGCTGTATTACAGCTGTTACCATTTTCATATTTTTTATCCTCCCCTTTTAACAAATTGCTTATGCCTTAGTTATCGGTAGTAAATATCTGGAAGCCATTGTATGCCTCAAGACCCATTTCGCCAATATCGAGTCCCCCGATCTCCTCTTCACGTGTGACACGCAGGCCTATAGTCTTTTTTACTATGAACCACAGCAGAAGTGACAATCCAAACGCGGTTGTGCCTACTGCTGCTATACCTGTCAATTGGGAGACAACCTGTCCGGTTCCTCCACCATAGAAAAGTCCTTCGACTCCGTTTATATATCCGGGTACAGCAAAGAGGCCTACTGCCAGTGTCCCCCAGATACCATTTACAAGGTGAACCGAGAGAGCGCCTACTGGGTCGTCAAGTCTGGCTTTATCAATAACGATGACCGATATCACAACCAAAATTCCCGAAATGGCTCCTATTACAATGGCACCCGCAGGAGAAACAACTGCACATCCTGCCGTTACAGCCACCAGTCCCGCAAGACTTCCATTAATAATCATCGACAGATCCGGTTTCCCTACTAGCTTCCACGCTGTAAACATCGAAGTAATTGTACCGGCACATGAAGCCAGTGCAGTTGTAAGAGCGATCCTGGGCACATTAGCCGTAAGCGCCAGCTCACTTCCAGGGTTAAACCCGAACCATCCAAGCCAGAGTATAAAACCTCCAAGAGTTGCAAGGGGAATGGAATGTCCCAATATCAATCGTGAAGAACCATCTTCCCTGTATTTTCCAAGCCGTGGTCCCAGTAGAAGTATTCCAGCCAGCGCTGCCCATCCTCCGACTGAATGAACCACCGTTGATCCGGCGAAATCATGGAATCCCATAGACGCAAGCCATCCTCCACCCCAAACCCAGTGACCTCCTATGGGGTAAATGACAGCAACCATAACAGTCCCGAACAGTATAAACGCGCTGAACTTTATCCTCTCTGCCACAGCTCCGGATATGATCGAACATGCAGCCGACGCAAATGCGAGCTGAAAAAAGAAAAACGCAAACATCGGGATATTGGAGACCGGGCTTGCAGCCTTCTCATTTACAAGGAATGATCCGGCCCCTATTAACGCGTTCCCCTCCGCGCCAAAGGTAAAACCATAACCTATAGCCCAGAACGCTACCGCAGCAAGAGCGAAGACTACATAGTTTTTGGCTAGAATATTAACCGCGTTCTTTGCTCTGCAGAATCCTGCCTCTACAAACGCAAACCCTGCGTTCATGAAGAAAACCAGGAATCCTGCGACAAGCACCCAGAGCGTGTCTACAGTGTTGATCCCCGTCCCATCCTGCGCCATCGCGGCAAAGGGTACCACGGCTGCTGTCAATGCAGCAAGCCTTGTGAGGTTTTTCATACCTACTCCTTTCGAATTGAGAATTGTTTATATTGACTACAACTTTGTATTTACTTATAATATTCAGTCAGAACTGTAAATAGTGCAATAGGTATGCCAAAGCATTTCCCAGAGTGTAAATGCCGTTTTTCGTTAATTTTCGAGTACAGCGTAGAACTGAATTGTACCAAAGAGATCAGTGCGGTACAAAAGTGTTCCAGGAGGCAATCTGTCACATTGCTTACATTTGTTAAATCAATTCGGCCGGTTGCGGCAGATTCACACGGAAACAGGCTTCTATTGATCACACAAAATTGAGCCTGTCACACATCGGGGGAAATAAATATACTACCTAACTAATGCACCCGGATCAAGGCGAAATGCGCTTATCCCTTGTGCATACAGTCTTTCACAAATCGCAGATGTTCCACTGGTGTGGTGCACCTGCGATTCACTTCGTCTTTCCCGGATGCATAAGTTAGGTACTAATGAATTCTGAAGTATAAAGAGAGTCGGCCCTGTGAAGTCATACGATATAATGCTTAAAGGATACAGAGTACATTATCTGTATCCACCTTCACAGTACCGGAACCGATCTCCTGGAGCAGAAGAAGACGGCAACGTAAAGTCACACCACGTTGTGTACAAATGATACAGGATACATTTATCTGAATCCGCCTTTACTATGCCGGAATTTTTAAAGAACTTATCAAATTTTAAAATTCCACTATTATTTCTGAGCCAATCCCATACATCAAATCTTCAGAGCCGATCTCTTCTGCCTGGGGGATAACCACCTGTCCCCACAACCACCACTGAACCTTTTCAGCAGGATAGATATAAAATGTGGGAACAATCCAGAATGAGTTATCATCCCTGTCCTCCAGATCTGCGCCATGATATTCCAGAGGTAAACCTGCCGCAAAGAGATCATTGAAACTGTATCCAGGTTCAACATAGAATAAAAGCTCATCTGACAATTTAAACAGCGGAGATTCTGAAATGTCATTTGCTGAATCAGGGTCATACATTACATAACCGGTAAATGCAGCAGTAAATTTATTCAGAGCAATTGACGGCTCCAGCAGAAATGTTAAAACATTTTTCCTTACATCCCCGCTCAGATTGTTATACCCGATATCGGCTTTTATGCTCAGCGCGCCGGCATTCCCCAGATATTTTGCACCTGCAAAGAAGTCGGTACCATTTGTGAAATTCTCACTCGCACTTCCCCTGAAACCGTAAAAGAGGCCAAGTGAATTATTTTCATTGAATTTTAGCCCGGTTGTACCATTCAGATCCGCAGAGTGATCTCCCACATCCGCAATTCCCGCACTGATCTCCTGGCTGAATCTGTCACTTGAAGTCCCATACCGGACTCCTCGTGTAAAGCTTTCGGGAGTTATCATGCTCAGGCGCTTGTAGAAATAGTAATTGAATTTTCCATACTGAAAAACCAGATCGCCTGCAGAAAACGTACCGAACCTGCTGTCGAACGTGATATCAAACCCGTCAAAATTGACAGTTACCCAGCGCTCAGAGGGAAGCCCTGTACCTGCAGGAACCTGTCCCTGCCCTGAGAGTGAATAAGCTGACAACATGGTAGCATAAACATGAGCACTTACAAATTCATTTAATTTCAGACTCATTCCCAGATCCAGCTCACTGTTAGTAAAATATGAACCCCGGAGATCTGCCCACACATCAGCATCAAGGTAGCCGCTGAATGATACCTCCGGGCCTGCAGAAAAGACACTGTACGCAGAAATCAGCAACACTGCAAATAACGTCACTTTATTCATGATAATTTTCCTTCTGATATTTATTTCCTGATCATAGTTTTCGACAGATGCATCATCTTCCCCCGGACAATTTTGCAATATCCGTGCCAGCAGCAATTCTGGACAAAATGAGAGATTCCTGTTGATTTCTGTTACTATGCCTAAGCAATTTTGTGTAAACAGATAGAGTACGGAACAAATTTGTGTTGGTTTCTGGCTACAGTTGAACCTGCTTAATATTTTGAACCCGGCATTCAGAAAAGATCAGGATTTCTGCCTGCGCAGTAGCAACAGGATGGGGAAAAACCCTCAGGGAACAAATTCCGTCTATCTGTTAAAACAGGTATGTGTCATTCCTTCGAAAGGAAAAAACCAGTTTGTGATATCAATAAAATGGAAAGTAAGGAGATTTTTACCTGTGGTTTTTTTTGTATAGCTTACCTTTTAAAAACTGGAGCGGATTTTCAAGTCTCTCATCAAGCTGTTCCTTTGTATAGCAGGTGATTGCATAGGTTCTGCAGCGCCTGAGCGGATATTTGTTATTTGGTATAAAGGCAACCGGTTCTTTCTTGATAACTTCAAAATGGAAATGATCAAACTGCCACCCGTATCTATTTAGTTCGCTTCTGTTGAAGAAGTAACCTAACGTATCGTGAGGTGTCAGTTTCTTTCCGATTTCCTTTACTTTTACCTTTATATGTTCATAAACGGTCCAGTAATTTTTCTTTTTATATTCATGCTTCAGGACAACCTGAGAGAACGGCCCATCATCTATTACGCTGATCACTATACCTTCATATGAAGGAAACACGGGCTCGTTGAAGTAATTGGTACCCGGTCTCTTTATGTCAATTCCGGTGTGATAGTGCGCAGGAACGCCCGGCCTGGCTTTACGCAGCAGGCCGAAGCCGCCTATAGGTGTTACGCTGATTTCCTCCGGCTTTTCTGCATCGGTATAATTTGCAGGCACATACCATTGAGAAAAGCAGTTACAGGCGGAAAGGAATACCAGTGCAGATAAGAGGATACGTGCCATCAAAATTTTTAAATATGAAGATCAATTGCCGGTAGCGCTAACTTTTTCTACTGCCTCATCCAGCAATTCTACAACTGTTTTATACATCACAGTCAGTTCTCCGATAGCCTCTTCTTCCAGTTCGACATCTTCTTCAGAAGAATCTTCCATCAGAGCCTCTGTAATATATCTCCAGATCTCCGGCTGCCCGATCGCTTGAGTTTCCTCTATCTCCTCCAGCATCTCTCCGGGATCATCTTTCAGGGATTCGAACCGTTCTTCGGTTTCTTTTGCCTTGTTGATAATCTCTTTTTCATTAATCCTGGGAATTGGTTTCCCATACGCTGTTCTATACATTCGATAAACCATGAAAAAGATCCACAATCCGACTTCCTGGACATCGATGTCATATTCTGAAACAAAGTACATTATATAGGAATAAAGTTCCGGCTGTTCTGCAAGCAGTTTACTGTTTTCCTCTTCAAGTTTTTCATCACTCCAGCTCTCCGGTTCTTTCCATGTTCTTTCGACTATTTCTGCTGATATTTTCTGCATCGGATTTTCCTATTGCCTTTCGATATTCCAGGGTTTTGTCAGCTGTTTCACAGATAATATACCATTTTAAAGTCTACTAAGGTTGGTAAAACAGATAGAAAAAGGGTAACAAGGCTGAAAATCGCCACCGATCCCTCACTTGTATTCTTATTCATTTCGGGGTCGGAATCGGTACCGGTAGTTGCATCGGTAATGCCCCCGATTCGTAATTCATAATTTCATCAATCCGGTGTATCCTCATTGAATACATTTTTTTATCTCCTAACGCCTAAATCCAACAATTACAATGCGTAAAAATTTTTTTCGCTTATTTTGATATTAAACTCCAGGACATTACAGCAAATATTGATATCTATATATAAGAATTAAACCTAATTTCCGCAGTTGGGGTGGTTGAAGTAGCGCAACATGTTGAATTGATAAGACATGAAGGTGGCGCAGGCTTTATCGACAAGGTGATAAGGCCAAGACGCCTGAATGGCTTAGCAATCA
>JAAYYB010000163.1 GCA_012515615.1 Fibrobacter sp.
CTGGATTGTAAGCGGCACTTCTGTAGCACCGGCATGCTTGATCAGTGTCAGGGTACCACCCTGGATAAGCGAGCTTGCCACAGATTCAGAGAGGGATACATAGATAGTATCAACTCCTGTTGCATTTTCAGGAAGTCTCTCTACCAGTTCAGCAGTCATAAGCAGCGGTCCGACACTATCTGCTATTGGGAATGGGTTTGGTCGTGACACGCCATCAGCATCACGAACATACGCTGTTCCAAGCTGTAAAACAGAGCTGAATGTCACAGCTGCGGCAAAAGGCGGCTGTACACTAACTGTGAAATGCATAGGATCCGCAGGGTCAGGAGTTTCCGGATAATGTGTGCGCTTGTAAACCCATTTACCATTCGCGGCATCTGTGTTGGGCCAGAAAAGCTGAATCGAATCAGGAATATCGGTCGCTTTGATAGTATCCTTGAAAAAGACCTCTAAACGATCTACCTGGCCCTGGCCGTTATCGGCATGATATGAAGCCCTTGCAATGGATGTTTTACATAAAAGGAAGCTTATATTCTCCCTTTCACCTTTAGTAATAGAATTGTCACCTGATGCAGATATTGTCAACATTCCGTTATCGACGGCCTGGTTAGCTTTAACCCAGATTACAGCCTGGCCGGAAACCAGATCTGCCTGTGTAATCGGTGTCGCATCAAGCTCAGAGAGCGAAGAATAGGCTTCTAAACCAGGGGTGAGGATTATATCGAATTTATTAGTGCGGCTTGTAACCAGGCTGTCTTTCCCTGTTTCCGCAACAAAAACCAACGCCCTGATTGTTACGGGAACCCTTTGCCCGGCACATGTGCTTATGCCAACATTAGCATCAAAACCGAGAGTATCTGAGTAGAAGATCACAAACCGGTCTCTTGCCCTTCCAACTTTCATCCATGCGTTGTCCTGAGCATCAGGCTTTGCTACCAGAGCGACGTTGATGGAAGCTGAGTCATTCGGGTTGCCCTCCGGACCAACAGATACCTGGAATGTTGCCAGCCCACTTTCATTAGTGGTTTCAGTTGGATTCACGACGCTGATCTTTGCAGGATTAGCACTTGTCAGAGTCGCCTGTGCCGGCTTATTCACCTTGTTGTCATACGCATCATACACCTGAACCGCTACCGGAGCACTCAAACCGGGATTGACCTTTCCGGTCGCGCCTGAAGGAGGACTCTGGAACTTGACTTTAGCGGGGTCTCCGGGATTGATCTTGATAGCCTCGGAAATACCGCTGATCGCCTCATCCCCGTATTTTCCATTGACCGTCACCCTGTCTGTTCCGACATCAGGCACCTTTGTAAATATGATACTGCTCGTAGACGGCCCGGTAACACCGTTTGGAAAGAAAACCGTATCATTCGGCGCAGAATAGACGTTGTATTTTGATGAAAGTGAAACTGCAATCGGCTTTATATTAGCCATAATGGGGCTGCCATCTTTTTTGAGCGGCGTAACTTTCAGTTGAACCGGAACTCCGGCAGTAACCTCAGTCAGTTTAGTGGCCCCTGTCGCATCGTAGATTTCCACCTCAAACTTGTAATCGATCACCCTGAATGGCAGAAAACCGACACTGCTGGCAACTTTTTGTCCATCCGCTGATGTCCCCTCTATAATGAGCTCAAAGAAAGCATAGTGCTCGGATGTATCTCTGGCAGGGACCGTAAATGAAAGCGAGTTACTCCCCATTCTTATCGGTTGCGGAGTAATACTGATGATATCAGATGCAGGTATCTCATCGCCGCCCTTTGCAAAAGCATCTGCCTGAAATTTTACATTCTTGATCCACTTGATATACTTAATCTGAGGATTGGTCATCTCACCGGCAATGCTGTATACCTTAAAATCAACTGTTGCTTCTGTTCCGCTTATAAAGATAGGCGCCTCCGGTTTAATGAGAACCTCAGTCTGTGGAGTCACTGCAGACA
>JAAYYB010000416.1 GCA_012515615.1 Fibrobacter sp.
ACAGAAGTTTTTCGTTTTATGTTATAGTTGATTGTGTCGGCAGCCGCGAACACGGCGGCGGATGCGGCAGCCGTATATATCATATTTTTAAAGCAACCGAACCATAAAAAACACACAAGCCGATTGTAATTTTGAAGGAGAACCCGATTTGTTAAAAGAGAGCCATGTCCTTTTGGGGAATTATCTGATCGACCACTTTGCCGATGCGGTTCAAAGACGGCATAAAAAGCTGTTTTTGTGGGGTTGCGTCGAGCCGGATTATAATTATCTGACCTATTTGAAAGGTTCACTGAAAAACCTGCCGCTTCGGGGACACCATTATCCCAACGGGAAAAGCCGAATTTCGCGGCTGGCCGGGCGGCTGAAGAAAAATCGGCGGCGCAATGGTTTGAATTTTTACCGCTTGGGGAAGCTGACGCACTATGTCTCAGACGCCTTCACCCATGCGCATAATCCCGGATTCGGCGGGCGCGTGAAAGGACATCGCAGTTATGAGATCAAGCTGCACAGCCACTTTCAAAAAGGACTGAGCGAGACGGGGTTTTTGCCGTATCCCGGAAATTCCGGCTCGGCGGAGGCGTTCTTTTTTGAACTGCACCGGCAATATGCACAGACCGCCGCAGGGCTCTCCGCCGATTTGGACTATATCATAAAAGTCACCGCTTCGGTGTTTCGCATGCTTGTCCCGGAAGCCGACGGCGCCCCCGTCCGCTCCCCAAAACTGTTGCTGGACTGCCTGTACGGAATTTTGCGCAGAGGTGAACGGGAAGACGGGGCCGCCCCGGCTTATTCGGGGCAGCTCGTATGAGACAACGTTTTTTGTCATATTGAACGGATAAACGGACAGATTTGTCATATTGAACGGATGAACGGACAGAATAGAACAGGTAACTATTTTTGAAAAAACGAAAAAAACGAAAAAAACTCGGTAAAAACCAAAAAAACTTTAAAAGTGCTTGCAATGGGGTTTTGATTGTGTTATACTGTCGGGGCGCTTATCTGAAAAGAGCGCTCTTTGTCCAAAAAACAAAGGTTTTACGGCTGTTTTACAGCGTGCGATGAAGCAGAAGGTGGCCGGTCGAAATGCCAGTTTCGACTTCCGGCGTAAAGACGAAATGTCTTGAAACCGCTCGGGGGAATTTCTGCGGAGTATGTCCGGTCTTTGAACCGGGCGGATCAATGGTACACCATATACGTTTACCGTAAAAGGCGTCGCCGGATAACAACGAAAGCACAATCCGGCGATTTTAACGGGAAATTCGCGAAACACGCGGAAGGGTGTACAAAATCGCACAGAATTTTAGGAGGCGATTTATAATGGCAGTCAGCGAAAAAATCAGAATCAGAATCAAGGGCTACGAACATTCTCTGGTCGACGCGTCCGCGGCAAAGATCGTCGAGGCCGTCACGAGAACCGGCGCAAAGATCAGCGGCCCCGTGCCGCTGCCGACAGATCGCGAGATCATCACGATCCTGCGTGCCGTTCATAAGTATAAGGACTCCCGTGAGCAGTTTGAGCTCAAAACCCACAAACGCATGATCGATGTGATCAAACCCACCGGAAAGACCCTCGAAGCGCTCAAAAACCTCGAGCTTCCCGCCGGCGTCGAAATCG
>JAAYYB010000014.1 GCA_012515615.1 Fibrobacter sp.
AAAAGTCAAAATAAGCAGTGAAATAAGCAATAGCATCAAGGTCATCCCTAAAGGTGTCCGGGTATGTAGAAGACTGTTTGGCTGTTGCGAACAATGATTCAATAAACGGGTTATCATTGGGTGTACGAGGCCGGGCAAACTTTTGGCACACTCCAAGCTCCTTAAGAAACTTCATGAAAGGCTTTGCTTTCATCTGAGTGCCCCGGTCGTTAACGAGTGTCAGACATTTAACCTGCTCTGGGCTCAGCCCTTCTCTTTCAATGCCTTCGTCAAGCAGTTCTTTACCTTCTGCATAGCTCATGCTCCAGCTTATACGAAAAGCTACTACTTTGCGGGAGTATTCGTCTAATAGCACATACAGGTAAAGGTAAACGCCGGGGACAAGAGTCCTTAGATAACTTATATCCCAGCACCACCTTTGATTAGGACCTGTGAGCTGCGGGCGATCAGGCTTACGGCTGTTTCCATTGCGGTGGCCGTGGCCACTGCGGTCGGTGGTCAAGCCTTCCTCTCGCATAACCCTATAGACAGTAGAGGCACTCACGGCAAGACTACCAAGGTCAATGCATTTGGCTGCAAGGACCCTATGCGAATCGTCGACGTAATTTTCATCTTTTGCAAATCCGACGATAGCAGCACGCTCCTGTGGCAGTAATGCATGGAGCGCATGGGCTGGACCTGGCTTTGTATCAACAAGCGTATAACGACAAAACCAATTACGAACACGTCGCTCATCAATCTGAAGCAGTTCACATGTCCTTTTCCGGTTTACGCCTTTTGACTTACACTCAATAACCAGATCCATAATCTCCTTCTTTATTTCTGAAGGTAACCGTTCGCCCCGTATCGGACCGACTATTCCCCATTCACTTTTTTTTTAAGCGCCATAAACTCTACAGTCAATGCAGCCAATGCTTTCTCCTGCTTTTCGTACTCTCTCTTGAGTGTTTCGTACTGCTCTGCCGGGACTTCCTGTACACACTTTCTGCCCGGACGCATCTGTCCAAGAGCCTTAATGCCTGCTTCCTTTACAGCGTTTTCAATCCTTTTCAGATCGGCCTGAAAAAGACCTTCCCTCCGAAGGATTTCACCTTTCCTCTCAGGATGTGCCTTCACTTCCTCAAGGACCAGATACTTCTTTTCACCAGATAAACGCCTTCTCTTACGGGGAGGGTGTTGCCCTGCATGTCCGATTTCCATATACCATCCTTTTCTACGCCCGCCAGATTTTAAACTCACTAATAAATTAGTTTAATTAATGGAGGAAAACGGACTCGATCTCAGAAACGGGGGGTATCCTCATATGGATAGATTATGCTTTTCAACGCAAACCCGGGGCCAATTCGCATAAAGCTATTGGTAAGAAGCTTGGGGAAATTACCTCCCGATATTATATCGTGGCAACTGGAACTGACCAGTTGTGGTATGTACCTTGTAAAAACGCCATAATGCAATGTGGTGTTATCAAAATAAAGGCAACAGGTGAAAAGAAAAATAAGCTTGAACAAACTGCAATTTTTGTACCTGAGGAACCAAAGATATTTGTCAAATATCATACGGAATTGAATGATTCTTTATTAGTATTTGAGACCGAGCAACTTGACACAGTGCATTTAAGAATTGGTGGTAGGTGAAAAACCTTTACTTGGTGCGTAGGTTCTATTTTGATAATGAATAAAATAGCAACATTACTTTTTTTACTGCTTTTTACAGTTTCCGCAAGCGAGCGTTCGCATTATACATTCCTGAATTGTGCTTCGATTATATACGGTGAGCTTGCAATTGGTTATCAGAGAATTATTATGCCGAAACAATCCCTCGGCATTCTTGCATGTTATAGGAGTCTTTGGGATGAAAGATTTACTCGCGGTTTATCTGTTTTAGGAAGTTATAACTTTTATTCAAAAGAATCATTCCGCGGGTTGTGGCTATCACCTTCTACCGGCATTGAACTTACCCGATATGGAAACAATGTGCCGGTTTTAACCGGGGTTGGGTACCATTGGATTACTCGCAGTGGCTTCTCTTTAGGATTTAACTTTGCTTTTGGGGTATACATTGTTTATGAAAGTAAATTGGTTGATAAACTTATGATTACATTGCCAGGGATAATTGATGTCGGCTATGCTTTTTAAATGTTACTTAACTCAATGTCGGGATAGGGAAATATTCAGGGTTTTTTATGGACTTCAAAATACTCTCAATTACCATAGTTTTATTGTATAATATCTGCTTGTGTCCTTCTGATGCTGCTATTGCCAAACGGGCTAATGTAGAAGACGCAAGCAGCCCAATGGCAATCGATTTCGGATACGAATCGCAGTACGCAAGCCGGGATGATGGTTCCATCAATCTTTTAACCGGGTCCTCGGCTTACAAAACATATTTTTATTCCATAGATTTTTGAGGCCGTTCTTAGCTTATCCACCAATATCCAGCGTACTTATACCATGAAAAAGAAACTTCTCATTACACTGTTGTTAATTATAATCACATTTGCAATAAGTATGATTCCCTATGAAGTGGCGCGGATGACATCTCCACCAGATCACCACTTTTTAGGTCAGGTTATGAACCTGGATGATCATAACATGTACTTCTCTTTTATCAGACAGGCCTATGATGGTAAAGTGCTTTTTAACAACCGTCTGACAGGGAACCCCAATGGCGGGGTATTTTTCAACATTCAGTTTTTGACAGTTGGATTACTGATGAGGGTTTTTCATTTGTCTGAATATGGTGTATATCAGTTATGGCGACTGTCAGGAACAGTTTTTCTTATTGGTGGTTTCGCATTCCTGTCAACCATCTTTATTAAAAGTATGCGAAGATGGCTTCTATCCATGCTGCTATTTTGCCTGGGTGGCGGTTTCGGAATCATCTCTATTGCTGCCTTTCAAGCCGGCCTGATATCAAAGGAATTGATGAATATCCTCTCCTATGATGTCTGGGGTGGTGTTCACCCGTTCCAGCAGATTGTATCGAACCCGAACTTTTCTCTGCCACATGGGTTGATGCTTATCGGATTTGCGTTTTATCTGATTGCTGAAAAAAGTAAAAACAGAAAATTTTATCTCTATTCAGCGGTTATTTTCACTCTTGACGGGTTTATCAGACCTTATGACCTGTTCTCTGTTTTTGCGATTTTCCCTTCATTTGTGTTGATCGAATCGCTTCTCACAGGATTTGATCTTAAAAAATCGTTGGGCCGCCTGCTGCCTCTCTTCTTATCTATTCCGGCACTTGCTTATAGCGCATGGCTTTTCAAAATCAACGAAACTTTCAGGTGGTGGTCGATACAGGGGCATAATATAAAATCACTGCCTGAACCATGGTGGCATTTACTTGCATTCGGTCCGGCGATTATTCTTGCCCTGCCTCGATTATTTCATATCAAAAAGCAGCCATTGAGTTCTGAAGAAAGATTTCTGTGTCTATGGTTTGTTGTTATCTTCGGGTTGGAATACATAGGTTGGGTGATTCCCGCAGTTGGTTTCAGTCCCCAGATAGGCGTACCGCTTATTTCGCCTCTTATTCTTATCGGTTTTATGATAAAATCGAGAAAGTTTTCATTCATCAATATGGAGCAGAAAACGCACAGGAATCTCCTGACTGGAGCGATTCTGGCATCGGTTATTCTGGGCAATTCCGGAGTGACTGCTTTTTACAGTATGAGATTCATTTTGCGTGTCAATACAAACAGGTTCTATGCCTGTGAAAATGAGGTGACTGCCTGGAACTGGATAAACAATAACCTCCAGAAAGAGAAGACTATTCTGGCATTGCCTTCAAGTTCAAACAGGCTGGCTAAATTTACGAGTGAATGTACCGTTGCCGGGCATTACAGTGTGAGCCCGGACTACAAAGTAAATGAGAAAAAAGTTTTCGGTTTTTTTTCGCCCGGTACATATCCTGAAGAAAAAAAAGAGATCGTTAAAAAGCTGAACGTTCAATACGTATTTTTCGGCCCTGAGGAAAGAAACCTTTGGGGCACAAGTATCTCTGAACCGGACTGGATGAAGAAGATCTACGATAATGGTTCTGTTTCAATTTACAATATTCTAAACTGATTGCCATTACTGCCTGAAGTTCCCACATTGACAATAAATCAGGAACACAACCCCGAGTATTTGTCGAAATCTATCCAGTTTACTCCTAGTTTACTTTCAGGGAGTTTTCCGGGAGTGTAAACCTGGGGATCTCTTCTATCGAGTATCTCCCTGAGGAGCAGCCAGGCGTTTTCTGTTTCTGCGGCGCTTACAAAAAGAGTATGATCCCCTCTGAGAGCATCATACAGAAGCCTCTGGTAGGCTTCGGGAGATGCATTTTTGAAAGTATCACGGTAGCAGAAATTCATATGGCTCTGTGTAATCTGCTCATCTGTACCTGGTACCTTGGAGGAGATATCGATTACGATTCCCTCTGCGGGTTGAATCTTGAAGATAATCTGATTTGGAGGAATGGTTCCATTGCGGTTAAAGAGAATTTGAGGCAGAGGATGGAAACGTACCCCGATCTTGGTGCTTGTCCGGTGAACCGCTTTACCGCATCGGATATAAACAGGGGTTGTGGCCCAGCGCCTGTTGTTGATTGAGAGTTTCAATTCGGCAAAAGTTTCTGTTCTGGAAGCAGGATCGACCCCGTTTTCATTTCGGTATCCTTCATACTGATATGGCCGGTACTCTTCGATTTTCATTGACCGCAGCACTGAAACTTTCTGCTGTTTTACATCATCTGCCGCAAGGCTCACCGGCGGCTCCATCGTGATGAGGCACAGAAGCTGCAGGAGGTGGTTCTGGACCATGTCTCTTACTATGCCGGCCCTGTCGAAGTACTGGCCCCGCTGGTCAATCCGGCTTCTCTCAAGGGCGCTGATCTGTATCGATTCCACATACCGGCTGTTCCATACGGGTGAGAAGATCTGATTGGCGAAACGAAAGACCATGATATTCTGAACTGCTTCTTTTGCAAGGTAGTGGTCGATTCTGAAGATCTGGGATTCGCTGAAATAGGATGTCAGTTCAGCATTGAGAGCACGTGCAGATTCGAAATCGCAGCCAAATGGCTTCTCTATGATAATGGAAGATTCGCTGCCGAAACCCTCGGCCACAAGTTCACGTGCGGTGTGGCTGTAAGCCAGGGGCGGAAGAGAAAAGAAGAAGACCACTCTGGAGAAATCACCCCTGGAGCGTAGAAACTCCTTCAATCCAGGAATATACTGATGATAGAACAGGTATTCTTTGAATTCAGGGGAGACATCGAAATGCTCCCTGAATTTCTCTGTAGAGAAAGGGGTCCTGCCTGCACCGACTACCAGACAGTCACCGTTTATTTTACCGCTTTTATAAAGCGCATCAAGAGCAGGGATCAACTTGCGTTTGGCAAGGTCTCCCGATGCTCCGATAATGACTATTGCACAGCGGTAAAGTTTCATTCTCCGGTTCAGTCCTCAGGTGAGAACTCATCCTTGCCGACACCGCACTGAGGACAAACCCAGTCATCGGGAAGATCTTCAAAAGCGGTCCCCGGAGCAATTCCGCTGTCAGGATCACCGACTGCGGGGTCGTAGACATAACCACAGATATCACAGATAAAGCGCTTCATTAAAAGCCTCCTTATATCAAAGGTTTTAGAAAAACTGTTTCCAGTTTATACAGATAGAATATAACAAGGGAAGCAGTCTTCTGGAAAGTCCAATTTTTTACCGCTGTTTAAACGCATTTCTTATCCGTATAGTCTTTGGTCTGTCTTTTGCGGTTTTATCCTCATTAGATCCGGTTTTCTCTGTAATCCCAGGCAACTCTGGCTGAGTATTCTGAAGAACGGATTTTAAAAAAAGCACAGAGACAGCGGGCCTCTTGCGAGAGCAAGTTTTTCAATGTGGCAGACCTCTTCAAGGAGGAGCAATGAAAAGAGTGATCAATTTTCTGCTGGTGTTGTTATCAGCCATGCCGGTCATAGCCTGTATAAGCTGCTCGGGGATAAAGGGCGATACGGCTTCTGAGGAACCGGTTGTACCGATAACTTCACTGGACCAGTTCAATACCATAATAGAAAACTCCGGAAATCAGCTTATAGCTTTTGATCTTTATGCCGACTGGTGCATGCCATGCCATGTCCTTGCACCGACACTCAATGAGGTAGCACGGGAGAACCGCTCAAAGGTCACCATATATAAAGTGGACACCGATCAGTTTCCCCAGATAACGGCAGCTTTTAACGTAAGCGGGATTCCCTTTGTAGTATTTATAAAGAACAAAAAAGCGGTCCACGCACTGCTGGGAGTGCAGCCCAAAGAGTCATATCTCAAGATTATCGACACCTACGCCGATACCAGCTCAGATATGGAGATGAAACCAGATGGTAAAAAAATCGAGGGCCTCAGGATTCAAGCTCCAAGGTTCCGACCTTTTTCAATAATCAATCATCAGGAGATAGTTGCAGAAGACTACAATAAATCTTTTGCCTTTCTAATATTTAGAAGTAGCAAGTAGCAAGTCAGGAACAAGGCAAGTTCTGTGTATTAGTGAGAGCATGTACTCATTGTTCTCAATTTACAATCCTGACGTTATATTCACCGGCCTTATTTATCAAATTTCCGGGAGGCTACAACCATTTTAATCTACCTACAGTTCGTCAGTGCGGCCGCAAGGGTGTTTGAAAATGAGATGCTGTTACCTGCCTTTATAAATGGTGGGCAACACGGGGTGATAGCGCAAGACCGACGTCTTCGGCGGGCTTGCGCGAAAGAGGGGGCACCCTCTTCCAGAAACTCCTTATTCTCGCTTATTACTTGAATTGGGAGTGAATATGATCCGTCATATTCGTGGAAAAGCCATCATGCTTGATAGCGATCTTGCTGCCCTCTATCAGGTACCGACCCAAACCGCATTAGTAGCCCCGCCTTCAGGGACCGCAAATTAGCTCAGATTATCCTCTAAGTGCACTCCTTGCATTTTCAATACTGATTTTATTTGACTTTGTTCGAATATTGCTATATATTAATATATGAATATTCTAATGGAGTCAATATGAATTCAGCTCATAAGAAAAAAGCCAAGATACTCAAAGCCCTGGGGCACCCTGTAAGATACTGCATCGTCGAGGGCCTCTCTTCGGGGGAACGCAATGTTGCGGCCATGGTATCCTGTACCGGTGTCCCCCAGCCCACCGTCTCTCAGCATCTTAATATTCTAAAAGCTGCCGGGATAATTAAAGGTCAAAGAGAGGGAAATCAGATGCATTATACAGTATGCAGTGCCGAAGCACGCAGTATCGTATCTGCTCTTAAATGATTCTTTTAATCGCAATGTTTGAATCTTGATATTATTACTATCGGGGTCGGAATCGGAATCGATAAAAAAATCCAAGTAAACGAAAGGATTAGCCATGAAGCCACTCACTTCCATAAGCCTCGTTCTTTTCACCGGATTACTGATTTTCAGCTCTTTTTCTTTAGCCGATCAGACACCAGTACCCAAAGACAGTGTTGATGAAAAAAAGAGTGAGAAAGTGCTTCCTGATAAAGAGCTGCTGGTTTTTGTGAACCCTAACGGCCGTCCATGCCAGATTCAGCTTTCCATTCTGGAAAAAATTGAAGAAAGCCTCTCCAGCCTGGCCAGATTTTCTCTTGTAAAAACGACCCGGGCAGAAGATCGCAGCAGCTTTTATAAATACGGAATCAGGGGATTGCCGACCATGGTAGTTATCGGTAATGATGGCAAGGAGATCCACCGCTTTACGCCTGGCATCCAGGATGAGCAGACTATTCTTGACATTTTAAAGAGTAAGTAACAGAAAAATCGGGAGTGAGAATTATGGGTGAAAATATCAGTATACTGCTTGTTTTTGCAGCCGGCCTGACCAGTGTATTCTCCCCTTGTGTCCTGCCTGTCATTCCGATTGTGGTGGCAGGCAAAGCAGATGACCACAGACTTCGCCCGATACTGATAGTAGCAGGTCTGGCCACTACATTTATCTTGATGGGTGTCGTCTCTTCGCTCTTTGGAGCCGCCATTGGCCCAAAGATGGTCTATGTTGAGAAGATTGCAGGATTTTTTATCATCCTTTTTGGCCTGCTTTTTATGCTTAACGTAAACCTTTTTAAATACCTTGGGTTTATTTCGCAATTTGCCTCACGGTCCAGAGGCAACCTGAGCGGCTATTTTCTTGGATTTACTCTGGGAATTGTCTGGATCCCCTGCGTAGGGCCGATGCTCTCAAGCGTTCTGGCCACTGTGGCATCCGATGGGAAACTTCTCAACGGTGTATTTTTGCTTCTGATTTATTCTGCCGGCTTTGCCGTCCCCATGCTCATTGCAGGCTACGCATCTCAGTTTTTCAGGACACACATAAAAGCAGCAGGAAAGTACCCCCGGGTAATCAATGTGGTCAGTGGTCTGGTACTTATCCTGCTTGGTGGAATTATCACCTTCAAGGGTATGACTTTTTTTGGATTCTGATTACTTTTTTTTAGGCCAGCTCATAGCTTTTCCGAGAATCGCCTGGATATAGGGTCCCTGCAGGTTTACATCCGGGCCCCCTGTAACCTCTGTACCCTCTCTGCGCCAATCTGTGTTTCTGATCGGATCAAACATGTAGCCGGCCCTGACGCCAACAATGCAGCTTTTATGACCCTTCCAGGTTGGAAGCATGTAATCAAAACCCGCTCCCAGGTTAATTACCATTGTGAACTGATAAAGATTATCGTTTGCGGGTGTTGTCAGTGCTGTGCCGAAAGGTACCTGTTGCGCTCCTACCCATAAGCTTGTCATTCCCAGACCCAGGCCAACTATGGGATAAAGGAACATCTTATCTGATGACAAAACCTGAAAACCGGCATTTATCACAAGTTCTCCGGACCACAAAGTGCTCTTTGTCCCCTCATCGGTATTGCTTCTCCAGAGAAGCGCCTCTACCTGACCGCCGGTGAGAATCCGGTCGTATATCATATCCCACCCGTAACCCACTGTCAGGTTATGGCTTGAGAATTCAGTCAACCCCAGACCATCAAGCCTGGAGTTAAGGTCATCTACATCGATCCAGGAAACACCACCCATGAGGTAGTGACGAAGAGAGACGCTTGAAGGAAGAGAATCTCCGCTCCAGCGGTACATCTGTGCGGAACCGTTAAGAAAAAATGTAAGCACAAAAAATGATGCCAGCAATGAGAATCTTTTCATAAATGCCTCCCTTTGGGGTTTTATGTGAATAAATGCTTAAGCGATGGCTATAAATGTCAGAATAAAGCAAGCTCTCTGCCATAAAAAGCCTTTAAAAGTGGTAAAACATTTGCTGGTAGAAAATTTGATGAGCTACACAAAATCCACTGCTACTATTCATATCTTAAATCTTTCTTTGCAGACCACTATCGGATGGAATGCATGGGAACGGCAGCAGAAGCAAAATGTAATAATCAATATAACCCTTCAGTTCGATCAGACCGGCGCAGTAAAATCAGATGATCTCTCTGAGGCCATCGATTATAAAAGTCTAAAAAACAGGATCGTGCAGGAAGTTGAATCGTCCACATTTCATCTGTTGGAATCATTGACCGATCACATACTAAGCATTGTAATGAGCGATAAACAGGTGATCAGTGCTACTGTCAAGGTAGACAAGCCTCATGCACTCAGGTTTGCCGATTCAGTTTCAGTGCAGATCAGCGCAGAAAGAGAGAAATGAACAGAGCCGCAGTATCTATCGGGTCCAATATAGACCCTGAAGAGAATGCCAGGAAAGCAGTAGAAATACTCTCCCGAAATTTCCCCGGTCTCAAATTTTCCAGTTTTGTATTTACAAAAGCAATAGGATATACCGAACAGCCCGATTTTCTCAACGGCGCCGTACTAATATTTACAGATCTTAATCTTGCACAGTTGACGGATAACCTGAAAAAGATCGAAGCAGGCATGGGACGGGTCAGAGGAGAACTTAAGAACGGCCCAAGGATCATTGACCTTGATATTGTGGTGTGGAACGGGGAAGTAGTTGATGAAGACTTTTACAAACGCCGGTTTCTCAGAGATGCGATCCTTGAACTGATACCGGATATTGCAGACCGGCAGATACAATAAGTATCACCTTTCGACAAAAAAGACAGAACTGCATTTATTCAAATAAAAAAAGCCCCTCCTTGCGGAGGGGCTTCTTTATTGACAATCACAAGAGTAATTATGCGTTCTTGAAAGCTGACTTGCCGGCGAACCTTGCTGCTGAGCCCAGTTCGTCTTCAATAGCGATCAGACGATTGAACTTTGCGATACGCTCACTGCGGCTTGCAGAACCGGTCTTGATTTTGCCTGAAGAGGTTGCCACTGCCAGATCTGCAATGGTTGTGTCTTCAGTCTCACCCGAACGGTGCGACATCATGTACCCGTAGTTGTTCTTTTCGCAGAGCTCAATTGCATCGAGGGTCTCTGTCAGTGAACCGACCTGGTTTACCTTCACCAGCATGGAGTTGGCAACGCCATCTTTTATTCCTGCAGCCAGGATAGAGGGATTTGTGCAGAACAGATCATCCCCGACAAGCTCGATTTTCTTTCCAAGCTTCTCTGTGAGCAGCTTCCAGCCATCTCTGTCATTCTCGCCCATTCCATCCTCGATTGACACGATCGGGTATTTGCTTACCCAGTCAACCCAGTGCTGGACCATTTCCTGAGAGTTTTTGCGGGCTTTGGTGGATTTTGAGAAGACATATGAGCCATTGTCCCACATTTCACTTGTGGCAGGATCGAGGCAGATTGAGATATCTGCGCCGGGCTTGTAACCGGCCTTTGTAATACCTTCAAGTATGGTCTCGATCGCTTCCTCATTTGATTTGAGATTGGGAGCAAATCCACCTTCATCACCTACTGCAGTGGAGTAGCCCTTGCTTTTCAGCACTGATTTCAGGGCATGAAAAGTCTCACAACCCATTCTGATTGCAGTTGCAAAGTCGGGAGCATTATGGGGTGCAATCATGAATTCCTGAAAATCGACGTTGTTATCGGCATGGGCACCGCCGTTGATCACGTTCATACAGGGAACCGGCAGAACGGATGCGTTCACGCCGCCGACGTACCTGTAAAGGGGGATTCCCTTGCTCTGAGAGGCAGCATGTGCAACGGCCAGTGAAACAGAGAGAATCGCGTTTGCGCCAAGTTTTGCCTTGTTAGGTGTTCCATCAAGCTTGATCATGGCAGCATCTATTGCTCTCTGATCTTCAGCACACATCCCCACAACAACAGGCTGTATTTTTTCATTCACATTTTTAACAGCAGTCAGGACACCTTTTCCAAGATAGCGCTTGGGGTCTTTGTCACGAAGTTCTACGGCTTCTTTTTCTCCGGTTGAAGCACCAGATGGTACCATGGCACTCCCTGTTACTCCGTTCTCCAGCACAACAACAGCCTCAACTGTAGGGTTTCCTCTTGAGTCGAGCACTTCACGAGCTTTTACACTCTTGATTTTCATGATGCCTCCTATAAATTGTATGGAACAAGATAGTCTATCGGTTTAAAAGCAGTTAGACAAAATAAGTTATAGACACCGGCTCGCGGGAAAAATTGAGACAGAAAGAGTGAAGCACTACATAATATGCACTATTTTTTTGGAAGAGGGGCGTCCCCTCTTCCAAAAAAATTATGAATTACGAATAAAATAAAACATGAATTTCAGACAAGTAATCGCCCGTCTCAGCTCCCTACAACCCCTTCATCAGCAGCTCATCCCTCTTTTTATTTATCTGGCGCTCCAGATCCAGGGAAACCGATGAGAGCTGGTAGTCGAATCTTTTCTCAGGGGCTGAGAGGTTTACAGAGAATATCACCCTGGTTTTGGGAAAATCCCACCGTGCATAAGATGATGTCACAATATGAGTATAGTAATCGTAAGGATGATAGCGCAGGTTCCATCTTTCCTGCCTTACATAGGAATCAAGCTTTACAAAAGCCATCCTGGGGTCCAGTCCCTTGAAGATGGGCTCTTTTTTTCCATACTTCTTCTGCAGCAGATCGTAGATATCCCTGACAAATACAAGAGTACTGCTGCGGATAGCAGTATAGTACTCGTTTACGCTCCTGAATACATTATAGTTGAAATCGAAATTCTTCAGCTTGTCAAAATTAAAGACTACGGTTGACTGAAAAAATTTTCCCTCCCAGAAATAATACCTTACGATTGCCCTGTAACCCGCTACTTCTGAACTGGCCCGGAAAACAGTCACTTTAAGGGATTCGGGAAACTCCTTAGTGAGCGGATCAGTCTGCCACCCCTGTGCCTTTACAGCCTCCCTGACTTCATCGGCTGTTGCACCCCAGTCTGCATTATCCAGACCTGCCGTTGTCTGTGCCTGAGCGGCATATACCGTAACAAGCAGGAAAAGTATCGAAGATATCAACCGCATTTTATTCTATCACCCCTGTTATTCGTGCATCAAAAATTTCCAGATTTTGACCGCCGAAGACCGGCGGAGCTGAAAGGACTACATCGTAAATTTCAAGTTCAGCACCACTGGCCGGATTAAATTCATCTATCGTCATTTTCACCTTGCTTACAGGATCATTATTTTTAATTGTATAAGATGAATTACCACTTGTGTATCTGGCCATATGAAAAAGGATTCTGTCATTTTCCAGAAGGGTATTGTTGTCATTGTGAGCAGCCTGGGGGTAGATGTCAAACCGCATGAAATCACCTGTCCAGATATTGTGCGACACGCTGAAATCATTTGAGTAGATGAAAATCCGCAGCGTGTCACCTACAGCTGTGCACCTGTTTTTCCAGACAGCATTACCAGCGAGACTGTCATAATGTCCATTTATGTAACCGGTAAAAACCACCGGAGGGTCATAAAAAACTGCAAGCGGGTTTTGAGTGCAGGAAAAAACCAGGGCTGAAAAGCAGATCAGCAATATGGCACTCTTTGTTTTTTCCCGGTGTTCTCTCATGATTTTATTATAACATTATATTTATAAATTATTTAATACTTTCGGGGACCGTGCCCCCTTTAGTTTTTCGGTTCAATACACAAAACACTTGATACTTTCCTTCCCCTTTTCCATATTCTTGTACCTGACTTAAGCACCCGGGAGTGGACGAAGTGCAATTTGCCCTGAGTCTCGGGTATATAAGTCAGGTTGTACCTCTCGATTCATACACATTTAAAAGCGAGGTGCTTATGGGTCTATCCAGAGAAGAGCTGATCAATCTGGCATCAAGATATACAACTCTGGATCAGGCAGTGGATTTCCCCTTTGATGGTGACATTTTCTGCATTTTAATGAGACCTGTTCCGGAAAATCCGGATACCAAAGAGGAAGACGGGTGGATTTTCAACGGATACGGAGTCTGTATCGGGTATACAATGGATGAAGAAGCCAAACCGATGGGCAAATGGATCTGGATGCATTTTGCGAGCCTCAATACATTTCCTCCGGTTTCCCAGGTTCTTAAACTTCAGCCGCCGCATATAATCAAGGGACGTTTCCAGAATGCAACCAGAACCCAGGATGTGAAGATCATCAAGATGGGTACTGCAAATATGCTTGGTGCCCCCGATAAATCATCTCAGAGTAAAGAAATAACCGAGGCAGTTGCGGCCGGCAAAGAATCTTTTCCGGAGGGAAAAATCGTACAGTTCCGGAAGAAAAAGACTACTAAATCGGCCCAATAGATTTTTACCCGGGGCTTATAACCCTCTAACTGAGCATCTGAGATAGATTTAACACGTTTGATTTTTTATTGTAAGGAGTTTTTTTCCGCTGATGCTTCAATCTTTGATACAGTTTGATTCCGGGTTATTTATCCTGATTAATTCTCATAATAACGTTGTGCTGGATTGGGTGTTCTGGTTAATCACACAGCTGGGCAACGGGTGGATCGTGGTTCCTGTATTGATAGGGGTAATCTGGGTTAAAACTCCCCGCAGCCAGGTAAAAAAAGTGCTGATCTGCGGGCTGTTGAGCATCGCAATCAGTGGAATCGTCAACACGCAACTGAAGCTTTTAGTCAAGAGACCCCGGCCCATAAGTTATTATAAAAGCAAGCCTTACGATCCATCCCTGGCACCATCTGCCCCCAAAGATTTCCCGACCGAACGACTCTACGATTCTGTTGCAGTCCATATCGTAGGACCGGCTCTCAAACGCAACTCCTTCCCATCCGGACACACAAATCTGGCCTTTTCTGCATCTGTACTGCTTATATTTTTATATGGAGGAGTTTTCTGGACCACTCTGATTCCAGCGTCTCTTGTTGCCTATTCAAGAGTTTATATGGGGGTGCATTTTCCCCTTGATACGGCCGCAGGAGCAGTAGTAGCTGTCGTCTCTGTCAGTTCGGTCCTCTTAATATGCAGAGTTCGCAGAAAGAGTTCAGGGAGAAAAGAATGATTAACGGCAAAAAAGTGGTAATCGTACTTCCGGCCTACAATGCAGGCAGTACTCTTGAAGCGACCTACGCTGAGATACCAAAAGACATAGTAGATGAGGTGATTCTGGTTGATGATGCAAGCAAAGACAACACAGTCCAACTCGCACGCGATCTGGGCATCAGGCACATAGTCATCCACAAGAAAAACCGGGGCTATGGAGGCAACCAGAAAACCTGCTACGATAAAGCTCTTTCCCTGAATGCAGATATCATCATAATGCTTCATCCCGATTATCAGTACACTCCCAAACTGATCACTGCCATGGCCAGCATCATTGCCAATGGACTATACCAGGTTGTGTTCGGATCACGGATTCTGGGCAAGGGCGCAGTAAAAGGTGGAATGCCTGTATACAAATACTTTGCAAACCGTTTTCTTACACTTACACAGAATTTACTGATGAACCAGAAGCTGTCTGAATACCATACCGGCTACAGGGCATTTTCCAGGGAAGTACTTACAAAAATCAACTACCAGTGCAATTCCGATGATTTTGTGTTCGACAATGAGATGATATCTCAGATTTTTTACGCCGGCTATGAGATTGCAGAGGTAACCTGCCCGACCAGATACTTCAGGGAAGCATCATCGATAAATCTCCCCAGGAGCATTAAGTACGGACTTGGAGTACTGAAAGTAACACTGGAACATGTGCTTCAGAAGCGCGGAATTGTCAATCTGCAGAAGTACAGGCACTACTCTGATGGCGGATCGCGCCTGTAGTACACAAAACCGTATTCTGATTTGAGTTTTGTGAGTCCCATTTCCGGAGCCCCGTATTTCTTGTCCTGAGTGATTTTCCCCACAAAGAGTACCGGTTTGTCGATTTTACCTGTAAGAAGCCACTGTTTGTCATGGCTCTGAGGGTGTTCGCCCGGTCTTTTATTTCCGTAGTACAGATCAGCATAACTTTTAAACAGCGACCTGACATAGACATCACCGGATGAATTCTCTTTGTAAAATTCAACCGGCCCGCCCTGTGTATACTCCTCGATCTTAGGTGTAAACACAATCATGAAAGCCTCGCAGCAGATTGCACATGAGGCAAGAAGGACAGCAAAACCGGAATAGAATCGTTTACGGCTTATGAGCAGAAATGCATAGATCAGGACAGCAAAGAAAATAGTACCAACAAGAAACTCAAAGCCGCTCCAGTAAACAGGTTTCTGAAGACATGCGACTGCGAATTTGTCCTTTATCAATGGCGTTATCAGGTCTTTATTGATGATCAAAACAGGAAAAAAAGCGATAGCCGCCGCGGTTATTCCGGAAAAGATTATCAGGAACCTGTTGAGCCACTTACCCCAGGAGATTGCACCTTTAAGTACCCCGTACATTGTAACCGCAGCAAGATATGTCACCGGAAACCAGGTCAGCGATGAATAGAGTACTGTTTTAGTTTTTACAATTGAAAATGTTATCAGCACAACCCAGAAAAGAATGATCATAAAGCGGTTATATACCTGCTGGTGCACTTGCGGTTCATGACGTTTCATAAACGATCTGATAGCAAAGAAAGAAGCCGGGAAACATCCGAAGAGAATCACTAAAAAGTGAAAGTAGAACGGCCTGCCGTGTCCGGCATCACCAGTACTGAAAAGACGGATCTGATACCTGATAAATTCCTCAATAAACCATGTCCCGTGAACCAGGGTTTCTATTCCATAAAAGACAGATGCGGTAAAGCACATGCTTCCCAGGTAAAGAAGCGCCTCCCCTGCTGTAAATGTTTTCCGGAAGCGGACTGTGGCCCAGTAGATACCTACCGTCAGCGCGATCATCATAAACGCCACCGGCCCTTTAGATAAAACGGCAAGCCCGCTCATAATACCGGCAGCCGTGTAAACCAGAAGCTTTTTTTTCTTGTCTTGAGAGAGGAAACCGGATGCGATAAATGTGATAGCCAGGAAAATAAACAGATTGAACACAGGATCGATGATTCCGGATTTAAAAAAGAAGTGAGGCAGAAATGATCCGATAAACGCGACTGCCCACAAAAACCCGAATCTGCTGTCGTAAACCCTTCTTCCGACAGTGTAAACCACCAGCAGAGTGAGGATACCAAAAAACGCGTTTACAAACCGTGCAGCGAACTCATTTACACCCCATACTTTCATGGAAAGCACCTGAAGCCAGAAGAAAAGAGGGGGTTTTTCCCAGAACGGCTGGTAATTTATGGTGACCTGCATGAAATTTCCACTGGCGATCATCTCACGGGAGGCCTCCGCGAAATTTATCTCATCCCAGTCAAACAGATGAACTGACCCCAGGAATGGAAGAAAACAGCAGGCGCCAAGAACGATTAAAATAAGGTAGTTACGGAGTTCTTTTTTATCTATTCTTATCATATAAACCTGTCTCGTTTGGAGTTTAAAGTTTAGAATTAGAAAATATAGTTATCGCCGGAAAGTCACAAATATTCACAAATCGGTTCGTTCATTCATTAAAGATTCATTATTCGTTCCGCAATTCATAATTTTCAATTCGTACCGGTTCTCTATCACAATGATAGTAGTAAAGGGTAATAGAAATCGTGTTCCTGTGTGGGTTCTTTGCTATTCATTATCAATTATATTTCGTCCCCTGCCATTTCTGTTACTATTTTCCCTGCAGCCTCTTCAGGAGAAAATCTTTTGGTTTACATACTAATGGGAGTTTCAGGCTCCGGGAAGTCTACAATCGGCCGGGAACTGGCAAAAGTGCTGAAAATTCCGTTTTACGATGCGGATCTGTTTCACCCCCGGTCAAATGTAGAAAAAATGAGCAGAGGAATACCACTCACAGATCAGGACCGTTTACCATGGCTCAAGCAGCTCTCTGAACAGATCAGAAAATGGGAAAAACAGGGGGACTGTGTTCTTGCCTGCTCGGCACTGAAAAGATCTTACAGAGAGATCCTCTCACAGGGAATTCCCGAAAAGGTCAAGTTCATCTTTCTACAAGGCTCCATAGAATGTATAAGAGACAGGATGAGGCTGCGTAAAGGGCACTATATGCCCCCAAGCCTGCTTGAGAGTCAGTTTGAGACTCTTGAAATACCCGGCGATGCCATTACGGTGTCAATCGAGAAGTCACCCCGTCTGATTCTGGAAAATATCATCAGAAAATTAAAGGACAATTAAACATAGAAACAAAATCTGGTAGGGGCCGTGTCGCAGTGTCCTGGCCCCTACCCCCCCCGCTGAAGGTGACGAACATTATCCATGCCGGAAGACCGTCATGGGCAAGACTTTTTATGTATCAGTTTCTTATTACAAGCAGCACTTTTTCTTCCACGTCTTTTATGGAATATTTTTCCGGGCTGACAAAGCCAATCACCGCCTGATAGATAATTTGGGATCAATTCTCATATTTACCGGAAATACCTTTTTTCCGGCCCGAAGTGTTCCGGAGAATTTGGCTGGTATTGTAAGTTGATTTTATCATATACTTATCTTAACTGCTTTCATTTCAGTATGTTACATTATTTTTCAAATTATCTGATTGTTCCGTTAAAATAGAACATTTTATTCATTTAATGCTCTTTTTTACCTTCATGTAAAACAATTAATCTTATATTAATTTCTATGGGCAAAAAAGAGAACACACAGACTTCTTCTCTCTCTGTCTTTAACTACACCGACTATCGTCGTTACCTTGCCGATTATTATAATGAGCGGAAACGATCGAGCAAGGCTTTTTCCTACCGTTTTTTTGCCAGAAAAGCGGGTATAAATTCTGTCGGGCTTTACAAAGATGTGGTCGAGGGACGGCAGAATCTCGGAAGAGCACTTATCTTCAAATTTTCCACTGCAATGGGACACTCAAAAAAAGAGGCCGAATACTTTGAAAATATGGTATTCTTCAATGAGGCTTCTTCTGTTGAAGAGCGTGCGATGTTTTTCGAGAGAATGGTAGCCTGTCAAAAAATAAAAGCCAGTATCGTTGACAGCACCAGGTATGAGTTTTACCAGAAATGGTATTACAGCGCTGTGCGGTCGCTTATCTCTTTGGGGAAATTCAGTGATAATGAGAGTGACTGCCGGAAAATAGCGAAAATCTTAAACCCGCGGATTCGCCCTGAAGAAGCTATGCGGGCACTTTCTGTGCTCCAGCGGCTGGGCTTCATACGTAAAAATGACGAGGGGATCTTTGAGTTGGTTGATGCGGTAATAACTACCGGTGTACTGAAGCCTGATGCCAATGTCACCGCTTTAAATGTGATAAATTTTCAGAAAGAGATAACTGCACTGGCCAACGATGCTCTTGACCGGTTCGGCACCGGACTGATTAACCTCTCTACTCTCACACTTGGAATTTCTGATGCAAGCGTAAAGGTGATCAAAGAAGAACTGGCTGCAGTCAGGGACAAAATCGCATCGATAGCGGAAAAGGACGCCGGGGCCGACAGAGTATTTCAACTGAATATGCAGTTTTTTCCCCTGTCCGAGAGTTGCCGGGGTAAGGAGGCTGAGGATGAATAGCAGAATTCGTCCTGTGGCTTTAGTGATGAATCTGTTGCTTATTACAGTGCTGTCTTGTACGACACCTGTTCAACTGACAGAAGGTAACAGCTCAGAAACAGTAATCGGCCGTGTGGTTAAAAGCGACGGCTCTCCTGCCTGTTCTACTATAGTTGTGCTGTATCCGGCAGATCATGATCCTGAAGCTTCTCTTTCAGATGTGAAAATACCCGCCGACACAACCGATTCAGACGGTAATTACCGGATAGCGGCTCCGGATTCCGCCGAGGATTACTCTATTGTCGCAACAGATCCGCAATCAGGCGACAGGGCACTTCTGACCGGCATCACTGTAAGCGGGGAAACAACAAGCGCCCCGGATGCGGTACTGTCAATACCCGGAGCAATCAGGGTGGCCGTACCGGAATCATCTGTCGGCGGATATGCGTATATCCCGGGTACCGGTATCTCCGCAGACGTAAGCAGCAGCGGAATGATAACTCTCGATAAGGTTCCTGCTGGAACAATACCCGCAGTCAAATATGTCTCCGGAACCTCATCAGAAACTCTTTCCACAGGTATTGAGGTCATCTCTGGTGACACAGCAGTCATCCCCTACCCGCAATGGCGCTATTCCATGAAAGCGTACCTCAACACCACCGTATCGGGTGCGGATATTACTGGTGATATCACCGATTTTCCGATCCTGATAAGATTAACAGAGAACATGTTCGATTTTTCACAGGCACAGACACATGGTGAAGATCTCCGTTTCTCAGATGCCAATGGAAACCATCTTGTCCATGAAATTGAACTATGGGATGCGGTAAAGAATATCGCTGTGATATGGGTTCGCGTTCCTGTTGTTTTCGGCAATGATGACAGCCAATATATAGTCATGCATTGGGGAACTTCCGGTTCCAAAGTCTCATCATTTTCAAACAGTGCCGCGGTTTTTGATACTCTGGCCGGATTTCAGGGCGTGTGGCACCTTTCCGGAAGTGGAAACGATACCGCATTCGATGCAACCGCAAACAGATTTCACGGAACACCTTTCAACATGAATCTTTCCTCAGCGGTTGAGGGCGCCACCGGCTACTCACGCTATTTCAATGGAAAATCAAGTTACATCACAATCCCGGGAAGCGCGTCGGGGAATCTTGACATAGCACAAAACAGTGACTACTCGATGTCGCTCTGGGCATACGCCGACACGATCGATACACTCTGGCATGCTCTGGCAGGTAAAGGGCACGAACAATACTATTTGAAACTGAAATGCTATGCTAATGGAAAAGGAACCTGGGAATTTGTGGAGTATCAGGATAAACAGGGTTGGGCATTTACTGAAGATTCAATACCTCCTTCTCCGGGAGCAAAAGAATGGGTGTATTTGACGGGTGTAAGATCAGGAACTGAGCAGTATCTCTATATCAATGGTGTCATGGTAAACGATTCGACACCTCTTATGGCCGGGGATTACCCGAGAATCAGCACAGATGACTTCACGATCGGCAAACACGCCCGTCAGGTGACTATTCCCGGAAATGATGGATGGTGTTATTTCCGCGGGAAAATCGATGAGGTACGGGTAATGAGTACCGCTGTCAAAGCAGATTGGATACGGCTCTGTTATATGAACCAGAAAGCAGAGGATAAGCTGGTGGAGTTCAGGTAAATAAAGCGAAATTCAACGACACGTTTTGATACCCGTTTAAAAATCCGGAATGGCAACCTGAACAGGTAGCGAAGCGGGTTAGAAGGTGATAATAAAAAAGACTGCCGGTTACGGTCCCGGCAAGGAGGAACCGGCAGTCAGGCATAACGGCTCATGGCCAGGCCATTGCCGTTTTCTATTGTAATTAAAATACAATGTTTGATGATAACAAGTCACATTTAACAGCAAGGGAGCAGGTGTTATGAAGAAAAAAGGATTGCCACGAAGCAGCCTGTTGCGTGTTATTGCCGCAACAGCTTTGGTAATTTTACCATCGTATTTCAGCAGGGCATGGGCTCTGAGTATTACATCTTACACTCAGGAAAGTGACGGGATAAAGTGTATATGTAATACAGGAATCATGAAGGTAAAGATATGCCGCGACGATATCGTCCATGTCGCCTATACTTCAGCATCTTCAATACCTGAGAGGCCGCTGAAGGTGGTAACCGCGGAATGGGAAACCCCGCAATTTACAAAAACCGAATCCGGGGACACTATAGTTCTGCAAACCGGCAAGATAAAAGTCTTAATCAGCAAATCGACTGCAAACATTACCTATACGGACCTTGGCGGAACGGTGATTCTTTCCGAGTACGGAAAGTCGATGACACCAGTTACTGTTGAAGGAGTACCGACAAATACCGTTCGTGGCGAATTCAATTCCCCGAAAGATGAAGGTTTGTACGGGCTGGGGCAGTTTCAGCAGGGTCAGGTGAGCTACAAAGGAAGAACAGAGGTTCTGGACCAGGCTTACGGGCCCCACACAACCGCTGTTCCGGTTCTGGTGACAACAGGTGGATATGGAATTTTCTGGGACAGCTATGCAAAAATCAATTTCAGCGGAAATATAGCGGGCAATACCAGATATGCTTTCTCATCGGAATGCGGTGATGCTCTGAACTATTACTTTTTCTATGGCCCTGAAATCGATCAGATTATTTCCGGATATCGTGCGACAACAGGAAAAGTTCCGCTTTTCCCGAAATGGGCCTACGGACTTATACAATCGAAAGATCGATACGGCTCCCAGGCCGAAATATTCTCTGTGAGGGACGGTTACCGCAACAACAAAATTCCTCTGGACTGTATCGTTCAGGACTGGCACTACTGGGACGGGGCCGGAAAACAGGGCTGCTACTGCTTTCACCCCTCCTACGGTGATGTCAAGAAAACCATTACAGATTTGCATAGCGCAAACATACACACGATGATCTCTATCTGGAGTCAACTTGAAGAGGGTTCTCCACCGTTTAATAACTTTAATTCAAAAGGATGGCTCTGGCCCTCTGACGGAGCTACTCATTTTATTGATGCCTACAACAAAGATGCCCGCGAGGAGTTCTGGAGAATGATCAACGGCGCTTTCTTTGACCCCGACGTTCAGGGATGGGATGGCTGGTGGCTTGACAATGATGAGCCTTTCCCCTACCCTAACGGTGTTAACAGGCGTACTCTGACAACCGCAATGGGAAAGGGTGTCCTTTTTTACAACTCATACACTTTCCCGATGACTGAAATGGCATATAAAAACTGGCGAAGAGACATCCCCGACAAACGCGTAGTCATCCTGCATCGCGCCAACTTCCCGGGCCAGCAGTCCCATTCCTGCATGCAGTGGAACAACGACATCGCCTGCAGTTGGTCGGCATTGAAAAATTCTGTCCCCTGCGGCCTCAACTCCACCCTTACAGGCATTCCTTACTGGTGCACGGATATCGGAGGTTACTGGGGTGCAAATGTCGATTACTCGCCCGCACCGATGCATGAACTTTTTACACGCTGGTTCCAGTATGGTGCGTTCCAGCCGACATTCAGGATTCATGGCAATATGAGAGCCGGTCAGGGCAAAGAACTCTATAACACAATGTTTTCAGCAACCACAAGGGAAAACCTGCTGTTAATTGACAAGTTACATTACCGGCTGATGCCCTATATTTATTCTCTTGCCTGGATGACAAGCAATGATGATTACACACCTATGCGTCACCTGGTTTTTGATTTCAGATATGATCCGCAGGTAAAAAACATCGGGGATCAGTTCATGTACGGCCCGGCATTCATGGTGAGTCCGGTAACAGCAGAAGGCGTGACATCCCGACAGGTCTATTTCCCGTCTGGAATGTGGTACGATTTCTGGACCGGTTCAATACTCAACGGGGGCATAATAAACAATGTCGCTGCACCGCTTTCAAAAATCCCGCTTCATATCAGATCCGGAAGTATCGTGCCAATGGGTCCTGAGATTCAGTACGCGACAGAGAGGGCCGATACAATTGAGCTGCGTATCTACCCCGGAAAAGATGGTTCGTTTACAATGTATGAAGATGAAGGCGATAATTACAATTATGAAAAAGGCCATTACGCAACGATTCCAATCACCTATCTTGACGGATCACGGAATGTGATCATAGGCAGCCGTGAAGGCAGTTTTAACGGTATGGAACAAAAGAAAGTTTTCAATATCGTTTTTGTCTCCAGTGGTCATGGTGCAGGTGGTGAAATAACAGCCGATCCCGACCACCAGCTTGTATATACAGGTGAGCAGGTTTCCATTATTCCGGTCGGGGCGCTGCCGGCTAAGATAAAAGGCGCACTCAGTTTGCCTAAAGTAACTATGAGAACTGTCGGCGACCGGATCGCATTCCCCGCAACATTTTCGGGTAAACTGAAAAACATTGCGGTTTACAACTGCTCTGGCAGACTGCTGCATAAGGCTGTTGTAAGGAAAAATGTTCTGGATGTAAAGAAAGACCTGGGGCTCCCCACAGGTGTTTATATTGTAAAGGCAAGAGCGGTTAAATAACCAGGTATTCATCATATCAGTGACGGCGCATATAAAAGTATGCGCCGTCATTTTTATTCCTACCACAAAAGATTCATACTACCGAGCTGTTCCCATCTTGTAAACGCGAATCATTCATACTTTGCGTCCGGTCTTTTCTCTGCGTTTTTTGCGCCATCTGCGTTATTAAATTCCGGTCTTTTTCCCTGTTTTTATCCAGCCTCAATACAATCGTCAACTACAGTTTTATCAAAATAGAGAATGATGGAAACAACCGTGATTCTTATAAACACGAAGTGTTTATGCCTCTGCACCCTTTTTGTTCTTTACGTTTTTAAATCTCTATCACGAATATCGGCAGAGAAATGGCTCTGTTAAAACATATAGAGCTATTCATATTGTATTGTTTTCCCACCATGTAAACGCAAAGCGTTCATACTTTGCGTCCGGTCTTTTCTCTGCGTCCTCTGCGCCCTCTGCGTTTAGATTCCAATCTTTTTCCGGTTTTAATCCAGCATCAATGTGAGCGGCTATTGCAGATTGTCAAAATAGAGAATGATGGAAGCAACCGGGATTCTTATAAACACGAAGTGTTTATGCCTCTGCGCCCTTTTTGTTCTTTATGTTTTAAATTCTCTATCACGAATATCGGCAGAGAAATGACCCTGTTAAACCACATAGAACTATTCATATTGTTTTGTTTTCCCACCATGCAAACGCAAAGCGTTCATACTTTGCGTCCGGTCTTTTCTCTGCGTCCTTTGCGCCCTCTGCGTTTAGATTCCAATCTTTTTTCCGGTTTTTATCCAACATCAATGTGAGCGGCTGTTGCATATTGTCAAAATTCAAAATGATGGAAGCAACCGGGATTCTTATAAACACGAAGTGTTTATGCCTCTGCGCCCTTTTCATCCTTTACTCTTTAAAATCTCTATCACGAATATCGGCAGAAATATGACTCTATAAAACTATATGATAACAACAGTAAGGATCTTGAGAGCATCCACGCGCATAAGACAACCGATGGGAAAACAGGCCGCCAATAAGCCAGAGACGTAATTCAACTGTAAAGCGCTGAGTACAGCGCATTACAGTTGCACTACTGTTTTTGGCGATCCAGTTTGAAGTGTGAAAGTTGTTCAATAAAAAGAAACCAGTTTTCTCTCTATATATCCGTTGCAGTTTATATCTACTAAATAGATTCCTCTTGAACTGACCGGTATTTCCACTCTACCCCTGTCGTTTCTCCCTGTAACCAGCCGCCCGTCAGGTGTAAATATCGAAACAGTAAATCTGCCGAAATCTCCGGAGGGTGTAATGATAATTTTCCCGTTTGAGATTCCTGTTCTGTACCTGCCAATACCCTGCCGCACAGATCTTTGTCCGGCAGCAACTTCGTCTCTTGTAAACTGTATCCAGTTTATGTTGAACAGATAGTCATCCTCACCGGTAAATTTGAGATACAGGTCATGCTTTCCGCTCACTTCCTTTAAACTGCAACTTGATAAAGCCCATGTCTCCCAGCTCCCGGTTGAAGCAATCTGGCAGGTACCGGCAAGCTCACCATTGATACTGTCGAGTCTTATCTCGATATTGCCTCCAGTTGTCGCACTTGATACCCTGACCTCGAAGCCTGCCGCTCCGCTTTCAAAATCAATATTACTATAAACACAGTAATCTTCGTTCTCTATATATGCAATGCACTCCCCGCCTTCGGAGCAGCTTTCATTCTGAATTCCGGATTGGAAAATGTAACTTTCTGCCTCGATTTTCGAAAAAGCGGATCTGGGTTCAGGCGGCTCACCTGTCATCTTGAATAGAAAAGAACCATGGGAAGGAACCGACATTGAAAATGAGTTTGTAAAACTTCCTTTATCACTTTTTGCCCACAGATCCCTGACAAGAACAGTACCCGATAAACCAATATCACTGAATTTGACTGACACATCCCTGGAACTGCTGTTACGATTGAAAAGAGCCACATATTTTTCGTTTGTTCCAGGTATATCGGCACACCAGACCGGAGTATTGCCGTTTACAAGGGGCCTGCTGTTGGCACTTTTCTGATTGACTGCAATTGCTTCACTGTTTTGCATCAGCAGCAGCTCCTCAGCACGGTTTTCAACCAGATTGCCGCCCCAGATCAGTGGTGAACGGGCTATTATCCATAAAGTCATCATAGTGTATTTTTCATCACTGGTAAGCTTCGACCACCGCTCTGCACCAACCGGGCCGCGTTTGGATACCCTGCCGATAGGAATCATATCGGCATCCGGCCAATGTCCCGGTCCTGCATGTGTATACCATGAAGCCGCCAGGTCAAACATGGCATTCAGATTGTTCCAGTTGTCCCATAGATCGTTAGCCATTCTCCACTGGTTGGCATCTCTTTTAATCTGTGTAGCATTTGCCAGGGGGGTAGCACCCGGTGATGTGCTTAAAACCATTTCCCGACCGCTGTTTTCTATTGCGATTTTGTAAGCTGTGACTTCAGACTCACGGTAAGCCGGACTGCCATATGGATTTATAAGATCATCTACCTTTACAAAATCTACGCCCCAGGAAGCATACAGTTCAAACATGGAATTCAGATATTCCTGAGCACCCGGACGGCTCATGTTTAACCCGTACATCAGATTGAGCCATGCGCAGAGATTAACTCTGTCGACAATTTCATTGGCCCGGTTATTTGTTCCCATAATCGGAGTATTTTCTGATACCGCCTGACGGGGAATTCCCCTCATCAGATGAACTCCGAACTTCAAACCTTTACCATGGATATAATCTGCAAGAGGTTTGAATCCCTGTCCGTTCGCCGATGATGGAAAACGGGTCGGATCAGGCAGCATCCTGCCGTAATTGTCATAGTGGACACTGGGACTGAAATTGGCATCCTGGTTCGGGGAGTTGTTATGTGATCCTGAATAGTACCATGCCCAGTCGACACAGATATACTCCCAGCCATACTCTTTGAGGTTTTCAGCCATGTAATCGGCATTAGCTTTCACTTCTGCTTCGGTAACCGTAAAATTGAAACAATCGTAGCTGTTCCAGCCCATCGGTGGCGTTTGTGATACGGCCGAATAAGCCGTAGATACAAAAATCAACATCGCAAGTGTAGAAAGCACAATACAGGCTTTAAATTCTATTGCTGCATCAGCATGACGATTCATTCTTTCTCCTCTGATAAATAGACTCTGTATGTAAATCTCTGCGGTTTTGAAAATTTGCATTATTCCCTTTAAGATTAGTATAAGGTAAAGCAAAGAAAAGTGGCATATATAAATGATTTTCATGGAAATGCTGGTACACGTTTTTCAATAGTTTATCTCATTCTGTTCAGGTTCGATCTGATCGGAGATGTACCTTTATTCTTATTAACAGCCTTCAACACCACTCACATTGAGTTTACCGAAGTGAGAGGCTTGAGGTTCTTCACCTTTTCGTCAGGGAGCTCAGGGTGAGCGGAACCGGGTCTTTTTTTTTACAAACTGTAAAGTCATTCAAAGTTTGTTAACAAATCATCAATTCTCTGATTCATATAGCAGAGCCGGATCCAGTCTGCCTGGCGCGCAGTCCCTTCTATCCGGACTTCATCCATTGTCCCATCAACGAAATCAATATTCCAGGCCTTGCCAATCCACAAAGGATCCGAACTGGTTCTGGGGAGCACAGTGATTTTTTCGGTGACAGATAATTCGGTCCCGTTTTTATATAACCGCAAAAATGAACCATCAAATGTGCCAGTCAAGTAGTGCCACTTACCCTTCACCATTGGAACCTGCGTTCCGCTGTCCTGGGGATATCCGCGCCACCATGTCGTGGTGCTCATATGCTCCACCCTGACACTGGCAGTATCGTTATCGTACCATAAGGTGTAGCATGAATCCTTGAAGATAAACCTCTGGGATTTCTCAAGAGTGTCAAGCAATACCCACAATCCGATTGTATACTTTCCCGTGACTGAAACATTGCCGGCATCCAGATAATCATCTACCCCGTCGAAACTTAATGCTTTCCCGATAATACCATCGCATGAATTCGCCGATGTCATCGCCCCCAAAGACGTCGCATTGTGTCCATTGACAGTACGATCCTTTATGGCAGCCTTTCCTGTTAAAGGTTCTTCATTCATGTGCCATACGCCAACGAAGCTGTTTGCTGTATCAAAAACAGTCCCAGCGTCTGAACGACCAACCACATCGGGATTCCCCCAGTACATGACTATATGCTGTGTGCTGTTATTTCCGTAAACAGTATCCACCTTCACCCAGATTTGCGCTCTTTTATCCCCCGCATCCCAGCTTTCAATTTCATAGCTCAATGCGCTGTTATCCGATTTTGTAAAGCGGATATCAGCACCATCAGGCTGAACCTTCGAAAAATCGAAATTGTTTTCATTGAGTCTGATCAGAACCGGAAACAAAGCCACATCACCGGCCACATCTGCACCTTCTACTGTCGTATTGAGAAAGATCCGGCAGCTGTATCTCCATAAAGAGTTTACAACTTCAGTAGTTTTGCCGGATTCTACAGGAACATTGAATCGTATGGCAAACGAATCTGAACCAGCTATTTCTGCATAGGCAAGGACCTGAAGATTGCCTGCCGGAATTGAATCAATAATTACACTGTCTTTTTGACTATCCAGGAAAACGGCAATACTGGTGCCTGGTACATAAATGTAACCTGACTCCCTGTTAATACCCGTAGTGGGAAGAGCTATCTTGACAGCCCCGGGAGTTGCCATGGTTACAGAGTTCACTAAAGAGGTGTCTTCTGCAACTGAGATCCCATTGACAAGCAGCCGTGTTCCCTTTTGGGGATCGATTCCCTGCAGATTGTAAACACCCTTTTGAAGAACCACCAACCGGTAGTTGCCAAGGATATCGGTGGTGTCGGTCATAAATGACGATAGTGGCTCATCTGATACCGGGTTGTACGATTCAGGAATAATGGAAACGATGGCATTACGCGCCGGACTGCCGTTTGTGTCTTTTACTGAGCCAACCACGACAAAATCCGGATTATCCGAACCTCCAGCCAGAGGTGCAGTAGTGCATCTGACAAAAAAAATCAGAAAACATACTGCCAGAAGTAAAACATATTTACTTTTCATGGACACCATCGCCCGGCTACACCTTTTTATCTTTGTGATTTAGATTAGATACAGGGAAAACCTGAAACACAACCTCATACACCTCATCGGCGCCCCCGTCATCATCTACTAGTGCATGTACCTTCTGACGCGCATCGTCCATGATACTTCGAGCCACTTCGTAAACCTTCTTACTCATTGAAACAGTAGCGTAAGCAGCATATTTCTCATGGGGCTGTACCGTATCGATAGTCTCAATCCCCCTGAGCAGAACATCGCGGCGTGCCTTTTTTTTAATAAAATCGGGTACAGTAGCCGAGGTAACAAACTTATCGGTCAGATTAAAACGGCCATTTTTGTCCCTGCCAACCATACCGCTGCTTTCCAGTAATTCTACCGCCTCCCTTGCCTCCTGAGAAGTAATCTGCGGCCTGAGCGACTTTGCAAGTGACACGTAATCATCTCTCCAGTCCCGCATTGTCAGCAGTTCGCGTATTACCGGATAGTACCACTTCTCATAAAAGAAAAACTGATCTTTATTCAGTTGATAAAATTGTGTTTTTTTACCAATCTGCTTGAGCCGTTGAAAATAAAAGTCCTTATCAGTAATTGTTATTGCCTGATTCAGGAAAACAAGATTTTCAAAATAGATCGCAGGTTTACCCCTTAATCCTATTGCTCTGGCGATTTTATTGATTGAGTCTATCGACAGGTTTCGTTTGCCCTGCAGCACAAGAGTACAGAAATTGTGCGCGTTGAACCCCGCTTTTTTAGCGAAATATCTCTGGGAGAAAGATGGCAGTTCCTGCTTTTTGGCTACAAAATAGTCGTTTAAAAATATGCGGTAATCTTCATATTCAAAGATGGTCTCCATTACCTGCTTAGCATTTTTTTCTGTCATTTTCTTTGCCGTAAGGGCCTATGAAATCATATTTGCCGATTAATACGCATCAAGATTTAATTATAAGCCTTCGTTTATAAATATAAGGAGAATATGCAAAACCGGCATCTTATATTCCAAAATATGTGTAAACTTCAGTTTACACTAAAACAAATCGATCAACCACAATAATTATAGTAATAAGGCAGATGGATTAATAATGCAACCCGCTGTAAGATAAGCTCAAAGATTTGTGATACCAAAACTCCGGGAGGGATGGGATGCATTTAGATCTTGCAGCAGAAAAGTTTGAACAAATCACAGCCGGGGACATCTCTATTTAATACTAAAAAACAGCAACACAGCTCACGCTGAGTTTATCAAAGTGTGCGGTTTGGGGATTAAGTTCCTCACTCTTCGATTAAACAGCTCACAGAAAGCTACATGCACATCGAGCCCTGCAAGTTGATACAACAGTTTACACTTTTTTGATTTTTCGTCTATAACTCAACCACAGCAATTACTTATACCTTATATTAATGTATGTGAAGGTACTTTGCAAAAATTTATGTGTCTGCTGAAACAGAGAAAAAATGTCAAGAAACTATATAAAATCAATTTTTCAACACTGTCATTCAGGATGGTTGAGATGAAGAAGATAGTTATTATCTGTATTTTCTGTATTGCATATGCTTACAGTCAAACAACAGACCAGATTTCTGAAAGTCTGGATGGAATCACGATACCATCTCAGATCATATCAGATTGGGAGACAGTTGATCGTACAGCAGCTATTGGATACAAGGCAGTAATAACTTCTATAGCCTCCGGTCTTCCCGAAACTAATGCCCGGATAATTAATTCTGAATTACAAAACATCTCTAACCGGGCACCAAGCGACCCGGCATGGAAAAACCTATACGTCAAGGCATGTCATTTCCGCCGCATTTCCCGTATGAAACCCTATACCGACAGACTCAAGAGGATCGTCTTTACGAGTCATTACACTATGGGAGCACTTTTTCAAGGGTTTCAAGAGGGTATCGGAGGCAACAAATGTTCAAATTATAAAGCAGGTGCATCGCTCTGCCTTCTAACTATGGACAATTATTACTCTCAATTCAAAAAGATTCATGAATCAACGGCAGGTGTAATTAAAGATCCTGATGTCTCTTACGACGGAAATAAAATCCTTTTCGCAGAAACAAAGGACAACAA
>JAAYYB010000388.1 GCA_012515615.1 Fibrobacter sp.
AACCGGCTGCCGTATTGTGAATACCATGCTTCCTGGTTTTTTGCACCGGGGAGCGGGCCGGTACCCAGCTCGATCGCATCCGGCTGATCGGGGATTGCGATCTCCCTCATCTTGCTATCTGCCTGCACAGGGTCTGGCTCTTTTGATGCATTATCATTCTTTTCCATCTAATTTTCTCCTTAAAATATATCCTTCAATTATACCACCATCCTGAGCATCGTCAATATTTTTTTGAGTAATCCTTCCAGCCTAATCCTTTAGCTCTTTGTGACTTTCACCGGCCGTGCGGTAGTAACTCAACGTGATGAGAATGCCCAGGAGAATCAGTACGAGTGTCAGACAGAACGGCAGGGTTCGGGAAATTCCCGAGAGCAGTCCGCTTATCCAGCCGAAGGGGGCTGTCGCAAGCATAATTATCATGTGCTGGACGGCCATAACCCGTGCGCGCTCATTCTTGTCAACGTAGAGGGCGACGAGGGATTCTGCAAGCATCGCGAGAATTCCTGCTCCAAAACCGTCAAACAACAGCGATAGTGCTAGAAGCGCATAACCCGCTGCTGTAAGCGTATGTTCCGGAGCGGGAATGAGGGTTAGAATACTCTGGCCTATGAAGTAAGAAATAAAACCAAAGAGCAATGGATTCTTAAGGCGTACTGCTGAGGTAACTTTCGGAATTACCGTGAACAGGAAGAATATGGCGATCAAAGATCTGAACATTGGAAAGAAAGGAAGAACAGCGTCCGGCACAAGGAGCTTTTTATTCGCAAGTATCTGCCAGAAGGTGGTGTTTACCATAGCGATGGCGCCTACGAGTGCGGCGATGACTAGGGAGAAGATACTTCCTTTAGAACGCAGGATGAGGCGGATAACACCTGTGTATCCTGTAAGAAGATAGGGAATGCTTTTGCCTTTGGTTTCCCGCATCCGGATGACTCCGGTCGCTGTTTCATGAGATACGGCATACAGAATAATGATCTTAGCCGTCATTACGATGAAAGCGTTAAGGTAGAGAATTCTCACTGCAGGTACGAGGGATATACGGGCGACAAGAAAACTTGCTATGGGCGCGAAAAGAGCCGACAGATGGCTTGCGGTGATTACAAGTGAATAGACCTTGGTTATCTGTTTTTTCTCGACATCCTCTACAAGCAGGCAGTCCCACGAATTCTGAGTAACCTTCCACATCCCGTTAACGAGCTGGGCTCCAAGGAAAAACCAGAAGTTTTGAGCAAACATCCAGATAATACAGGGTACGCACCAGGCAACAAAATCAAAGATTGCAGTGGTTTTACGCCGGCCCAATTTGTCGGTGATTACCCCGCCGAGCAGTCCGAAAACAACCTGAGATAACATTCCAATTGAAGTCAATAAACCGATATCAGCATCTTTTAGCCCGAGCGCCAGCATGTAAATAGACGCATATGGGAGACAGAGGCTCATGGAAAGCCCCCACATGGGTTCTGTATATACACATGCGCGTGCATTACCGCGCAGGCCGATCAAGGTTTTGATCAATGAATTATCTGAGAGTTTCATGCTGTCTATTCCAGACCATACACAATGGTGAACTTTTGTATGAGTTCCTGATTCGTTATTCTTCGAAATTGCCCGATAAGTTTTATGATTATTTCGTCTTTAAGTTTAAAAATCTTTGTATCATCTTTTACGTCAGGACGCGTGGGTTTTTCGTTCCATTCAATTTCATATTCTTTTACATCCGGACCAAGATAGGGTTTTAGTACTTTGTCGATTACTATGTTATCAGCTTCAATTTTCCAGGTAAAATCTATTCTTTTTGATAATACATCTTTTATACTATACGATCCCTTTTCTTTTTGTACTACATCATAGCTGCCGTCTTTATTTTTTACCACATTTCTCACAAAATATGATCCTTGTCCGTTCTCTCTGAACATAATAAAAACTTCGTCTTGAATTTCATCCATATAAGGATGAAAACCGGGGCTGAACATATCTTTTTTCTCTATTACGCCGTCATTGGAAAATTCTGCAACCCTGTGATCCCAATGTAGTAACCAGATTCCAATGACTTTTTTTTCCAGCTGCTCATTTTCTGCATTAACAATACTGCAAAGCAGTAAAACAATAACAACAATCCAAATAAATTTTTTACTCATGATAAGTTCCTTTTGCAAGCATAAACATTATCTCATAATTATACCGCCATCCGGAATGCCGTCAAGCAGTTATTTTGGAAAACGGCAGGAACATTACTCTATGAAAGGGTTGACACCGGAAATTGTTTAAAAGTAGACTTCCAAAACCGGCCTTGCCGAAAAAAGGATTGGAGACACGATGAGCGAAACATATAGAATCTATGCGTATCACTGTTTGTATTGTAACGAGACGGGAGGATCCATGCATCTTGCAGCTTCCCGCAGTGGAGAGGGTCTCGGCCCCCTCGTTCTGAACGGGGGCTGCGGAGTTCTCTTTGCCGATGCCGAGCCGGACGAGGGAAGGAGAGCCGGCACGACGAAGATACTTGTTAATCCCCGCATATTCCGCCTTGCAGACGGATCCTTCGGTATTACAGCCTTAAGGCGTAACATCGGGCCGCAGGGAAAAGCTCTTCCGGAACCGGATAGGGGAAACCGTATGCTTTTCTACCGCTCCGACGATCTTATTTCATATACACAGATTTCCTTTGCAGAGGTTTTGCCCTCAGGAATAGTGATTACTGATGCAGACTGCCGGTGGGACGGCAAGCACTATATTCTGAGCATGGAGACCGATAAGGGACCGATGACCTGCACTTCGGCCGACCTCAAGCACTTTGAAAATGCTCTTTCAAGCCTCCCCGGCGGGGAACGGATAACGAGGTTCAACATAGACGCCCCCGACGCTGCGCCTGCCTGCATGATCGAGGTTACAAAGACCGAATTCCAGCGACTAATCGGCAGCCTTACACCCGTACACAATACCGGTGTCGAACCGGTTGAAATTCGCACAGCCGCAGGAAAACCTGTCGTTCTGCCCGATGCATGCCTCCTCTACAGCGACGGATCGAAGCGCTCCATGAGTGTGGAGTGGGCGTCCTTTAACGCCTCAGTTCCTGGTACGTATAAAGTTAAGGG
>JAAYYB010000164.1 GCA_012515615.1 Fibrobacter sp.
ATCAGTAATAAACCAAGGGTCTTTGAGGCCGAGAAGCTCAGAAAAGAATAATTTATCATCCATAATATTAGTAAATATGCATTGCGCTATATGTTGGGGGTACCCACTAAATCACGCGATGCGGCATTCTTATTTAAAAAGGGTTCTCCCCAGTTATACAACCATACCTCAAACAGATATGGGGCCAACTGGTTTAACACTTTTTCATACAATTCAAAAGACAGGTATCCCTGACTGCTCTGCCGCCCCTGCCCTGTAGGGCAAAGAGGACAATGCAAATTGCAATAGTTGGTCGGGTCGATTACTGCAATTGACGGAAATGAGTTTGCCAATATTGTTTTACTTTTTAAATCCCTGTTCATTCTCACTAAATTGAGATACTTTTTTAAACTGCCTCTCCTGAGAATCGGTAAATAAAAGAGTTTTACTATTTTCTTGTAGTGCATAACCTACCTTTCCGTCTTATACTTGAAGAGGCATACAGGCTTTCGTAAATTGCTTTTCCATTTTTGTAACCGTTAACGGCCATTTGTCAATATTCTGCTACTTTGTGATTTCCAACCGTCATATATAATATAGATCTTGACATGCAAGACTAGACTTTTTAATTCGCATATACTAGATTCCCTGTATAGCTGCTGTACCGCTGCTATTGGTATAATACGGACGATATTACAGAGGAAAATACCATGTGCATGGACAGAAAGACTGCGGAAACCTTGTATGATTCCGGTGAAGAGATAACAGTGGAGTGGCTCTTGCGTTTGGATGCCAAGATAGATGAACTGGCGGAAAAAGTTGCAAAACTCTCTAAAAATTCCTCCAACTCGAGTAAATCGCCATCCAGTGATATCACCAAGCCTCAGGGTTCTAACCGTGAGGAGAGACGTCGAAATAAAAAGAAAAACAAACATGGTGCTCAGTGGGGCCACCAGAAATGGGAACTAATAAACTGGGATGAAGATCAGGTCTATGTTGTAAATTACGATTTGAACGTATGCCCGCATTGCGCTGGACCCTTGCAAAAGCTGGAACATGAATCCCCTCGAGTGCTTCAGCAGGTGGAACTGGTGACTTCGATAATCGAGAAAACTGAACATCGCGGTAATGCGTACTGGTGTCCCAGGTGCAAATGTGTTCATTCCTCTTTGCGCTCTTTCATATCAGCCCTTCGCGGGGATCCGATGTCCTTGTTGATGTGTTGGGTAAAGAGTTTAACGGAGTTCTGGGTTGTGATTACTTCTCTGCCTATCGTAAGTATATGAAAGACTTTGACGTTAAAATCCAGTTTTGTCTGGCACATCTGATTCGTGATGTAAAATACCTTGTCGATTTTCCTGATAACTCCGTAAAACGATATGGAAACAAAGTGCTGCAAGCCCTGCGTGAGTTGTTTCATATCATTCACCTGCGCGAAAACATGACTCAAGGGAAATTTTTGAAGAAGCTCGAAGAGAAAAAGCGCGCGGTGCTCCATGCAGCTACCAGCTACGTACCCGAACGTAGTGAAGCTCGCAATATGGCAAAGCGGTTTATAGATCATGGTGATGCCTATTTCACATTTATTATATCTCCCATCCATCCCACAAACAACTGCGCTGAACAGGCAATCCGGTTTGTCGTGATTTACCGAAAGATCAGTCAAGGCACCAGGAGCATTAATGGACGAATCGGCTGCGAGCGGTTCTTTACTGTTGTTGCAACATGCGCAATGCAAAGCAGATCAGCATTCGATTTCATCAAAGATGCTTTTCACTCTTATTTCCATGGGCTTGCTGCGCCAAGTCTTTTGCCGATACCAGACTCAACCTGAAGAAGAACCGGACATTTTACTCGTTACTTCGGATAATCTATATTCCTGATATGGTTTCTTATGTCAAATCATTGATGTAGAGATGACATTTGGCTGTGAACGGTTACCCATTTTTATACTGTTGCCAGCAGTTCATACACCCTCTTCCCTGCCTTGTCCCACGAAAACCGTTTACTATTCACTTTTCCTTTTTTCCTCAATTCATCTGCAAACGTTCTATCAGAAAGCACTTTTTCCATGCTATGCGCCATTTCCCCTACATTGAGCGGATCAAAGTACACCGCTGCGTCACCTCCCACCTCCGGGATTGAAGCAGCATTTGAGCAAACAACAGGGCAGCCGCACGCCTGGGCCTCGATTACCGTAAATCCAAACCCTTCCACAATGCTCGGCAGCACGCAGAGCGAAGCGTGCGAATAAAGGCCAATCAACGCCTGGTCATCAACATTGTTCCGTATTTCCACCGTATGTTCCAGCCCATACTGCTTTACAAGCGCTGGCATGTCGTAATAGAGCCGCTGATTAGCACCGCCCGAACCAACAAGCAGGAACTTTTCCTCTCTCCCTTTTTCCCGCAATATCTTATACGCCTGTAATAATCGCTCAAGGTTTTTCCTCCGGTCAAATCCGCTCACAAAAAGAATGTACGGGACAGGATCGGCACCCGTACTTCCCTGGCCGTAAAAAACATCGCTCAACCCGCAATATACCACCTCTGTCTTACCCTTTGAACCTGGGACTACCGCATGTATCTGCCCTGCCGAATAGTTCGAGATAGTAATAATCTTTTGCGCTACCCTTCCGGTACGGCCCATCTGAAACCTTATTTGCAACCGGTCTTTCCACGATGGCAGTTGATAGTAGAGCGTAGTAAACTGCGCAACATCGAGCAGCGCCACCACCGTAGGCACCGCCTTCCACAACCAGCAATCGTTTGCCGGAAAAAACATCACGTTTAGCCGGTCTTTCCGCGCGGCACAAGGCAAAGTCCAGTTAAGCCACGGCCAGTGCTTTTGTTGAGGCAGATGTCGATACGAAAAATTTGTTGGTAGCCCCTCGATTCCTGTATCAAACGGGCTGTACAGTATAAACTCATCACCCATTTGGCAGCATTGGCTGAGTGCTGTAACTATTTCCCGGGTATAGCGCGCAGGGCCACGGCCGGATTTGAGACAAGTGATATCGATGCCGATTTTCATTTTTCGGTGTAGCTATGAACTATTTCGTCGATGTGTTTTCTGCAATCAAGCATATTTTCTGCTTTTGCGCGCGCTGTGATCGATATTTTTTCAGCTACCGCGCTGTCTGTTAAAATTGATTCCATTGCTTTGGCAAGTTCGAAATAAGCACCGGCACGAAACAGGCACCCTTCAATACCCCCAAGAAGGTCTGGTATTCCGCCAACCCGGCTAGCCAGAACTGGCGTACCCCATAGCATAGATTCGCATATTACCAAAGGTAGATTATCGGGCCAGAGGGATGGTGCAACAAGAAGGTTTACGGAGCGGTGTAAATCACCTATTGTTTCGGACTTGGCCCACCCCCGGAATTCTACCCAAGGAGAAATATTCAACTCTTTTACTTTTTCCTCAAGCGATTTTTTCTGTGTCCCTTCCCCGACAATCAGGAGCTGTGCGTCTGGCATTTCTTTCAGGAGCAGGTTGAATGCCTCCACCAGAACCATCCCTCCCTTTGACAAGTCAATTCTACCCAAAAAGAGAATCTTTTTACTCGCAGGGCGTGAAGACACAGGAATAAAAGGGTACTGATCAAGGTCAAACCCGTACGGCAGGACTTTATAATTCGTAATTCCAATTTCAGTCAGCAGACCGGCAGGATAAGAGCTTGGCGGAAGCCAGCACTTGACTTTATCTATCATTTTGAATACCAGCCAACGCTGCATTAAAAAAAGCAATAATCCCGGCAAGTGAACGCAACCGTTTTTTACACAACACAACCCTGGCTTGCAGGTGCAAATTGAATTATTCCGGATGATAAACTTCATTAACGTCGGACAGAAAAAACCATATTCATGAAGGGTAATAAAAACAGGAGCACCTTTTATTGCCAATAATACCGCTGGGCTGCAATACCATAAAAACATATGAATATGAACGACATCAGGCCGAAACTCCTTTATCACTTTTCTAAGTAAGAAATATGCCGTGATGTTGAACAGTTTTTTAAGTTTACCAAACGTTCTATTCTTAAATCTGCTGTTGATTTTAAACATATAATCAGCCGCTAAAGGTTGATTATGCAACGATGTATCACTGGAAAACAAACGAACGTCATGCCCGGAATCTTTTAGCGCTGCAATCAGATTGAAAACATAATTTTCAGCACCGCCACAGCAGGAACCGTGGTCATTGATGAGGAGAATTTTCATTTTTTATTGCCTTAATAGTCCAACCTGTGGCATATTTTTCAGTAGGAAAGATGGAATCAAACCATACTGCAGCCACCTGCAAAATCCCGAATACTACATCGGTTATTGTATTTATCATTTTGTTTTTTGTTTTAAAATAATCCCCTGCGAGTTGAACCATCACAGACGCAAAGCCGCCTCGTTTGATTACCTCTTTAACCGTAAAGCCTTGCTTTCGCAGGAGTTCCCTGAGGCCATGAATGGTGAACCGGTAAAAGTCATACGGCTCTTCGTGTAATGGCCAGAAAAAGGGCGCACTGAGTAAAAGGCAACCTTCTAGTGCTAAAACTTTGCTGACCTGGGACAAAAAAACAACAGGGTCGGGTACGTGCTCAATGACTTCAGTGCTGATAACACAATCAAAGGTTTTATCTCTAAAAGGAAGGGCAAGCGCACTACCGTACACGTCGGCACGGTTTCCCTCGCTATTTGAAAAAGGCAGGTCGATGCCAAAATATTTTGCGCCCCTGAAAAGGTCGCGATAACGTTTCTTACCGCAACCTACATCAAGTACGAGCTGTTGTTCTTGAGGGCACAAATCCCTGATAGAATTGAAGATGCCCTCTCTTAGAATTTTATGCCTGAAAAGCCAGCTATAACGCATATATTGCTTCGACCGGAAAAATCATGCAATTTTCTCTTCAATTGCCCTTTGAAGCACTCTTTCATATAGCATTCTTCTTGAAAGTAGCACCAGATCAATGGCTTTTTTCTTATTTCCAACCAACCACAGCAGGGTTGCAGAATAAAACAAGGCGTTATAACATATCCCTGTCTGTAAAATTCGTTTTACCGCCAACTTTATACTATTTTGTTTCGGCTCATATATACCCGGTATTCTACAGGGAAACCCTTTCATTGCCGGATCATGCAAAAGTAATGCCCGGTGCTTATTGACCAGTATGGCCATACTATAGGCTGCCCAACGGGTGTAATCACAAAAAGTCTTTTTAGTCCACTTTTTTTCATGATGCAGTGCCACTGCATCCGCACAATAGGAAATCGGGATGCCTTCCTGTATACACCTTATCCCAAAATCAAAATCCTCCCCGCCATAATATGAAAAAGTTACCTCATCAAACCCGTTCATCCTGTTAAATGTTTTTTTTAAAACAGACATATTACCCGTAAATACAGATGTAAAACTTTGTGGTCGATTAATGTTTAATTTATCATCCCGAAGATCAAACCTGCTGTCTATAACGGTATTCCATAAACCAGTGTACTTAGCCGCTGCTTTAATACAGCCACTAACAACGCAGAGCCCCTGGTTGTGGCTTTTTTCATGCGCTTCGAAAAAAGATGGTTCAACTTCCATGTCATCGTCCAGAAAAATAATTATGCGCCCTATAGCCTCTGCAACGCCGGTATTCCGCGCCCCGGGACGACCCTTTACTTTGCTAATTACCCACCTTACATTCAGGTTCTTTTGATAATTTCGAATAATAGGGTCAAGGTTCTCTCCGGAATGGTCGTCGACCACGATGACCTCAAATTTATCTTTAGGGTAATCCTGAAGGTTTATAGATGTTAGCAGCCGCTCCAGGCTTGACTGACGTTTAAAGGTGGGAATGACGATTGAAATATCCATTATTTCCCCTTACGCCACAAACTGCAGAATTCCTTGACAGTCAACTCCAGGTACCCTTCGGCATAGCGTACTTCCCGATCACCAAGTTTCGCCGACAATAGCCCCCGAAATTTATTGAGCCCGAGTATATACTCATCATACGGATAAAGCAGCATCTGCGATGCATGGCTCTGTATTGCTTTTCTTTTTATCTCGACACAACCGGTAATATCGATAAACCTGTTCACCGGTAATGGCCCGTATATTTCATACATCACAATTTTTACTTTGCTTAACCTTTTTTGACCAACTGATTTAAGGGTATGATACAGTATAGTGACCGCAGCACGATGGTCCGGGTGGTGGTCAAGGTGGCTGTTGATGAAAATATGGGATACGCCATCATTACTTATTAATTCCGCTATTTCCTCTTGGATTTTTTTATTACTGCACACACCCATGTCGGGCATTTCCGCGAACCGGCATACGGCGTGGCTTGCACCAAGCAATTGGAGTGCGGCTCTGGCTTCCTCTTTACGTTTAGCAGGAAGCGCATTATCAGGTCGCAACGAGACATTCCCGCGGTCACCGTTTGAGAGGTATTGGATTGTAATGGGTGTATGACTTTTTGCTAAATTGGTAAATAAACCACTACAGCCTATTATTTCATCATCATAATGAGGGGCGATTAGCAGGGCGGATGAAATCAAATTAATTTCCAGAAGAGCAGGGCTATTTGCTTTCTTCTTTTTATTAACTATTACCCTGCATAAACTATTTATTTTATTTAAATCTACTATGTTCATATGCTATTCTTATTCGGTTTTTAACGAATCAAAAAACTTATTATATATATTGTTGCTGTTTTTTCCGGCATCAACCGCAACCAACGGAACCAGTAATATCTCGCTTGCCAATTTAGTTGCAACAGGAAAGTCGTCTGGCTTAACGAACCGTGATAGTTTCCATAGGGCAAGTGCCTGAATACCTGAATATATAAAGGCCCTGCGCCACAACTCTTGGTTTTGAACCCTTAAAGGAATAGCAAACGGACAGTCCTCCTCTAAAAGAAATGGACGTATAAGTTTTATTTCTTTTCGTAGGTTAAATGGAGCTGCCAAAAGCTCGTATCGTATTCTTCTTTCAGCGTTTTCTTGCCTAACGTCAAAACCCTTTAAAAGCTGCTTAGTCAAGGCGGTTATTTTTGGTATTTCATTTCTAGTTTCCAAATATTTTTCAGACTGCCAGCAAATATTGGATGTAATCCATTTAAGCAAACTTGACGGTCGCTGTTGATATATATTTGCACATAGTAAACCAACACATCTTATTATTTCCGTCGCTAAAGCATTAAAATTGAGAAATTTTACTATTGTCTGTCTGCCTATAAAATGCCTTCCTGTCAGAACACACCCCATTGGAACTGGCAACAGTTTTCTAAGACTTGCCAAGTAATAATCTGAATAATTATTGCGACCATTGAACCACATATGTGTCGCATCTTCAATAAGAGGAAGGCCGATTTCTTCTAATTCTTCTATAACACCATTTGCATAAAAACCAAAATAGTGAATAAAGAATATCGCTTTAGTGTTTAAAGATATTTTTTCTTTAATTTTATCAATATTTATACTAAGGTCTTCATTTATGTCATAAAACTTTACGCAGGCATATTTCAATATTGTCGTAGTAATTATCTCACAACTAAATGCCGGGACTAACACTTCATCGTCTTTCTGCAATTTCAGTTCTTTTGCAATCAACTCAATAGCATCTCTACCGCGCCCAACTATGGCATAACTGTCTTTAATGAGATTCCACGCATTATTTGATACTGGAGCCTCGAATAGCTTATTAAATTCAAGAGATCGCCCAAGTGCGTAGATCACTATTTACACCCTAAGTTTCTATTTTTTTTCATGCTTCAGGTCCAATATCACCATTTGAAAACTTCCAATTTTTTCTTTTAACCAATATATCTCCAACAAGACTGCCATTTCGTGGCTTAACAAATAACTCCGGCGGCTGCAACAAGCCGAATGGTTTATTTTTCAATGGCCACTTTAAAAAACCGGCTTTTAAATAGGCTATCCTTTCTTGTGGAACCTCAAGCTGCACACAATATGCAATTGGAGATTTATTTTTCCCAATTTCGTTAATACAGTTTTGTATTATTTCTTTTGCAGCGGTTTCATTTGTAGTAATCAATTCAACAATTCTAGCTCCATCTAATATTGCAAACCCATGTTCGTATTTACCTTGTTTATCGCCGACAAAGGTATATTTTCTCCAGGGATGCGAACAATATCTCCAGTCCAAATATTCTCGGGTAATATAACGCCTAATCTTATTTTCCTTTTCGTTTTGCATATTATTAATATTGGGGGGTAAAACAAAAGACCCCGATGTAAATTCTTTATCTTCAGTATATTTTTTTCTGCCGTTGATAATGCTTAATATATGCAATAATGCTCTCTTGTAACCACGTTTTGCATGTTTCAAATGTTCAATATTTGCAAAGGCAAAATAGCATGATAATCTACCAAGGTTTTTATACTCAAAACGGCGAGTATAGATATCCTTTGCCATTTTTGAAGCAACAAGATATGTACCTTCAGAATTTTCTAAATTTGCAAGACACCAGGTAAAAAATCCAGAAAACAACCCTTTCCCCCGATAATCGGGGGCCATTACAACATCTGTTACAAGATGAAGCAGATATTTCTTCCCATTAATTATAAAATCATTGGGTTGAAATGAGCATACGCCCGCAAGTAAGTTGCCATCAAAGGCTCCAAATACAATGGTTTTATGATTATCTATTGATGGTATTGAATTTTTCCAATTCCAAAAAATCAGATTTCTTTCAAAACCTTCGGGTTCTTCTGGAATCAGTTCAATAGCTTCAGGAAACCTGGCAACCGGTAATACAGAATATTCAAGTTTCATTTTAGGAACCTATCAATAAAAACTCGCCTAATTTTTACTCAAGGAGTTCGCTATTTTCTTCCAATCAATTTCTTTGCAAAATTTGCACAACATTCCATAGTCATGTATGTAGAATAGGCATATTTTGTCCTGAAAATCATATAATGCTTATTTGTCTTAAAATGATCGGTATATTCATATTTATACTTATAGTCACCAATAGAAAAATCATATTCAGTCATACCTTTTTCTATCGCATATCGGATTGATAGTATATCAATCACCTTACCTAACCCAAAAGCTTTCCATTCAGGATCCCATCCTTCTAAAAATGAATGCATAGTATTCCCATACAGAAACCGTGAACACATAGCGATTGCTTTTCCAGAATGCTGAATCTCAAACATTATGTGCTCCCCTGTATCAGCAAGTTTCACCAATACATCGCGATAAAATGCCAATATATCCTTGTTTTTAAATACTCCAGGTTTTCCTCTGCTGTTCCACAATTTCTGATGCAGATCAATAAATCTATTGATATCCTCAATAGATGGTTTGCTTATTACGTTAAAGGCAATAGCTTCATGATCAAATACACGCCTCATATTGTTTCTAATATTCCTGCGAACGGTTGCCTTCAAACCCATAAGATATTCATCAAAAGTTTTTGTAAGTTTTATTACAGGTATTTTTATTCCGGCAGGCTGAACCATTCTTAAATTGTACTTTTTACAAAATTCATTTAACCCGGTATTTGTTGGAGAATCTTCGGGAATATTCCATAAACTTAACATGTCCCATCTTATTTCGCTTGTACGTAAATGACCGAGTATCTCTTGGCATATAGCATCTTGTTCTTTCTCACCATATATTATATCCTTATAGGTCGTTGCAATACCCTCCACAAAAGCAATCGTTCTTAAAATAGGTATTCTTTTTAAACAAACCGATCCACTAATAAAGGGGCCTATACCAACTATCCTACCATTTTCTCGTACTATTACTATGCGAGTTTTGAATGCACTACCAAAATGGTTCCACCATGTTGAAAGCCATAAAAAGCTACTGAATGACGTGTACAATTGGTCTTTTTTTTCTAATACCTTCCATTCTTGTTCGGTAGCAAAGGGAAATGAATCATGTGTTGTGCAGGTATAATTAGAAGTCATTTCGGTTTCCAAGCACTAAGAAATCCGGCAATTGGCCGAATAAATTTCTTTGTAAATTCTTTCTAATTGATCGCAATGTCTCTTCCATGAAAAGCTGTTTACAACATGCTCTCTCGCTCTTTTACCCATTTCTTTTCTACGGTCAGGATTATTCAGCATCTCTTCTATTGCTGCCGCAAGCAAATCCGGCCGTTTGTTAGGAACCAGCAGTCCAGTTTTACCATGAATAATGCATTCTCGTACACCACCAATGTCATAGGCAATGACCGGCAGACCAGCAGCCATCATTTCAAGCGGTACCAAGGGGAATGGATCCTTATAGATAGAAGGTACAACCCCGATGTCCATTTCCTGTAACAATCCGGGTAACTTTTCATGTGGGATAATACCAGGTAAATCTATTTCCTGAATGCCTGCCGCCATTTCCTTGACCTTTTTATCTATCTCCTGTGGTGAACCCCACCCAAAACCGGCATAATGGCCAGAAGCGCCCCCCCCCATTACCAGTTGGAACGCGACCCTTTTGTTTTTAAGGATTTGCGCCATTTCTAAAAGATCAAAGATGCCTTTAACTGCGATCCAGCCACCATAAAAAATTATTTTCTTTCCCATATCTGGGCGAGGTTTCAAAGGCGGTGTGAATACAACACTATTAACTCCGTTATAAACGACATGCAGGTGGTCTTTAGGTATACGAGGATAAACTTTTTCAAATTCTTCTTTGATAAACCGAGAACAGAATACATAATGGGCTTTATGATAACGCGAGGATAAATATCGATAAAATAAAAGCTCTCTCCCACTTAATCCATGAAAATGAAGGACTGATCTTTTAGGTAAAATGAGTGGCAGCAACATTGCATAATGACCATGAAACACATCCGCTTTCCTGTGCCGTAACCAGAATCTGATGTAAAAAAGTAACTGGCATAGCGCAGCAAACCGGTAATCTTTTTTTAGCATACAATGATTTGCTTTCACAATGTCAATAAACTTGCCAGACCCGACGAGTTCGCTGACCGTAAGCGAAACAATGTAGCCTCTTTTATTCAACTCTGAAAGCTGCTCTATCTCGACACGCTCAAGTCCACCGCAAGCAGAAAGATTGAGTTTTATAGAAGGTTCCTGAAGCAATGCAATATTCATTGTTTATTTTACCTGCGCCCTAATTTATTATAGTTTTGTTACGCCAGCCATTTTATCGATATACCCTGGCCGCCATTGGTATGCTAAGTAATGCCAGATCACACGCCAATTTTCAAAGATGAATTTTTTTCGATCTTTTTTAACATATATTGGTGTCATTATGATATTATAAATAGCTTCAAGTATAAATATAGCAATTGAAAGGCACCCACCAAAAACGCCATAATGACGAAAAGCAAACTTACAAACGCTATTCTGCACGATGTAATGCAAATTATCCTTATAGGCAAATTTCGTACTTTGTCGACCGATATGGATTGATTGTTCGCCATAATAAACATAATTAGCATAACCTACATCAATTAGCGCTTTATTTAGTTCAATATCATCACCAAACATAAACGCATTTTGGGGAAACATCCCAGCTTTTAAAAAGGCATACCTTGAAACCATTAGCCAATGTGCTATTACCATGTCAACTTTTTGAAGCATAAGCAAAGGCCTTCTTTGCCTCTTATGAAATATGTAAGGTATCCGGTTAGTGGCATCAAACCACCACTCACCAATAATTTTATCTGCACGAGGAAAATTAAAGCTATGTCGTTGGGCAGTTCCATCGCGGTTCAACAATTGACACGAAAACGCACCTGCATTAGGGATGGTTTTCAATTTTTCGAGAGTATTATAAATAGTATTTTGTCTTATTATCAATACATCAGGACCTACAAATAATAAATATTCTCCCTTAGACTTCTCGACTCCCATATTGCACGCTGGCCCAAAACCGATATTTTTATAGAGTTTAATTACCTGTATTTTATTGGTTGGATATTTTTCAATCACAGCAGAGATATCCTGCTTGGAGTGGTTGTCAACTACAACGATTTCAAATTTTAATAGAGTTTCATTATCAAAAATGGATTTCAAACAATCATTCAACATTTCAGGTGTATTCCAGTGTACTATGACTATTGAAATTTCAGGTGCCATATCAATTTACAATATTTTTAATTCGGGTTTTAACCAGGTTGGATCACTTGCAGGTGCAATTGAATAATCAATAAAACTTGAGGGGTTTAAAACAATATCTGAAAGAGGAACACGGGTATACTTTTTACCTGTAGCAACTGACCCAAGGTAATATTTCTCATGCTGTAAAAATCTATTTCCATCCCACCCCTGAATATGTTGAGTAAAAACATTTTCTAACTTGTAGGATATACCTCTTGGTGTAAAACTGTCGCATAATTTGCAGGCTGCATCGCAGCCATTCTCAATAGCTTTATTTATGATTTCCCGCTCACACATATACGAAGATACTGCCAAATTAACCTTATAGACTTTACTATTACCGTATTTAAGATTAATCTTATAAGCTCTACTTTGTTTTAGCAATGGAACATCACCGCCAGTGCGGCCATCCGAAGCACCCGCTCCAAGACGTCGGCACATAACCATAGTGTTTCCAGGGAAGTAATCAAGCGCAAAATTCAGGTTTTCGAGCGCATATTGACTGACTATCATATAATCATTATCGAGTTGCATAAATCGCTTATATTTATTGTTTAGTATACTATGACCGAGAGCGGTTCCACCCCAATCGCCCAAGTTTCTGTTAAGCCGCAAATATCCCACATTTTGCCAAAACGGCTTTTTAAGCTTTGCAATCCAATTAAACCACTGTTCTGTCCCATCGTCTGACCCCTGATCAATTACAACATGCACATATGGTATCTTTACCAATTGCCGCGCAACGCTATCAACACACTGAACCGTATATTCTAATCTGTTAAAAGCGCGGGTTACTATAACGAAAGGCACGATCTGGTGCAAAGTTAAATCCGTCCGGTTCTTCAGTTCTGGGATAGAAGGCAATTCAATTTTTTCATATATAATTTTCTGTTTTACCCAACCAGGTAAAAATACACCCATAATATGGAATAGTTTTTTGTAATTTGTCATAAGACGTTTACTTACCATGCTATTGTCTTTTTAATAATAAATTCGTTGGATATTGCCTAAAATTACTATACCACTCTTCCCTTGCAATTAAAGCAATATGTTTCGGATGTCTCTCTTCAAATGGGTTTTTCCTAAATACTAATGGAAAATTATTAAAACTGGAAACATTTAATAATTTAAACCCGGCTTTATTAACAAGCGTTATTAGGGAAGCTCTGTTAAAACAATTTATATGCTCGAGCGGATGAACAGTGTGAAGGGACCGCTTCGACTGTTTTGGAGCTTCCCAGTCCATAATTCTTAGTTGTGCTTTTATGTTAACACCATTCGGTACACCCACTTTAATAATGCCATCAGGTTTTAAGTAAGTATTTAACAGCTGGAGAGTTTTAAGTGGTTCACGTAAATGTTCTAACACTTGATCGATGTTTATTAAATCAAATTGACTTTCTTTTGAATCGTTAAGATCTACTATTTTTATTCCGCATTCCTGCGCATGACGTTTTTTCCCATATGATATCTCCGTACCGTAAACATCACAACCAAATGCTTTTATCATTAAAGCCCATTTGGCAAGACCTGTTCCATAATCAAGGACTCTTATACTACTTGGAATTCGGTTCATCATTTTAATAATTCGCATTATTTCATGCGCATAGTCTATAAAATGACCTAAAGTGTCGTTATTTTTATGGTTTTCAATATTTATTTTGGGGTTTATCCACTCTTCATATAATTTCGACATTAAAAAATCGTTCGGTACTTCTTTTTGAAAAATTAAGCCGCAATCATTACATTCACACAGAATGTATGAAGCACCTTTCAAACAATCTGTATCTATGGTCCCATGAGGTGCATAATAGCTTTTAATGAAATCGAAGAGAGGTTTCTCCAAGTATCCAGACGAATAAATTGTCTTAATGTTTTTAAGACCACATCCCGGGCAAGCATTTCTCATTATAAAGCATGATGTGTTCATCTATTATTTCAGCTCATCCTTCTTAGTATTGTGGCACCTTTTTCAGTGTCAACAAATTTAATTTCAAAGTCCGGATATTCTTTCAACCAGGTTTCAACAATGCTCTTTTCATCTTTTCTTAAGGTATCATCAAGAACAATTGTAGCCTTTCTACTCAGTTTTTCGTACAGAAGCGGAAGCGCAGGGTAACGCGCCATCGCCTGAATTGTACTTGGTGGTCCATCTATTATTAGCAGATCAATGTTCTCTATTTCTTTTAACACTTTATTTTCATACCATAGCCATCTCTTCTCTTTTATGGTGACTTCCTTTAAAGGAGCGTGAATAACATTTGCAATATCAGTTAAGCCATGTTGCGCGACATCGCATTTTGTTTTTGAAGCATAAAATTCATCATGGTCGAGGGAATATAATTTGCCAATCCCGAGTTTTTTTATACAGTATGATGAAATCAGGGTCGAAACGCCACTACTTGCTTCAAGAATTAACCTTGGTTTTAAATCGAATATGAGTGAGATTAGAATCGAGGCAAAATCCGGGGAAATCGCCCAATCTCGCATCGGAGGTAATGGACTGTTTGTTTTTAATATAGAATGAATAGAGAACAGCGATTCTATTTGTTTATAATCTTCAGACAACCGTTTTTGTACTAAAACGTTAGTGTTGATTATTTGATTTTGCAACCTTCTGTAAACTATTATACAGATCGTGCTTATAATAACCAGCGAATATAACACTAAACCAATTATTTCGGAATAACGATCACCAAATATTAACTTTGGAACTACTACGACCAACATCGCCGCTATCAATACACCTAAAACGAATATACTATCAATTTTTTTCATAACGGAACCGCTATCTCACTTTTTCGAGTTAATAATGTCAAATTGGGTAGGCAAATAGAACAAAGGCGTATAAATGCTTTGTTTTTCGTATTTAGCCCTGGAAATTGGTATTATTTCAATACTTTGCCAAACGCCTATGAGTTTCATATCTTTGTTCGCAGCAATACCAATATCAACGCTTATAGTATCACACATCAAACCCGTGTTTTGTATTTCAAATTCAAATGTGCACTCTTTTATATCGCATTCTTTCTGTGTGTTTGTTTTATTCTCAGTATGTTCTGTCTGGTATGAATAAACAAGCGCACCATCTTCAGAACGGAAAGTAATATGAACTGCAGGATGCTTTACAGTCACTTTAAATTGTATTCCTAAATGGATTTTCAATATTTCATTATAATTCCAGGACGAAAAAGGCTCGCCGTATTTATCTGTAAATGACACATCAATCTTAACATTATTGTTTGCTAATGCCGCAGGTCTTTTTAATTGCCTCAAATACCTGCTAATAGCGTTTTCTACCATACCATTAAATTCGATCTGACCACTGTCTAAACATATACCACTTTGACATAATCTGCTTATAGCACTCATATTGTGGCTTACAAATAGGACCGTCCTACCCTCATCCTTGCTTATGGATCCCATTTTACCAAGGCATTTATTCTGAAATTTTATATCCCCCACCGCCAGCACCTCGTCCACCACTAGTATTTCCGGGTCAAGGTGCGCTGCCACGGCAAAGGCGAGCCGCACATACATACCGCTGGAGTAGCGCTTGACCGGTGTATCTATGAATTTTTCTACTTCGGCAAAGGCCACGATCTCGTCGAACTTCTTTTTTATCTCGTTTTTACGCATGCCAAGTATGGCACCGTTAAGAAAGATGTTTTCGCGGCCTGTTAGTTCAGGGTGGAACCCGGTACCTACTTCGAGTAAGCTGCCGATGCGTCCCTTTACCTTGACGCTTCCTTTAGTTGGCGCGGTGACGCGAGAGAGGACCTTGAGCAGGGTTGACTTGCCTGCGCCATTGCTGCCGATGATGCCGAGGAGCTCGCCTTGTTTAACCTCAAGGTTGATGTCTTTTAATGCCCAGAATCTGTCCGCATTGACATTAGTGTCTTTTGAGTCTGGTACGGACACCGGATTTAAACTGGAAATTCGGGCATTTGGGTCTTCTCTACCCCGAATCTTCGCCCACCAGGACTGTACGTCTTTGAACAGATACTGGTGGGAAACAACACCGTACCGGTACTGCTTCCAGAGGTTTTCAATTTTTATGACGGTTTCGGGCATATATGAAATTTAGGCTTAGGTTAAAGGTTTGTTACCGGTGTTAAAATTAACATGTAACTTCTCATTCTTCACACCGTATCCATAAACGTCTTTTCCACCCGTGAGAACAGCACCACGCCTAGCCCAAGCACGCCGAGTGTGACTGCCCAGCTCAGGCCGATGCTGAGCAGGTTTATTGTGCCCTGGCCCAAAAACGAAAAGCGGAACATTTCGACCACCACAGTCATTGGGTTGCAGTACATGAGCAGCCGGTATTTTTCCGGCACCTGTGAGAGCGGGTAGACAATGGGGGTGGCGTACATCCAGAGTTGCACGCCGAACGACACGAGAAAGGTGAGGTCGCGGTACTTGGTGGTAAGCGACGAGATGAGCACGCCAAACCCGAGCCCCATGAGCGCCATCTGCAACAGGAGCAGGGGCAGGGCAAAAATCCATGTATTGGGCGCCAGTGGCGCGCCCTTGGCCAGAAAATAGCCGTAAAAAACAAGAAAGAACACAAACTGGATGGCGAACATGATGAACCGGCTGATAACGGTTGACAGCGGCATGACAAGCCGGGGGAAGTAGACTTTGCCGAAGATCGCGGCATTGGTTACAAAGGTAGTGGAAGTGGCGTTAAAGCAGTTGGAAAAGTAGCCCCAGACCACGGTGCCTGCCATGTAGAACAGAAACGGCGGCACATTGTCGGTGGGAATGCGGGCCACGTTTGAGAAGATGATGGTAAAGATGATGGTTGAAAAGAGCGGCTGAAGCAAAAACCAGAGCGGCCCTAAAATCGTCTGCTTGTACTGTGCCACAAAGTCGCGGTGCACGAACATGAACACCAGGTCGCGGTAGCGCCAAAGTTCCGAAAGGTCAATGTCAAAGATTCCGGTTTTTGGCTTTATAACGGTTGTCCAGGGGGTCATAACTAATTCCTGAAAATAAATTTGAGAGTTGTTTTTACCGTTTCTTTTTTGTCACAGCTTCGCTGATGAATACTCTCCTGGAAGAGAGGTTTAAACATTAACATCAGAACGACCTGTCCTTTGCAAAAGTCCAACTATCGATCCCAGGCCATAAGAGAAATGAAGTGTTGCAAAAATTACAGGAAGCAAGGCAGCGGCGCGTTTTTTCAGCCTGTAATTTCCCGTAACACCATTTTTTATGGTAATATTGATCTGTCTTATGTCCCGAAGCGAAATCATGCTGAATATCAGGGCAGTGCAAATATATGCCGCGCCTCCAATTCCGGCTGTAATGACAGATGCGTAAAATCCCGGAGAATTGTTGATGAGAAGGGCCGTAATTCCCCATAGTATGACACCTATGCAGAGGGCCGTAGCAGGCAGCGGGACGAAATGGCGGGGTCTTACTGCGCCGGCATTGACCCGGAGTGTCTGCATGATACCCTTTCCGTCAAGCCAGCGCTGTTGCCAGAGCGAGTATATCGTCGATCTGCAAAAGTAATATACCTTGATGGCGGATGAAAGATATATCCGGTAACCTGCTTTACGGATCCGGTAGTTCAGCTCGATATCCTCTGAGCGCTGCAGCTTGTCATTCAGTAACCCGGCTTTATCAAAAACTTCCTTTTTAAAACATCCGGGCCACACTGTCTCGACAAATCCTTGCGCGCCGATGCTCCTGAAAGAGGCGCCACCCAGGCCAAATGGTGAATGGTGCGCGAGCGCTATGGCATGGCTGACAAGCGTTTGCCGTGAAGGCAGTGCAAAGGCATGGCCGCCGACATTTGCGGCACCGGTTTCCTTCATGACCCTGAGGCATGCACCGATATAGTCCTGATCGTAAATTGCGTGTGCATCCATGCGCATGATGATGTCGGCCCTGGCATGTCTGATTCCGATGTTGACGGCGCTTGTTACTATTTTTGCAGGATTATCAATAATGCGAAGATCCGGATGCTCTCTTTGAATTCCGGTGATGATCTCGCGTGTCCCGTCATCAGACATTCCATCTATAACCAGAATTTCGCAATTATCGATTTCATGCTGCTGATAAATCGATTCTATGCATTGGTGGATGTGCGCTTGTTCGTTACGAACAGGGAGTATGATAGTGACTATTGGTTTATACATTTTTTTTAACAATGGCTTGTTGAATTATTTCGGAGATCTCCTCCACTTTACCGTCCCAGCCTTCGTTTTCCACCCGCCTGCTCAGGGTTGCCTTGTCTTTAAAGCGTTCTTCTTTTTGTATCTCCTCGAAAGCCGTGATGAGTTCGTCTGCTGTATTGGCGAACTTTACCACATCGGCGTAGGGCTTTACTTCGGGCAGCGACGCGGAAATAACCGGGACGCCGGCGGCAAGGTATTCCCGAAGCTTGAGCGGGTTGACGCATATCGTAAGATCGTTGATCTTCATGGGAATAAGAGCCGCATCGAACGCGGCGCAATAACCTGGCAATTCCTCATATTTTTTTTGACCGAGGAGGTGAATGTTGGGAATTTTCTGAAGAAAGCCGATATCACCGGCTTCAACCGCAACCCGCCCAATAAGGACAAAAGACCATTGTAAACGTTTTTTTGCCGCTTCGGCAATCATGGGAAGATCTATCCAGGTATTGAGCTCGCCATAAAATCCTAATATTGGGCGAGCGATATCTTTTATATCGAACGGTAACCGGTCTGCCGGAATGTCAAGTGCTGAAGCAAAATGAGCGTGGTTTACCCCGTGGTTTACTACGCTGACAGATTTACCGTTACGCTGTTTTTTGCGGGCAAGCTCCTTCGATGAGGCGATGATACAGTCACACCTGTCAATGAGCTCGTTTTCTCTCTTTTCGATAGTTTCTGAAGGGTAACCATCAAATTTTGTGAAATCATCGGTTATGTAATAGAGTGAAAGTTTTTTACGGAAAAATCCAAGAAGGTTTCCCGTATTAGGCAAAAAGGACCAGATTATGCAATCGGTCATCTTGAATTTATGCGTATAGTAAAAAAGCTGAATCCACAGCAGAAGCTGGTTGAACGGTTTGAAAAACGAAACACCGTGAAAAGGTATTGCTACAGGAGAGATAACAAAGAGGTGTTTATTGATTTTTTGCGCACCGCGAAAGAAACTTTTAAGCTTTGCCAGCACACGTGAAGCATCCTTGACTGTTACTGTAGGCGTGCGTAACCCGATCGAATTGATCCAGAGAATGCGATTGTTTTGTGAAAGGCGGCTGATGATGTGATGTTTGGAGAGCGGGTCCTGGCACCAGTCACTTGAAAAGCAGATGATGTTATGCCCTGAGATCATTATGTCAAGCTCCTTACTACCCGTGCCGGGTTTCCCGCTGCAATACACATAGGAGGAATTTCACCCGATACCACCGCGTTTGCTCCGATAATCGAACCACGGCCGATTTTAGAACCTTTGAGAATTGTCGCGTTGGCTCCGATCCAGACTCCGTCTTCTATGATAATCGGTTTGGTTATAAAACCGGGTGTATATATGCTTTTGTGTTTTACCTGTTTTTTTGAAAAATTTGGCCACAGCATGTTTTTGGTATATTCAATTTCAGCCATTCGTTCTTCGAGTTTCAGCGAATGGGCATCAAAGTCCGTGATCAGCACATTCCAGGAGATAAGAGTGTGGTTTCCGATTTGAACGCTGTCGCGGCAATGGATTATTGTTTTGCTTCCAAATGAGCAAAAATTACCTATTTTTACCTCTCCTTTACCCCAGGCATAAATTTTAACCCCACCCCATGAGGTCATATCATCCCCTGCATCGATATGCGCATACGGCATTTCAGCTTGAAAAACGAAAGGGGAAATGGAGTGCAGGTTCGCTCCGGTTTTGACATTTTTCGGCTTGAATATTTTCAGGAGAAAGTAGCTATTGATGAATAACAGTGTTTCCCGTGCATACTTGAGGAAAAAAAATGGCCTCTTAGTGATAGTCCGGTGAATTTTTGAGATAAGTCCCATATTTTCCCTATTTTTTAATTATCGTTTGTAATGTGTAAACCGGGAAAGCCGGAACCGTTCTTGAAAAAAGGACAAACTTTTTTCTCCCTGAATTTGTAAAACATAAGAATAGAGAGGCAAAAGAATGTGTAATCAGAACAAGCCACCAGCTTGCACAAAGTGCCAGGGCATGAATATTTGAATGAAAATTCAGATAAAACATCGCCTGGCTCTTTTGAACCTCCAGAAACATTTTTTCCGGCATTGATGAAGTGCTTTTCCCGCCGTGATGAATAATTTCCACAGTCGGCAAAAACCAGGTTTCCCATCCGGCGCGCTTAAGTCTGAGCGCCAGGTCTTTTTCCTCTGAGTACATGAAGTAGTCGGTATTAAGCAGTTGCTCACCGTTAAGCGCAACACGACGCACCATCATGAATGCGCCGCCAACCGAGTCTGCCTTGAATGGCGCAGGGCGATAATAGGTGGCCTGTTTACGTTCAGGAAAAAACAGACGATCGATAAAAAAAGCCTGTGCCAGATTCCGGATCACGCCTGGGAACCGGGTAATCGATTTTTGCAGACTTCCATCAGAACCGACATTCCGGCACCCGGCAATAGCGGCTGTTTTTTCATTTTTAATAAACTCCAGCACTCTCTCTATCGCCCCCGGTTTGACCTCGGTATCGGGATTAAGCAGAAGCAGAAATTCGCCTCTGCTCATTTCGAATGCCTGGTTATTGGCCCGGGCAAAGCCGGGATTTCCGGTGTTGCGGATAAGCTTGACATCAGGGTATGCCTCTATAACAGCATCGGCCGAGTTATCGGATGAGTTATTGTCCACTATGATTATTTCGTATGCTATACCCGCAGTGTTTTTCTTTATAGAAGCAACACAGGCGAGCAGGTAGTCGCGAACATTGAACGAGACGATGATAATGGAAAGCTCAACCTGCGAGTTCATTTTGTTTGTACCACGCATAATTAACGGGATAGTTCTTTACAGATCGTACAGTTGTTTTCCCTTTAGAATTCATTAACCGGTAGGTGCAGTAAATATGTCCCATTACAAACCCAAGAAAGAGGCAATCAAGCCGGGTCTGAATTATGGGTGTACTCTGGCCTCCTATAAGCGCGGCGACAAGCAGCAGCCAGCCTATAAGCCCCTGCGCTTTTAACCTCTCCGTGGGAGCTTTAGTCCATATTTTCCAGGCGATACGCATTATCTTGTAGTAGAAAACAAGGTAGATGGATGTTCCAATCAGACCAAGCTTGGCCAGAAAATTCATGAAGTCGGAGTGGATAAAATTAGAGTAGTAAATTCCAGGACCTTTTAACTCACTTACCCAGTGGCGCCAAAGCCTGTAGCGGTGACCAACCCCGATACCCGCAATTGGGCTGCTGAGGAAGAGGCGCCATGCGTGAGAGATCTCGTCAAGCCGGCTTTTGACAGAGGGATCGCCTTTTTGAGAAATTATCTCGTCAAATTTCGCTTCTCTCTTCTCGAGGGCTGTTGACATATATTCATTGGCGAGAGAATTCATCACATAAGCGAACACGGCGACTAAAACAACCATTATAATGCCCTTGCGCTTTTTGATCGTAAGTGTGATCATCAATACAATTGAAAACAGTGCGGTAATAAAAGCCGTTCGGGTAGGAGTGAGTATAAAAAACGTTCCGCTTACTGCACAAAAGAGTATCGAAAGCCATTTGGGCATAAGCTTAAACACCAAGCCAGCAATACCCGTAAGCAGAATAACAAGAATACCTAAAAAAGAAATATCTAACCTTACAAACCGGAATATTACCCTGAATACAGGGAAATACCAGCTGAATACATAAACCGCAATCATCAGCATGACTGCAATCTGCACCTTAAAAAGCAGTTCAATACTCTTCTCTTTTTTGACAAAAGTTTCCATGAAAAGAAACATAGACAGCCCCGACCAGGGCGCCAGATCACGTATGATATCGATAGCGGGTATGCCGCGTATAAGTGACGTTAAGGAATTAAAGCCGATATACAAGGCAAATAAGAGAAAAAATGTATTTACTTTCAGGTAATTTTCCGGTACTTTCCCCAGTTTTTTCCAGGCGATCCGTTTTTGAAGCCACAACAGTGAAAACAGCACTATAAACATGCCGGCGATGATCTGGGACAGGCCTAATTCCGCCGAGCCTGTAATGAAAGGGTAATAGCAGATAACCAGAATGAGCCCATACACCGGCCTTGCAAAAATAAAAGCCAGCAGCATGACAAAAATGAAAGCAACACCCAGGAGCTCCGGGACGCTTACCCCTATTTGTCTTAACGCATCTGTCTGCGCGAAGAGGCTGCCACTTGCAAACAGCAGGAGTATCAGGCTATAGAGCAGGATTCTGGTGAGGTTCATGAAATAAACGAATCGTTGTTATTTCCGCGCACAGAAATTGCGATAGATTTGCGGATGCATAAATCAGGTAATAGGGACATTTCCGGACGCACCTTTCCCCCGTGGCGGTTCCGTCCGCAATGCAGGATAGATCTATAAGTCTACTATTTTTTTACTTCTTAGACAAGAAGATTGATTCATTAAATTCAAGGAGTTACGGGGGGGGGCGCAGGCCTCGGTAGCTTCTTAAGAATAAAGAAAAATAAAGAGATTTTTTGAGGGGGCGTCCCCCCTTGCGCTCCAGCCCGTCGAAGACGCCGGTCTTGCGGGTGAGGTAGAAACGGCCATTACTGGCCGTCCCCCTCTCAGAACCGTACGTGCCCTATTAAGGCATACGGCTCCCGATAATGCATTTGCAGTTA
>JAAYYB010000165.1 GCA_012515615.1 Fibrobacter sp.
AATACCTTTTATCGTTAATAACCTATCTGGCGGGAGCGGCACCAAAAAAATTGCTCAAAAAGCTTCTGGGTCGTATAAATCGGATCTTAAAAAAGGAGAAAAATCCAATGTCCAATATTATTGAGGAAGTTTTTGGGGATCTTATTAAAGAGAGGCTGGAGAAGGCTACAGCTGAGGGCATGAGAGAGGGCATGAGAGAGGGCATGAGAAAAGGCAGGGAAGAAGGAATTAAGATCGGCCAGGAAAAAGGCAAAAGGGAAGGAGTTATGGAGAAGATTGAAAAGAAGGCCGTGATTAAAACCGAAAAAGTCGTAAAAGAGATGGTTGCAAACGGGCTTAATGATAAAATTATCAGCAAGGTTACAGGACTTACGCTGGTTGAAGTCAGAAAGTTAAAAAATTGACACTGTTTTCAGAGAGCAACACGCTTGACCAGGGCATTGCCGGACTTTCAGTAAAAAAGTGTGACATGCCACAGTATTGGTACTTTCTTACAAAACCATAAAAGCGTCCTTTGAAACTCTGACTTGCTACTTGCGACTTGCGACTTTCCCTTACATGCTTGAAAAGTAGTCCGTACTCTTACATATGGCAAGGGGGCGTCCCCTCTTGCGCTCCAGCCCGTCGAAGACGCCGGTCTTACGCTATCCCCCTGTGTTGTCCACCAGTTGTGAAGGCAGGTAAATTCATCACATTTGCAAACGCTGTTGCAGGCGCACCGGCGAACTGGTGGTAGGTTAAAATTTATTGTAGTTTTTAAGATAAAGACGCTTAATATTAATGATGTTGACGTTTGTTGGTTTTCCTAGCCTCACCCCGCCTGTCGGCACCCCTCTCCAGCTGGAGCGCTGGAGAGGGGCTTTGCAAACTGGCATCTGGACTGGTAACATTTAACTTCTTATTAGTTAAAAAGGGTGCCGTGCCGCAGTTTTGTTACTTTCGTACAAAACCAAAAAGCGCCCGTTGAAACTCCTGACTTGCTACTTGCGACTTGTGACTTGCGACTTTCCCTTACATGCTTGAATTCTTCGAAGCTATAATAATTTTAATCTACCACCAGTTCGTCTGTGCGGCTGCAAGGACGTTTGCAAATGTGATGAATTTACCTGCCTTCACAACTGGTGGACAACACGGGGTGATAGCGCAAGACCGGTTTCCTAACCGGGCTGGAGCGAAAGAGGGAACGCCCTCTTCCAAAAGATCCTGGTTAATATTTACTACTTGTATTGGGGGCACCCTCTTCCAAAAGCATCCCCTTTTTCCCCGGACTCCACACAAGCCTGATACTGTCTAAATCCACAGTTGCAGCAGATACGGCCTCTTCAAGTCGAAACAGTTCACTCTCTGCAAGCGTAATCTCTTTCTGTGAAACAGATGGGTTGGTTTCTTTTAAAGATTTCAGCCGCCTGACCTCAGATCCGGCGATGTTTCTGACTCTGGCCAGGGCTTGTTCAATTATTTTATCGCTCTTTTCCTCGGCAATGCTTCTGGCCGTTTCCAGCATCACCGGTATAAGGGTCTGCCTGATTTCCGGCCTCTGAAGAAGAGGAAATGAGGGCAGTTTCTCAAGTGAAGCGTTCCAGTTTTTTTGAAGTAAATCGCTCTTGTCCTCATACTTATTATCCACAAGCACCCGGATAACAGCCGGCGGGAGAAAACGATTTACAAAAAGGGAGGCCGGCGCGACATATTTAACGGTGAAAACGCATTCCAGATAAAGCCCCGGATTATTGTCATCCTTGTGTACAGAAAAGCAGGCGTTTCCTGATTCTGATCCGATAAGGAGGTCGATTCCACCTGTAACCGCAGGATGATCTATGGATAAAAACTCATAGTCCTCCCTTTGTAAAGCCTTGCTGCGGTTGAATGTCACAATTGATCTTGCCGATGAAAGACCAGGAAAAGACTCGTCAAGCTGTGATTCAGAAAGAAGGTTCCAGGTGTCCTCATGAAACTCCTCTGCCAGTATTCCTCTTGATTTGAAGAGCTTTCTCATCAGTGATTTCAGTGCAGGATCCCTGTCCAGAGCTTGAATCTCCTTCACCAGCCTTGATGCTTCCTCCGGGCGAAACGAATGCTGCTCAAGAAGCCGGTCTCTTCCGGCACTGAGCCTTTCAGAGATCTCCTCAACAGTTTTTCTGGTCCGGCTGATAAGATCATCGATGTTCATATCACCGCCTTTATAGCGGTTCTCAGTTATTATTCTATTTATTTCATCAAAGAATTTCTCAAAAGTCTCCTGTGCGGCAGGGACCGTATTCAAAAAGATGCCCAGTCCCTCATGAAACCATCGACAGAGAAAAAAGTCCGGGGTATCCTTGATAACTGGAAGATGAATGGTGATTTTACTCTTCTGGCCAATACGGTCGAGCCTTCCGATTCTCTGCTCGACAAGCTCCGGGCTTAATGGAAGATCAAAAAGGACCAGACGGTGAGAGAATTGAAAGTTTCTGCCTTCACTGCCGATTTCAGAACAGATAAGAATTCTTGCTCCCTCTTCCTCAGAGAACCAGGCGGCATTTCTGTCCCTCTGAAGTAAAGTGAGGTCTTCATGAAAAAGGGCCGCGTTAACATTGATAACCTTCAGCAGAGATTCCTGAAGCGAGATCGCGGTATATTTACATCTGCAGATTACCAGTATCTTTTCCTCACCACTTTTCCTGAGGAGCTCTGCAATATAATCGACTCTCGGATCACCAACAAGCGACCGTTTCTGCGGAGTTTTCTTCAGAAGATCTTCACTGAAAGCAGTAGACACCCGCCTTAGAATCTCTTCATCTGCTTTCAGTTCCACTATCACAGCTTCACGTTCCGGGAACCCTCCAATTGCCGCGCGTGTGTTACGGAAGAGGGCCCGTCCGATTCCCAGACGGTCGATGATCATCGAGACTATTTCTCTTCGCTCATCGGGCGACAAACTCTTTACATCTGCTGAAAAAGCCCTTTTCATCCCGAGAAGCTTTGCGAGCCGCACCGCCTCATCCTCTGAAAGTGGAATGCCGTCAAGAATGTGTCCTGTAATCTCAGCAGCTTCTCTGTGACGGCCGGTTTCGTTGAGAAACTGATTGAAATCGGAATATCGTGACGGGTCAAGCAGCTTGAGCCTGGCGAAGTGATTTTTTTCACCAAAGTGAAGAGGAGTGGCGGTAAGGAGAAAGACATCACCGGATTTTTCAGCCAGTGACTGTACAGCTTCAAACTGCGGTGTTCCCTGCACAAGATGATGCGCTTCATCAACTATGAGCAGATCCCAGTTCTGTTTTAGTGCATCGGGCAGCAGATCCTTTTTATGTACAAGAGTCTGGAGTCCGGTGAGAACAAGTGAGGATCTGGAGAATGGGTCGGATTCGCCTTCCTCCTCTTCATCAGGGTTCACAATTGAGAAAAGCAGGTTGAACTTTCTCAGGAGTTCAACAAACCACACGTTTATCATCGGTTCCGGAACTACGATCAGGACCTGCGAAATACGCCCGCTTAAAAGCAGTCTGTGCAGTATAAGGCAGGCTTCGATTGTTTTGCCCAGCCCGACCTCATCGGCAAGCATCGTGCGCCTTACAAATCTTGATGATATTTCGTGGGCAATATAGAGCTGATGAGGGATAAGCTCGATTCTGCCGCCTGCAAATCCTCTTACCTGTGAAGAGCTGATTCTGTAACGCAGGTCGAGAATCTCAGAGCGCAGGTTGAAATCATCACTGCTGTCGGTATGTGCCGCAAGAAGACGGTCCAGGGGAGCAGAGATGATATTTGAGCCGCTGAGACTTGTTTCGGGAACCGGTCCGCTTTCCGTCTGATAGGTAATGACCCCATCGGGATTGTCCGCCGATTTCACAGTGTGCTGCTTTCCATCAGCGGTTCTGATTGTGTCCCCCGGTTTAAATACTATTCTGCGTAAAGGCGCAGTTTCCTTGGAGAAAACCCGCGTCGTGGCTCCGTCATGGAAAGAGATTGTTACTCTTTTAAAGTCTGCAGAGATAACAAGGCCTAAACCAAGTTCCGGCTCCATTTCACTGATCCATCTCTGACCTGCCACAAAAGAAACCCCTGCCGGTTTGCTCACTGGATTTGCTCCTCTGTTATCTTGAAGTTTCTGATTGACTGAATCTCATCACTGCTCCAGTTTTCCTCTACCCACGGGAGCGGGATCTTTTTAATGAAACCCTTTTTAAGTGACTCTATCAGAATTGATGAATTCAGATCAGGGTCTATTTCCGCTGTGCAGATGCTTTTTTGAAGCAGAAGACGCATCTGGACAAGCCGTTCTCTCTCGGAGATATTCAGGTATAGAGGGAGCTTTCTGAAATATCCGGTCAAGGGAATGGATCCATGCTGGAGCACTCCCATGGTTGTACGGCGCTGAGCGGATCCGACCAGTTTTTTTCCGTTCACCATTATTTCATCACGGTTGGGGGCAAGAAAACAGGGTAATTTGACCTCGCGCCTGACCTCAAGCAGCTGATCGTACGAGTCGTGACTCTGGCAGTCTATACCTGCCTCTTTCATGCCCTCCATCAGACAGGTTGTGATCACATTATAGCTTTCCTGAACTGTGGACCCCATGTATCTCATCTTCCGGGGAAAGATGCAGCTATAGGTAAGATCCTGAAAATGAAGTACGGCTCTGCCACCTGTGGGGCGTTTTATCCAGGAGACGTTTTCTCTTTTAACTGCTTCAATATCAAGGACTTCAGAGGCTTTCTGCATATATCCGACGGTTATAGATGGCACTTTCCAGGCATAAAAACGCACAAAAATCCTGTTCTCAGCGCTGCATCTGCTGAGAAGATAAAGATCGGCTGCCATGTTAAAGACCGGGTCATGTTCTGTATCAATTATAAATCTGATCATATAGGCTTTTTTCATTCCAGGGTGTGAGTCAAAAATACACTAAAAACCAGAGGCACAAACTAATTTTTATCGATACCGGGCCTGACCGGAAATCACTGGTAAAACGAATAAATAAAAGAGGCTTGAATGGAAAAGGCAGCCATAGGAATCGATCTGGGTGGTACAAATCTCAAGGGAATAATAATGAATGATAAGGGACAGGGCCGCCACCTGACCCGTGTACCTACTGAAGCCGAAAAAGGCGGTGCCCATGTGCTTGAGAACATTCTTGTTCTTATCGAAAAGCTGATCGCGCAGGAAGGCTCAAAAGATCATATCTCAGGGGTTGGAATCGGCACTCCGGGATTTGTTGATGACGATGGAACTGTTCTTGGCGGCGCGGAAAACCTTCCGGGCTGGAAAGGCACCCAGATCTATAAACCGATTCTCGAAAAGTTCGGGCTGAAAGCTATCGCCGCAAATGATGTCACGGTGGCTGCTTTGGCCGAGGCGAAATACGGGGCCGGAAAAGGGGTAAGAAATTCAGTCTGCTTTGCACTGGGTACAGGAATCGGGGGAGGCATCGTTATCGAAAACCATCTCTACAAGGGCACTCATGGAATGGCAGGGGAGCTGGGTCATATTGTAGTTGAAACAAACGGTATTCCTTGTAACTGCGGTCAGAAAGGGTGTGTTGAGCGCTATGCCTCCGCTACGGGAATAGTCAATCTGGCAAAAAAGCTGAGTGCGGAAAAGAAGGGAAAAGATGAGACCCAGTTTACAAAAGAAGTAAACGGAAACCCCTCCGCAGTGACATCAAAAATGGTATACGATTTTGTTAAAAAGAGCGACCCTGTGGCGATGAATGTAAATGAGATTGCCTGTGACATGCTGGCCCGTGCGGTAGGAATCACCCTCAATGCGCTCTCTCCGGACCGTGTGATCCTGGGCGGAGGGGTGATGATGGCCGGGCAGGTTATAATAGATACTGTTTCAAAATATACGCCCCGTTACTGCTGGCCGGCGATTTGGGAGAGATGCGAAATAGTTATCGCGCAGTTAGGTGAAGATGCCGGGGTGCTTGGCTCAGGGGCCATGGTTTTTGAGGAACTTGCGATTATTTGCTGATATTATGGAAACTACTGCTGGAAAAATAGAGGAACTCAGGAATCTGATTCGTAAATACGATGCCGCTTATTACGGGCGGGGTGAGTCGCTTGTTGCTGACCAGGAGTACGATGCTCTTTACAATGAACTTTTAAAGCTGGAAAAGGCGCATCCTGAGTATGCTTCCGCTGATTCTCCCACCATGCGTGTCGGCAGCGATTTGACAAAAGAGTTCCCGAAAGTTCCGCACAGTGTTCCCATGATGAGTATCGATAATACCTACTCCGAAGAGGACCTTCAGGAGTGGGTCGAGAGGCTTCAAAGGTCTCTTCCGGGTCAGAATCTGTCCTTTGTCGGGGAACTGAAAGTTGACGGAGTGGCAGCATCTCTGATTTTCGAGAACGGTAAACTCCTGAGAGCTGTAACCAGGGGCAACGGGACAATCGGGGATGAAGTAACGGCTAATGTCAGGACCATAAAAAGTATTCCCCTGAAAGTTGATTACAGTTCTCTTTTTGAAGTACGCGGTGAAGCGTACATGACTTTCCAGGCATTTACAAAACTTAATGAGAATTATATTGAAAGCGGCCAGAAGCCGATGCAGAATCCCCGTAATACTACGGCCGGCACCCTGAAACTTCAGGACTCACATGAAGTCTCCCGCAGAAACCTCAGCTTTGCCGCATACTCTCTTCTCGATGAAAAGCATGGCAGAAGCCATTTCGAGAACCTTCAGTTTCTCTCAGAATCAGGCTTTCCTACTGTCAAGCATTCATCATTGCTGCATTCAAAGGAAGATGTACTTGCTTATTGCAGAAAATGGGAAAAAGAGCGCCACCAGCTTCCTTTTCCCGTTGACGGAGTAGTCATAAAGGTTGACAGTTTTTCTCAGCAGAAGGATCTGGGGACCACTGCCAAGGCTCCCAGATGGGTTATAGCATACAAATATCAGCCGGAAAGCGCTATCACACAGGTGGAAAAGATCGAAGCAAACGTGGGCAGAACCGGCGTTGTTACCCCTATCGCACGGCTGAGCCCTGTTTTTCTGGCTGGAACCACAATAAAAAATGCTACACTGCATAACTATGATGAAATTGTCAGGCTGGGAGTCAGGGAAGGCGACTATGTACAGATAGAGAAAGGCGGGGAGATTATTCCCAAAGTGGTCAAAGTCTTAACCGAAAAGCGCATTCCCGGATCGCAAATTTTCCAGCCGCCGTCAAACTGCCCCTCCTGCGGATCTCTTCTTGGTAAACTTGAGGGAGAGGTGGCGCTGAGGTGCTTTAACCGCTCCTGTCCCGATCAGCTCAAGGCATCCCTTGAACATTTTGTTTCCCGTTCGGCGATGGACATACGCCATATAGGTCCCTCACTCGTTGAACATCTGCTTCAGTGGGGATTGGTAAAGAATGTCGCCGATCTGTACGAACTGACTTTCGATAAACTTACCGGTCTCGAAAGAATGGGAAATAAGTCCGCTGCCAATGTTATAGAGTCAATTGAGAAATCAAAATACAACAGCCTCGACAAACTGCTTCACGGACTGGGAATCAGGATGATCGGGGCCCAGTCCGCAAAAATACTGGCATACCATGTCGCCGATATATCCGATCTTTATGAGATGCCACCTGAGAGCCTGGAAAAAATTGATACAATAGGTTCTGCGATGGCACATAGTATCCGGATGTACTTTGATCGGGAGGAAAACAGAACTCTTACAGAGCGGCTCCGCAGCCTGGGGGTAAATGTAAAGGGAACCAGCGCTCCTGTCGAAGGTAAACTGAGTGGCAAGACATTCGTTTTGACCGGTACACTGGCTCATTTTACACGGGAGAAAGCTTCAGAGGAAATCGAAGCCCGTGGCGGCAAAGTGTCAGGCAGCGTAAGCCGCAAAACCGATTTTGTTCTGGCTGGTGAGGATGCAGGATCGAAACTTGAGAAAGCGCATTCCCTGGGCGTTACGGTTATTGATGAGGTGGAGTTTGAGAGGATGCTACAGTAAGCCGTTCAGAGGTTCAGCGTTCAGAGGTTCGGCGTTCAGAGGATTAAGATTTGAAAATCGTTCGGAGGTTAAGGAGTTTGAGGAATAGGGATTTAGGTGCTCCGGAGATTTCCGGGTGATTTTTTGTTGAGATTAGATGATAGCAGGAGTCAACGGTAGTGAGCACCCAATGACATATGGCAAGTATTCCACGGGAAATCGGAACATACGAAGTAGTGAAATGTACCGTCACCTGGTCCTCAGATAAATTCTGAAGATGTTTTACCGTTTCAATATACCTTTTATCCTGCGTGTCTGTAAACCACAGGTGTAATAAATGTAAACTTTTCACAGGGGAATAAAGAGTCCGGATCCATAAGGCTGGATATCTTGAATCACCAGACACTGGTGGGGATTAATGGTTCGAGCCTGGGGTCCGAAACCCCCCTAGTTTGGGGGGCAGGGGGGCTGGGCTAATGTTTCGTTACCTTCCAAGCTGGGTTTTAGGGGCCGCCTGGCCCCTACCAGTCAGAAGCGAAATTTGAAAATCTCAATTAATTCGTGATCCGGAACTAACCATAGAAACGCTTCATCAGATGTATATTTAATAGTTCATCAGGGTTCTAGTAAAATGGAGGTTTGCCTTGAAGATAATCGAGATTTCGGGCCTTAAGAAGAACTATCCCCTCGGAAAAACCACAGTACATGCTTTAAGGGGCGTTAATCTGGATGTGGAGAAGGGGGATCTTCTCAGTGTCATCGGCCCCTCAGGAAGCGGAAAAACCACGCTTTTAAATATCATCGGCTGTATCGACCGTGCCAGTGACGGTAAAGTTGTTATCGGGGGTAAGGAAATCTGCACCCTCAACGACAGGCAGATCACCGATTTACGATTGCACCATATCGGATTCATTTTCCAGACTTTTAACCTTATTCCGGTGCTTGATGCTCTGGAAAATGTTGAATTTCCCCTGTTGTTGATGAAAACGCGGAGCTCAGCAGAGGTAAGGAAAAGGGCCGAGAAACTCATTGACGAAGTCGGATTGTCGGAGTATAAAAAGCACCGGCCTGCCGAGCTGTCGGGCGGCCAGCGCCAGAGAGTCGCTATTGCCCGTGCACTTGTAACAAGCCCCGATATCGTTCTGGCTGATGAACCTACTGCAAACCTTGACTCTGTTACCGGGGAATCAATTCTCGAACTCATGAAGAAAATGAACGAAATTGAAAAAACCACTTTTATCTTCTCGACTCACGATCCCAATGTGATGAAGTACGCAAAAAAAGTGGTTAAGATAAAGGACGGTCTGATTGAGGAAGAGAGCGCTTCATGAAGCTCATAATCAAGATTGCCTGGCGCAACATCATGCGTCATCGCGGCAAAAGCCTGGTTATCGGGGCCATACTGTTTCTGGGCGCGTTTCTGATGACCGTAGGAAACGGTATAATTTCCGGCATGAGCAGGGGACTTCAGAAAAATATAGTTGAAGGTTTTACAGGTGATATAGTTCTGATCTCAAAGAAACAGGAAACCGACAACGTTTTTATCGAGTTCATGGGGAAAGCAATAGAACCGCTGTATGATTTTGTAAAGATCGAGAAGGTGCTTGAAAAACAGGATTATATAAAATCTTTTGTTCCTGTCGGTAAAAACATGGCTGCGCTGCTTAATGACAGCGAAAACGGCGCTCCGGGCTACAGCTTCGTGATGGGTGTAGATTTCAAACGCTACATGGAAGTTTTCCCTGAAAACATCACTCCGATTGAGGGCCGGTTGCTTGAACCGGGAGAACGCGGCGCAATTATTCCCACAGGAGCCAGAAAGGAATTTTTCAATACTACAGGAACCTGGTATATCCCCCGGGGAGATACTCTCAGAAAAGAAAACCTTACTGAGGAAGCAAAGAGCGTTACTGATCTGGAATGTAAAGACAACGTTGTATTCATGGGGTTCAGCACCGATAACTCAACTTCTGATATCCGTCTTGACGTAAAAGGAATCATCAAATACAAGGCACTGAATTCTATCTGGGGCCAGTTTGTCCTGATGGATATCGAGTCGTTCCGTCAATGCCAGGGGTATTTCACCGCCTCTGACAGCCGAGTGGAACTTTCAGGCGGGGAGAAGGAACTCTTTGAAATGGGCGGGGAAGGACTCGATGCTCTGTTCTCTGATGACGCGCTGATTGTTGAGGAGAGTGATCGGGCCGTAGTGGATGAAAAAAGCCTGTTCAGTGATTCGCCTGTGCAGCAGCAGGCAGTGACGGCGGATCTCGATGAGGGTGTATACAATATGGTCCTTGTGCATCTGAAGGATAATGCTGACAGTAAAGAGTCTCTTAAAGCAATTAATGCTGTTCTGGAAGAAGAAAATCTGGATGTTCGTGCGGTTCCATGGAAAAGCGCCGTAGGGCAGATTGGAAGCACGGCCGTAATAATAAAGGCGGCGCTATTTGTATTTGTAATGCTTCTATTCTTTGTAGCCATTATCATTATAGTCAATACACTGAGCATGGCGGCTCTCGAGAGGACATCTGAAATAGGTATGATGCGTGCTGTTGGTGCAAGGAAAGGGTTTATCAGAAAGATGTTTCTGGGCGAAACCGGACTGCTCTCTTTTGCTTTCGGTGGAGCCGGTATTCTCGCCGGAATAGCAGTTGTAAATATTGTATCTCTCTTTAAGATAAAGAGTGATAATGATATGCTGCAGCTCCTTTTTGGAGGAGATACTTTTAATCCTCTGCTGAGTGTACAGGATACGGGTCTTGCAATCCTTCAACTGGTACTTGTTACCCTCATTGCAGTAATCTACCCGTTGCTGGTTGCAGGCAATATTACTCCGTTGGATGCCATATCAAGAGAATAGGAAGAGCGATGAATGTTGTAGTCAAAATAGGGCTAAGAAATCTACTCCGTCAAAAGAGGAGGAGTGTCCTGCTTGGGATCGCAATTGCATTCGGGACAGCTATCCTGATCATGGCACATGGATTTGCGCATGGAATCTCCGACAATCTCTTTAATCGAATAGTAGTTTACGTTTCGGGACATGTGGGAGTTGTTTTTTCAGAGAACGGAAATCTTTTCAAACAAATATTCCATGATGGGCAGCGGGTAAAGGAAATAGTAAAAAAAGAGATCCCCGATGTCGTCAAAATCGAAGAGGGAATTGGAATTTTCTGCCGGGCAATAGGAAACGGTAAATCTGATAATGTCGTGATGATAGGGATTGATTTGAGCCAACTCGGGGACGAGAAGACACAGCAGCAGGATGCAGATAATTTTAAGATGACCGAGGGCTCCTTTGAGGACCTTTCAAATGAATCGATCGAAAATCCGGTCATACTGGCAAAAGAAAAAGCCGCTTACCTGAATGTAAAGAAAGGTGATATAATAAGGGTTCGATACAGAAATGTCACCGGTCAGGACCAGGCAGCCAGGCTCACAGTTGTCGGGACATTTCTGCCGGCAAATATGTTCATGTCCGCCCCGGTATTCCTTGAACTGACGGACCTTAAAAGACTGCTCGGGTACGGCCCTAACGATATTGGTCAGCTTTTTATAACAATCAAAAATCCAAAGAAAGATGCGGTACTCTATGCAGAAAAACTGCAGGAGGCACTAAGGCCCGAACCGGCACGCATTGACGGTTACATTAGTGCGGGCAAAGGTTCTGTTCCGGTGACTGTGTTCGGGTATAAAACCGATACCTTATCTGTTGCAGCTCTCAATAATAAGCTCTCTGCAACAGGCAAAAAGGCAGGCAAGAGTGAATGCTTCATAGGGGATTCTCTCTCTTCAGTGCTTGGCATTGCCCCCGGATCAAACGTTGCGCTTTCTTACAGGTTAAAATATGCAGACAGCATCGTTTCATCTCAGATCAAAATTACATCACTGACTCAAAAAGGTGTTTTGCCCGGGAATGTCATTCTTCTAAACGATGAAGATTTTTACAAAATATTTTATTCAAACTGGCCTGCAGCAGTAAAGGATAATCCGAAATGGCACAGGCTTTCTGAATCAGATCCTCTAAAAGAGATCGTTGCGGCCGAATGGACACTTTTCCCCCGCGCTAAATCTACAGAGGAACTTGCTAAATTGCAGAAAGAGATAGCCAGGAAAAAAATCCGGGGGACATCTGTTGATGTGCGCACCATGTACGAGAGCGCAAGCTCTGTATTGAGCCTTGAATATGCTCTTCATATGATAACTTTAGTGGCAGTACTGGTTCTGTTTTTCATAATTTTAATAGGTGTTGTAAACACACTCCGCATGACAGTAAAGGAGCGTACAAGAGAAATAGGCACTGTGAGGGCAATTGGTATGCAGAAGAGTGATGTCCAGTTGTCATTTATTCTTGAAACGTTCTTTCTCACGCTGTTTTCATCGCTTGCCGGTACTGTGGCCGCGTTCCTTGCGATGAAGGGTCTATCGATGTTTAAAATAGATGCTGAAGGAAATCCGATAGGTATGATGCTCGTAAATGAACGTCTGTACTTTGTACCGGTTTTCACAAGTGTAGTTTTCTTTATATGCCTTATAATGGTAATAGCGGTTGGAACAGCGTTTTTTCCGGCCAAGAAAGCCGCAAATCTCTCTGCTGCAGAAGCATTGAGACATTTCGATTAAGGAGAAGAGATGAAAAAAATGTATTTACTTCTGTTTACAATCACGTGTGCTGTAAATGCTGTCCCTAAAATAGATGAATTGCTTGAGAATATTGATAAACGGTACAGCATGGCAAATGATGTGAAAGCTAATGTTAAAATCACCCAGCAGAAGACGGGGCAGGGGGCAAAGAAATTTGAGATGATTTATTATCGCAGGGATGCCACTAATTCATTTTTAATAGTAATGACCGATCCGGCTGTTGAAAAAGGAAACGGGTATTTAAGAGTGGATGATAACTTCTGGATGTACCGCAGAAACACACGCACTTTTCAACACATAAACCGTGATGAAAGTATCGGCGGTTCTGATGCGCGCGGGGATGATTTCGAGAGTAGAAAACTGATGGAAATGTATTCTCCGGCTAAAGACTCCTCAGGAAAGGAACTCATAATCGAGGATACTCTGGGACAGATAAAAGTATATAAGTTCGAGATTAAGGCGAAAGTAAATGATGTCGATTATCCAAAAAAAATTTACTGGGTGAGAAGAGACAACAATCTGATTTTAAAAGAGGAGTCGTACGCTCTTTCCGGAACTCTGATGCAGACATCATATTTTTTAAAATATGCAGAAATAAAGAAAGCCATGGTTCCTGTCAAACAGCTCTTTATTGATGAATTTGAAAAGGGCAACAAGAGTGTGCTCGAAATATCGGGGATATCCACAGAAAAGCTGGACAATACCATATTTACAAAAGCATATCTTGAAAGTCTGAGTAAATAGGGATGAAAACAGGCTTGATTGAATCAGCTCTGATTTTTGCGGCGCTTTCAAGCTGTCTTTATGCTCAGGACGAAGTCATTGATGAAAACGCGCTCTTCTCAGATACTTCGATGTTTATTGACAGTACGGAAATCTCAGCTTCTTTCTCTATGGGAGCAGTTGAATCAACGCAGGTGAGTTTCTCAGGAGAGATAACAAGCGCAGCAGAGATTTCTGCAAAAGGGGATTATTTTATAAATGGAGATAGAAAAAAAATCGATCCCGGTGCATACGTAGTAGGTAATTTTCTTTTGGATGCCAGATTCCCGGCCGGAATAAAGGCTTTTGCAAACGCAGAAGCGCATCACCTTGCTGACAGCGGAAAATCCCGGTTTTACCTTCAGGAAATATTTGTCGATGCAAATATTAACCGGAGGGTTTATTTCCGCACAGGAAAGCAGGTCCTTCAATGGGGACGCTGTTTTTTCTGGAACCCCACCGACCTTATCAATATTGAGAAGAAAAAATTCATTCAGGATATTGGATACAGAGAAGGCACTTATGGCATAAAGATGCATATTCCGTCAGGGACGAGATGGAATTTTTACACGTTTCTTGACATGAACAGGCTTACATCGGTAGACAGCCTGGCAGGCGCCGCAAAGGTGGAATTTCTTCTGGGAAATACTGAAATTGGAACCGCTCTGTGGGTAAAGGAAAACAGGTATCCCTATCTGGGAATCGATTTTTCAACCTCACTTTTTGATATAAGTTTTGCGGGAGAGGCAAGCTTAACCAGTGGTGATAACTATACAGTTTTTGTTCAGGACACATCGTCGCCTCTGAAGTTCAGGTCTGCGACTATTAATAGAGAAGTTGTTGCCAGAGTCTGTCTTAGTGCTTCAAAAATGTTTGATCTGATGAATGTCGATGATTAGAGTGAGTGTAAACGCTGAAGTCTATTACAATCAGGCAGGCTACGCCGGTAATAAACTGAGGGACTACGATGTCGGAGAAGCAGTAGAGCAGATTATGGAGCTGCCCGAAAGCGATACGAAGAAATCTGAAATGCAGAGTATGTCTGGAGCTTTCCTGGAACCAAACAATCATTCCCGCCTGTATGGGGCGCTTTTTATGTCAATAAGCAAATTTATCATAAGTGACCTTACCCTGACCGTAAATGGAATACTCAATTTTAACCACAGATGCGCTGTTATCTCAACAGGTTTGCAGTATAGGAACCTTCACAACTTTTCATTAGGATTCCTTGTAAATGCGATAGTAGGTCCGGAAGAATCAGAATACACTCTCTTCGACGATGCTGCATCTTTGAGGTTGACGGCGGGGGTATCATTCTAATCTAAAAGTCGCAGTTGGGGAGAATTAAAAAAACCGTAAGATGTTGAGATGATAGGGCTTGAAGGCATTGCAGGTCTTAACCGACAAAGGACGCCTGAAAGTCACGGCGCCGCTGATCAGGATAACTGCATCAGGAATCAAAAGGATTTGATGTTTTATACCTTCATTTTTATGGAACCATCCATAGGAGAATCTTGCTTCTTTGTTCTGAGGAACCTATTTTTACCAGTCAATTGACTGTATCCAGATGCTAAACACAATATGTGAGTCTTTACCCGAGTGAATTCGTAAAGGTAGTATTGCTGTTTAACTGTCAGGGTGAAATCTCCAGGGTCTATGACTTTAGAAATTGTCTGAATTTACAGAGAAGTATCAACAAAACTGGCAGTAGTATTATGTTTGAATCAGCCTTGGAGATATCAGAAGTTTTGAAAGATAAAAAGGATGGTTACAATTGCATAACACAGTAAAGATTGCAATAATCGGATATGGTAATGTTGGCCGTGGAGTCGTGAAAGCATTGAAACGAAATCCTGACATGGAACTTGTCTGCATCCTTTCACGCTCGCCAGCGCGTGTAAAGAATGAGCCTGGAGTCACAGTGCCGGTTTTTGCTGAGGACAATCTTAACGAGCTTAAAAAGGCTGACGTTGCCATTCTTTGCAGCGGGTCAAAAGATGATCTTCCGGTACAGGGACCGTTTTACGCCAAACACATCAATACTATTGACAGTTATGATAATCACAGTAATGCCCTGCCCTATTTTAAAGCCATGGATGAAGTGGCCGGAAAGGCTGGCACAGTCTCTTGCGTTTCTATTGGATGGGATCCGGGAACCTTTTCGCTTCAAAGGGTACTGAGCAATGCTCTGATCCCTGGTTCAAAAATCTATGGTTTTCATGGTATCGGTCCTGATGGCGGGATTTCAATGGGGCATTCGGATGCTATCAGACGTATAGCCGGTGTACAGGATGCCCGTCAGTATACTCATGCCATTCCCGGGGCAATTGAAAGTGTTCGCTCCGGAGAAAATCCTGAACTCAAGTCGGGTGACATGCACTGGAGAGAATGCTTTGTTGTTGTGAAAGAAGGGGCGGATACTGGTGCAATTGAACGGGAAATTAAAAACATGAGCGGCTATTTCGCACCCTACAAAACGGTTGTACATTTCGTAAGTCAGGAAGAACTGGATGCGAAGTATTCAGGTTTTCATCACGACGGACTTGTCATCGGATCGGGGACAACCGGGGAGGGTAATCTGGCGCTGATTGAATATCGGAACATCTGGGATAGCAATCCGGAGGCAACCGCGAATATTATGGTAGCTCATGCGCGTGCGGCAAAGCGGCTTGCTAACGAAAATCGCAGAGGTGCATTCACTATATTTGACATACCTCCAGCATATCTCTCACTACATTCCCGCGAAGAACTCATCAGCAAATTTTTGTAGAACAGGCGTGATGATAAACCATAGTGCCTGATGGTTAACCGTAATTTATAAAGAATGCATTTGCGCGGATTTTACAGTTTCGATTGGAGAGAGGACTTGTTCCGGCTGCCTGCAGTTATAGTGCCTGATTGGTTTGAGGGCTTTGCAGAGCAGTCAGGATAAGTGGGCTTGCGGATATTGAACCAATGCACGAATTAGCCTGTTTACCTGCCTGTCAATCTTATGACGCGAAGCATTCCTGAAAGCACGCACACTCAGAGCTTTGAACTCTTCAGGACTATTACACAAATCAAGTACTTTCTTTGCATCCTGTTTCAGATCAACCCCGCCAATAAGAACACCGCTGTGAGATTCAGAAATGGTTTCACGGCTTGACGGAATATCAGTTGCAAATACGACTAATCCGTAACTCTGTGCCTCTAAAATCGAAAAAGATCGTCCGCCCTCGTATCTTGATGTAGATATGAGATAGGGGCATGTTTCATACCAGCGGCTGATTTTGTCAGGTGATTCCTTTTCGACAATAAAAAGCGAATCACCAAGTGATGACAGCAGATTCTGTTTTGAATCAGGAACAGAACCGGTTCCGACAAGAAACAGTCTCGCATCAGGAAGATAAGAGAGGATATGTGTAAAGAGACTGATTCCGTATTCGATATTTTTCTTCCATGTAAAACTGCCTACAATCAGAAAACTGGGCGGTATTTCCTCCTGTGAAGCCCAGAAAGGGGCTTCGGGCAGGTTTATGCCGTTTGGAACTACTCTGAGTTTTTTACGGGCAAAGGGGTGTTTACGGGATATCCATCTTGCCTCTTCAAGTGTACCGCAGATGCAGGAGGAACAAAGTGAAAGAGACAGTCTCAGCAGTGGAAACCGGATGATCCGGGATTTCCATGTGGTTCTGTTTGTTACCGCTGAGAGAGGGAGCCTCCGTTCAATCTGAAACACCTTCTCTTCCCATCCGTGATTGTAAAGAACCACCTTTGTTTTTAATTTGAAAAGTTTTGAGATCAAAGCACAGAAAACGCCGTCAGTTGACCTGGCGATAATCCTATCGGGACGGTCGAAAAAATTTACCAGAAAAATTAATCCCGTTTTCAGGGCAAAAAAGAGGTAGTTCTCTTCCCTGGGAGAACCTGCGTAGATAATTTTTACCTTGTGCCCGGCTCTTTTTACACCTTCAGCTAAAGAGTTGATAGAACGGTTTACTCCGCCTGCAGAGTTTTTATTGATGGATGCTATAAACCAGATTTTCACAGCTTCTCCTGCGGCTCTCTTAAAAAGAAATCCCATGACAAAGGCTCGTGCGGAAGTGATTCGAGAAGTCTTTTTAAACTCCGGAAGTTGTCGTGAGCCTCTTTGGAGAGGTGAACAGTGAGGCACACAAAACATCCTTCTGTTTTCTCGATTACCCCGGATGATAAAATCGATTCTGCGCTTCCATACCAGGGATAAAATGAGGGGAAATACCATGTGCCTGCAACGGCTACAGGCCCTGTTATCCTGCCCGTAAAACGGGCCGTTTCGGGTCCGCCGCATATAACAGAAAAGTGTTTTGACAATTGAACAATCTGTTCAAGGCCGATTGCATTAAAGGGAGGTATTAGAATCCTGGGGACCATTTTAGCGGACCTTTCGATTTCCGAGAGTCTTGCTATAAAATCAGGGATTCTGATCTGCAGAAGCTCACTGGGAAATGGGCCGTATTTTCCCTGATGAGAAAAGCCGTGAAGTCCGACTATAGCTCCGCTTTCACTTAAGGTACTTAAAATTGAATCATCTTTATTTTCAATAAGGTCATCACCTTTTACTGCCGCTAAAAAAGGATATCCTACTGATTTCATAACGTTGCATAAGCCAAAAACATGATCTCTGTTGTCAAAAAAGACATCATCAACTCTTAAGAATATTCGTGCTTTTACAGGCGAGCTTCCACAGGCGAGTTTCTTTGTTACAGGGCTGCAATCATACACGGGTTTCCGGTTGAATTTAAACAGCAAAGATTTCAGCGGCGAGCCTGACAGCCTCATATCGTCAAGACCGAGTCTGCTTTTACCCCAGAGCCGTGCTGTTTTCTCCATGTCTGCATATCGTGTAATCAATCCCGATCCACAGGAAACCCAGGTTTTAAAGAAATAGGGAGCCATAAGCAGGGCGGTAATCTGCTCAAGAAGGCTGGATGAGGCCAGAATAGCAGTTTGTAAAGGGTGCCTGATAAGAGTAGAGATACGTCTGCGCCTGAAATCATTAATTATGTTTCGCAACACAATAGAAGAATATGTTCCCCAAAAAGTTGCTGCCCTGCGGAAGAGATGATATCTGTCGGGGTGTTTACGGTAGAAGTAAAATTCTGCTTTGAGAAGCCCCCTAACTCTTTTTGGTGAGCTCTTAAAATACCTGATCAGATTAATTCTGCGGGGAAGATGAGTAACAGAGATTTGGTTGCTGAAATAAATCTCTCCCCACATGAGAACTCTTGCGGCAAGTTCATGATCCTCACAAAAGGGCCCAAGAAATTCAAACTCTTGATCAAACCCTGACAACTGGTTCAGAATCGATCTTCGCAGAGTAAAATGACATGTAAGAAATGCTTTTCCGTTGAGATTCTGAACCTCCCTGTCCCAGACACCATTACCAGAAGCTTTAACTTGCCCCTCAATTCCCGGAACAGACAAAGGCATTTCTTTTAGCAGTGGAACAAGAGATGAAAACCAGTTTTCGTTTATTCTTACATCATCATCCAGAAAAACTACCCATTCCCCTTTACTGTTTGCAATACCGGTATTTCTTGCTACCGCCATCCCCCTGTTTCTGCCCTGATGAAAATAGCTGCAATTATGCTCTGCACAGATCTTGCTGTTTGCAGAGGCATCTTTTTCACATGAACCGTCATCTACAACGATGATCTCAGTATTGTGATCATTTCCGATCTGTTCTCTTAAGGCCTGAAGGCATGATAAAAGGTAATCGGGTCTTTTATATGTTGGAATTACAATCGAAATGAACATAGGTTAATTATACCATAAATTATCAGGAACTAATAACGATATCACTATTATCGACACTATTTTCAAAAGTAGTTATCTGGATCGCTGTCGGTATTGGTATCCGAAACAAATATCATTTGTATACTAGCTTCTTATAGATCTCAACGCACTTATTTCCAGAATCATTACTGATCATTCTATATCTGGCAGCACCCTCCCGGGATCTTTCTGCCCATAAAGAATTATTCTCAATCAGGTCACGAATCGCCAGTGAAATACTCTCTACATTCATTGGATCGGCAAAACGTGCTGCCCCTGTGCACGTTTCTTCTACTGAAGGAATTGTGGATGCCACAACTGGACACCCGGCGGCCATTGCTTCAAGCGGCGGTATTCCGAGACCCTCGTAAAGCGAACAGAAAATCAGTCCGCTGCAATTGTCAAGATGATAATTGTACCGATCCATGCCAGGCTCAAATAAGACAGTTTCGGGTACATTTTCAAGTCCCTCCTCCTTCTTATCGACATCGCCGAGTATTAAAAGATTGAATTGTGGATATTCTTCTCCAAGTTGCGAAAATGCCTTTACCGCGCGTGCGCAATTTTTATGAACACTTCCTCCAAGCATCACAAAGTAAGGCTTACGATCTGTGTTACCGGTATTTAATCGTGAAACCGGCATGTACAACGTATGACACTTGTTTTTAACATCGGGAAATGCTTTTACAAGGTCCGATTTTGCAGATTCTGAAATGCAGATTAGACTCTTTAATGATCCGGCTAAGATTTTCTGCATCCGCCAGTATCTGCTGGTCTTTACAGAACGCAAAAATGGTATGTCCCAATATTGAACTCCCATATCGTAAACAGTAGCCACTGCAGGGCATGGATGAAAAAGACCTAACCCGATCTGTCTTTTGGGACCAAGGGCTACCCAGTAGTGGTAGAGATCAATTTTATGCCTTAAAATAATGAGCGGAATGGTAAAAAGATCTCTTTTCCATTCGCTTTGCCGGTAGGGAATCCATTGAGCTATTTTATTTTGCAGGGAACCCGGGATTTTTGATTTATCGCCCCAGCCAATAATTCTGTACTCCGGTTCTGTAAAATAGATGCTTCCGGATAATGATTCTGTAAAACGTCCGACGCCACGATTACCGTACCCGAATGAAAACAGCCGCAGATCCCAGAGTATATTCATTTTCCGGTTACTTTCCTGTAAATTGAAAACATCCGAGAGGCCATCGACTGGTAACTGTTCTTATCAGCATAATCCTTTACATTATTAAGTAATGTTTTCCTGAAGAGGGTATCGGACAAAAGACGGTTCAAGGCATCAGCAGCGGCCCCTGGTTCATGAGGTACAATAACAACAGGAGAGAGCTCTGATCCTGCAATTTCTTCTGAAAGAGGGATTCTTGTGGCGATCACCGGTTTAAGCGCCCCTATTGCACGTGTCAAACTCCCTGAAGAGGAACGGCTCGAAAAGAATGCAAGATATATATCAATTTCTCTGAGAAGTGTGGTCTGTTCCTCTTCTGTAATCCACCCTGTAATCGTAAACCGGTCATTCCAGCCGTTATCACTAATCTTGATCTTTATGCTGTTTAAAAGATCCTGCTGCTCCCGGCTTCTGACGCCGCCTGCCCATGTAAAGCGCCAGTCTGTATCGAGCTGCTTAAGAAAGGAAAAAAGAAGCTCATAATTGTACTGCGGGTTTATAAAACCTGTTGACCCGAAGTGAAGTGGCCGTTCCGGTGTCCAGGAGAATCGGGGTAAATCAGCGGAAACTTTTACAGGATGAGAAAGTACTTCAATATTTAGATTTTTGTTGTCGACTTGCAATATTTCTTTATGGTACTGGTGATGAACCAGAATCAGATCGGCGCCGAAGTTCATACCGAGATGTTTTCTGAATGCTGTCTGCAACGGATGTTTGCGATCGTAAATGAATCTTTTAACCCCTTTAATTAAACCACTTCCGGATATTGCACTGCGGGGAAATACTCCCGGAAAGTCTCTATAAACCTCATGAAGAGAGACGATTATCGGCTTTTTGACTTTGGTAAAAATCCTAAGAAAATAATCATGGTCGTTTTTAATAAAGAATGCGGTTTCATACTGAATATGGACAATATCTGCATTTTGCAATAGATCAGAGGCCCTGAAAGAGCCGGAAAAAAGACTGACTGGATCCATAACCGAAACATCTGCATGCTCTCTTAAAGCATCGGTATAGTTTCGGGCGTAAATTGATATCCCGCAATTGTCAGTTTCCGGGGAGATCCATACAGCTTTCATTTAAAGTTCCTGTGATTCGATAATTTGCTGAGGCAGTCCAGTTCTTTTCCCCTGAAAAAGAAATCTTATGAGTCCGCATGAAGCCCCAAGAAGGCCGGCAATTACTGCCAGAAGATTGTGGCCTGGCTTAAAGGGTCTGCCTTTTTCCGGGACTTTTCTGGAAAGATATTCAAGACGGTATTTCCAGAAGACAAGCCATGATAATGATTTTTTCAGGGGGGCATATTTACAGGCGAAATAAACTGTATTGGCAAAACTATGGAAAAGAAATCTATATCGTTTATCGGATCTGCATCCTCCGCTGTAATTACGAAGGTGTTTTACTCTGGCTTCGTTACAATACCAGATTTGATAGTTGTTTTTAAGCAGCCTGAATGCACAGTCTACATCCTCCCAGTGCGCATTATGCCTGAATCCCTTGTCAAATCCGCCAATATCTAAAAGTGCGCTTCTTCTGAAAGACATATTTGCGCCCATGATACTAATAACATTGCGACTTTCAGACATGGAGAAGTTTTGATGAATCTCACCGTGGTTGACATCAAACCACGGGTTGGATTCAGGTGCTTCGGAGGCGAAAACAGGATCCTCAATGAAACCGGCAACAGCGCCTGTAGATTCCTGCCGGTAGCAGTTTCTGTGCTTGTCAAGCAAATCGCTTTCCGGCACTATATCATCATCAAGAAACAGTACAACGGGGTTATAGCCTGCCATAAGAGCTTCATTGCGGGCATGGGGAAGATTCGGGGGCGAGGAAAAAAGAAGGTGCACTCTTTCTGATGCAGGTACATGGGGCTTCTGATCGCCCTGCCATACGACAAAAATAGTGTCATTGTAGTTGCATTGATAAAGCAGGGATTGGACTATTTTGTAAACTGAATCCGGTCTATTGAATGTAGGAATAATTATATCGATAGAAAAGGCACTGTATTGAAAGAAATCATCTGTCTGACGGGGTTTTTCTGCATAGGCAAAGCAGGAGCCACCGCCCTTTATATCCAGTAAAAGTTCAAACTTATTGATAGAGGCGTTCAGTAATCTGAGCATAAGACCAGTGACAGGAAACTTTTTAATTCCTGTAAACAGCTCTGTTATGATATTTAATAAATGAAAGCGGGCCTTCTTGAATGCAAGGCGGTATTTCTCCGGATACCCGGTGATCCACCCTGTCAAGCCGGCAGGGCTGAAGAATCGCCTCACTTTAAACCGTCTGCTGTAAAAGCTGTAAAGCTCTTCTGATGGTCGTATCGAATAATGACCGTCAAGATCTGCGAGATAATCAAAACCGATTTTCCTTATTAGACTATTGTCAGGCCACCTTTTTTTGTAGTCGCCGCATTCGCTGTGAAGAAAGAGTGCGGCACCTGGACGGCAAACCCTGAATATTTCATCCAGCGCCTTTTCCTGATCGCAAAGATGACCCAGGGCATCAACAGTGAAAAGAGAATCTATGGTTCCATGTTTGAACGGGAGCATATGCAGATCGGCACAAACAGGAAGAACCTTACCTTTTTTGCCACGGTATGAGGCCCACCTGAGCGCCTCCGGCGACCAGTCTACAGCCAGAACCGTACAGGGACAGCGGTCAATAAACCACCTGCTGTAGGCACCACGGCCTGAGCCGAAATCAACTACTCTGTAAAAGGGAAAACACCTTGCAGCAAGGTCATCGACACCCTTGCGCTTCAGGGAAAGAAATCCGGCAAACAGTCGCATCAGACCTGACCTGACGGTAACTGCACGTGTATGCCACTGTCCTGAAAGGAATTTTTTACGGGAAAAAGAGCGCTCAGCTCTACTGGACATTTAAACCGCTAATCTTTTTTCGATTTGTAATAATGATAATAGTATTTGTAATATCCGTAACTTGAGTACCGGTGCGAAAGGTTGATATCATTAAGTACCGCTCCGAGTATCCTTACACCTACATTTCTCACCGTATTTACTGCTCTCAAAGCGATATCCCGATCTGTATGGTGAGATTTTATGACTATTAGCAAACCGTCCATTTTTGTTCCCAGCAATGTCGCATCTGTAACAGCAACAACGGGCGGTGTATCGAAAAATATAACATCATAGTTGCTTCGGAAATAATCTAAAATTTGAATCATGCGGTTTGAACCCAGCAGCTCGGCAGGATTGGGAGTAAACATGCCTGCAGTTATAAGGAACAGGTTTTCTTTCTGAGTGCGTTTAGTCACCCGGTCGTAATCAGGGTTTTCCATAAAAAGATCTGTAAATCCGGGTTCGCGCTTTGTATTGAAAATGTGATGAAGAACCGGACGGCGTAAATCTGTGTCAACAAGCAGTGTCTTTTTCCCCATCTGGGCGTAAGCCATGGCCAGATTGGAAATGGTCAGCGATTTTCCTTCTGAAGGTCCGGCAGATGTAAGTACGATAGCCTGCAGCGGTTTATCTGGACTTACAAATGATAGATTCGTGCGCAGAGAACGATAAGATTCGGTAATAACAGAATCATCACCATCAAAGCGAAACACCTGACGGGGGTATTGAAGAACCGACATGCCTTTCTTGTTCTTTGAGGATCGCCGCCGGATTTCAAGCTCATTCTTCTTATATGTAATATGAGGTATTGTACCCATTACCGGCAGCTCCAGATATCTTTCAACATCATCGTTTGATTTGATAGTCGTGTCATTAAACTCAATCAGAAAAGCCAATCCAAAGCCAAGAACCAATCCCAGAAAAATACCGAGGATGTAGAATCTGGTCTCGTTTTTGGATATAGGATCACGCGGCATTACCGGAAGGTCAACAATCTTTACTCCAGCGGAACTGGATGCACTCTTTATTCGCTCTTCTTCGGCTTTTTCCAGAAGAATAGTATAGATATTCTCGTAAATTTCTTTAGATCTCTTTAAACGGAGAAGCTCAAGAGACTGGGTGAGAATATCAGGATTACCCTTTTTGTAAGAGTTTATGGCCTTTTCGTATGACTCAAGGCGTCTTCTGAACAGCTCCAGTTCGCCTTCTTTGGTTAAAACGGATTTCCGGAGCTCCTGCCATTGACGCATTGTAGCAGGATCGATAGTGGTGCTGCTTGGAGTCTGTTTGAATTCAAGCAGCTTGTTCTCTATCTCCTGAATCTCTCTGTCTACTGTTGAGACCCCCGCCAGACGGATTCCAAGTCCCTCAAGACGCAATTTCTCTTTTTCCAGTTCACTGAGCTTTGCCCTGAGCTGGTTGTACTGGGGTGAGCGCTGTGTGCTTGCCGGAGTAATTTTGCCTTCGAGATTGGCAAGCTGCTTTTTTTCCGCATTCAGATCTGCCTGCTTGAGCCCCAGTTGAGCAAGCCCGTTTGCATAAGCGTCCTGCAGTGTCTTCAGTTCCGGAGTGGTACCTTCCTGAATCTGACCTGTTTTTTCACTGAAACTGCGGTAATCGTGCTCAGCCTGCTCGAGATTTTTCCTTATCAGTTGTAACTGATTCTCAATTTCATAGAGGGCCCTTCGTGATTCTTCGCTGGCAACCTCCTGACATCGGGTACGGAATATTACCGTACTTTTTGAGGCTATCTGAAAAGCAAGCTCTCTTGACTGTGCCCGGGAAACCAGATTGAGAAAAGAAGTGAAAGTGGTTTTACGCAGTGTCAGACTGCTCTGAATATATCTGAGTGCCTGATCTCTGGTAATCTTCGGAACAACTTTCTCAAAAGGCCCTATTCCAATACTGTCAAAAACATTTTCCATAAATGTACGGCTTGCCAGAATACCTTCATAAAAACTCAGAGTCCGGGTATTTACGTTCATCATCTGATTGACATATGCACTCTGTTCCTCAATAACCAGTGTCGAGTATGACTCGTAAATATCCTCTATCTGATAGACATAGTAAAGAGTAGTAAGAAAAACACTCAGAAACGACAGAACTATTACCCAGCGCCTGCGGAATATTACTGCAAGGTAGTCTTTAATTCCGGTACTGGCCCGGAGCTTTTGTAATGAAAACGATGCCATATTTATTGTTTGAATAGATTGGTAAAGGTCTGAATCGTTATTATAAATAATAAAGTGTTGTTAAGGATTGTCAGAATCGTTCTCCAGTCATACCATCGTGAATAAACTATTATAACATCTCCTTCGTAAATAGGCGGAATCTGTTCCATCTGGCCTTTATCGATATAGGATTGAATATCAAAAACCTCTTCGATGATTTTATTGTTTTCCTGCTGTGAAATCCTTCTTACTTTTGTCAGATCGGCTTTTTCAGAGGGCCCGCCCGCAAGGTAAATGACCTCGAAAATGTTCATTTTGTCTTCAAGATCAAACAAACCGGGTTTCTGAACAGAGCCGATAACTTTAATTTTTTTCGAACGTTCCTGAGAAAGAACAACGACCATGTCCTCATTTTCCAGCGCCGGCATAGTCTCAATATTCCCGTCTTCCATAAATTTTAAAAGATCGTATGTTTCCTCGGAATCAGGATTGTTTTTGTGAACAATTTTTACCCGAGACAAATCAGCCTGTTCCCGTGTGCCACCGGCAAGTTTAATTGCTTCCTGTATAGAGGCCCCCTGAAGCGTTCTTACCGGACCTGGGTTAATAACCTGCCCAAGAACATTAATAAGTATTTCAGGTTTTTCAACTATAGAAATCAGAACAAGAGGATTATCAATATGGCGTGCAAGTCTGAACGTGAGGTCATTCATCAAATCCGATGTACTCATGTTGGTAATAATCTGATCTGCAAGAAGCGGATAATCAATTGTTCCATTATCATTTACCGTGTAACGCCCTGAAAATTCTGGGTTCGACATTACCTGGATTTCCAGCACATGTCCGGCTTTAATAGTCGCTCCGGCAACCGGCATGCTTGTGGCTGTTAAAAGTAAAAGAATCGTAATAATTTTCTGCATATATCCTCATGCGAAAATAGACCGGAAACAACAATAGTTCTCAGTTGGCAGCCATAAAGACAAACGGATAAGAAACGGTCACATCGCCATCCGGTATTGATTCAAACTGCCACATTTTGATTTTTCTGATTATCTCTGCTTCAAGTTCTGTGCTTCCGGTAGTGTTCTCAATTACCTTTACCATAGTAACACTGCCGGAGGCCGTGATGGTGAATCTCACGGTAATCTTTCCTGATAATGACGGATCACGCTTGAGATATTTTTCATAGCTCATGCGTATGCTTGCTTTATGAGATGCGACTACGGAATTGATGATATCGGAATCTCTCTTTGAGTTCGATGATGCAGAGCCTTCTATGCTTTCGGGACGTTGTATTACAAACTCACCCTTCTTTGACAGCTCTACAGTCTTTGCCCCGCCTACTCCTGCAATCAGGTCATCAATCTCCTGTCTGTGCGATACCACCACATCCTTGCTCTTTACTAACTTGCGGTTCAGTACATCTACTTCCTGTGTTTTCTGAAGTCCAGCCATATTGGCAAGGGCCTCATCCAGATCCCCGAATTTTTCTTTCTTGTCTTTCATCGTTCCAAGGACATCGACAACCGATGGGCCTTTTGCAGTTGTTCCTACACCGGTCAGCATTCCAAGAACCCCGACAGTTCTGATTTTTTCCTCGACTTTTGCCGTTCTTGCCTGAACTGCCTTTTGCGCCTGTGCGCGCTCAACCGGGCCGATTACTTTTGGTTCTGAACTGATTTTTTGAGACTCGGTTTTTGCCGTTTCTGATGCGCTGCTTCCAGTGCTTTCTGCTGTTTTCCTTACAGTTTTTTTAGGAAGGGGCTTCTCGATTATGAGGCGGGCAAAACGTTCCGGCACATCCTCAAGCTTTACTTCAACATGTTCAATTTCTATCTGCCGGGTATACCATATAAGAGCCAGATGTACTCCGACAGAGAGAAGCGCAATAAGAATGAAACGCACATCGAGCTTCTTCCATGGAGTACCGCGCAGCTGCCGCAAAGTGCGGTTGTCAATGACAATTCTGCTGCCGGTTCCGGCGATGATTGCGTTATTCTGAATGCCCAACCTATTCCCCACGTTTCCTTACAGCTAAAGAAAAATTATTATACTCCTGCTGGCCACATGTATACATGATCTTCTTAAGAAGGCGGAATCGTATCCGCTTATCACCCAGAATTGTAATTTCTCCTTTAAACCTGGTCTTATCAGAATATTGACTTATCTTTTCAGTCGCCTCGCGTCTTTTCCCCAGCCATTGGTAAAGACCGGGTATGATCAGCTCCTCCGATTCCATAATCTCAGGTACCTTGTCTACGATCTGATTTTCGGCAAGGATATATTTGCTATTTACAGTTAATGTAACTCTCAGTTCCGGTTTCTTCTGAGCACTTGATTCAGGCAGTTCAAGTTCTCTTGACACAGTCATAATTTCACCTTCTGTAGAGAAGCTCTGAAGAAGATAAATAAGAAGAATAGTCATCGCGTCGACCAGTGAAGTAAGCTGAGGTTTGAAACCCTTGAGTTGGGTTCTGGCCTTGCACTTTCGAACACGGATCATATGTGATTTCGATGCAGGAAAACTCATATGGCCTCTTCACTATCAACAACCTTGAAAATTTTATCGAGGTTGGTTCCGTTAAACATGTTTCTGATAAACCCCTGCGGATTCAGGAATATGAGCTCTCTGTTCTGTTCCCCTAAAAGCCGCCAGATGTATACAAATACACCAAGTCCATGGCTGTCAATAAAAGTGGTTTTGCTCAGATCAACAACAACCTTCTGAGAGTCCCCTTTTCGCAGACCTTCAAGTTTTGAGGTGATTTTTCCGACGTTCTCACCTGTAATTTCTCCGGTAATCTCAAGCACCGGACTGGAATTGATCTTTTTTGACCTGATTTTGAGGCTCATCCTATATCTCCTGATAAACCGATTTCAGGAAATTGCGATTCACGGCATATATCCATGAATTTGATTATGTCATCGTAAAGAACTTCACCTTCAAGCACCAGAACAACACTCTTTTGCGAAGGATACTGGAATTTTATCGCCTTTAACAGTACTCTGAGTTGTTCAAACTGGTATTGACCGCGAACCATTGGTACCTGGTCGAGTTTTTTACCCGTACCTACAATCCGGAATCCTTCGTTGGTGACGACTATCGATATGTCAAGTTCTTTTGATTCTTTTGATTCTTCGGAGGTTCCCTGTGCGGGCGGAAGCGAAAAATCAATCGTTGCTATATGCGTAAAAACTGCCATTGATACCAGAAATGGAATCATTACCATAAAGAGGTTCATTACTGACGTAACGTCAAGATCCAGTGCCTCAACTTCTTTACTGGTCGACTTTTTTGACCTCTTTGTGGCAGGAAAAGCCTTCTGCATCGGCTTATCGTTATTTATATCTTTATCGGCCATTGCCCTGTCTCCCGGTAATCAGGATCTTCTTTGAGCATAAAGGAAATTCAGGAGACGAACCGAACTTTCATCGATTTCCTCTATTATTGTATTTGCTTTAGACCCCAGGATTGAATAAGCTATCATGCAGGGGATAGCCACGATGAGCCCCATGGCTGTTGTATTCATGGCGATTGCAATACCCCTGGCAAGGATGACGGCTTTCTGCGACGGGTCTGCAGCAGACAGTGCACCGAATGCTTCCTGAAGCCCGAAAATTGTACCCAGAAGACCCATCAGTGTGGCAATATTTGCAAAAAGAGAAAGGTAATGGGTTCTGCGCTGTATACGTGGAAGCTCTCGTAAAGCAATTTCATCGACTGCGTTCTGGATTTCCTGATCCGGTTCCTGCTGCTGGTAATGCCACAGGGCAGATTCAAGGATAGCGGAAAGAGGTGTTTTTGTCTTTGCACAGATCTGACGTGCATTTTCCAGATCTCCATTGCGTACCATTCGGGTGATCTGAGTCAGCATTGCTTTGGCATCTATACGGCAATGTACATAGTAGTAAAACAGCCTTTCCAGCGTTACTGCCAGCGCAAACGCAGAAACCGCTGCAATTGGGTGCATCCAAACCCCGCCTTGCTGATACCATTGGGCAATCGCTTGCATATTTCCTCCTTACTTCAGATCACATTCGATTTATAATAATTGTGTTATTACCCGATTTGATAAATGCTTAGGACATCTGTTTAAAATAAAAAGTTTACCATTTACCTGCCCGAAGTGTCAATGATTCAAAGCCCTTTCTTCTCATTTCTATTCAATTATAGGTGAAAATGGGAGCGGATCAGCCAGATCCTCTTTAAAAGACCTCTCAAACTCTATTTCTCTGTAAACAGTTTTTTCTTTTGGAAGAAAAATCATGACCTGCGGTTTTTCAATTTTCCCTTTGATCTTTACTCCTACAGTAAAGGTGATTGTTCCGGGCTGCTCAATGCGGTATCCCTGCTCTTCTACACTGTCAGGCTCAGCCGCTTTTGCCTGAGGTGCTGCCAGACAGCCTGCGGCTGAGATGAGAACAAATAAAAAGAAGGCTGCTTTAAGTTTCATTGTTTAGCCTCTTTCTGTTCGGGGCTGAAGTTCTTGATAAAAGGGAACTTGTAAACATCTTCCGTTACCTGCTCTAAACTGAGCGGTTCTTCATAACCAGGAGGTTTGGGAAGAGATACCTGTGTCCTTATTGACATTAAGAGCAGAGGAAAAATTCCGTTATCATCGGTGCTTCTGCTTTTTGCCTGAATCGCTATGACGTTTTTACCTTTTCTGATTTTTCCTAAAAGGTCCCAGGATCGTGCTTTAAAGCCCATGCTCGCAGAAGTATCAGACGTCAGTATTTCCCCATTGATAAAAACTGCTGCCGGTCCCTTTGATGCAAAAAAGAAAAGTGCAGAATCGGGAGTTTCCGTTGTAGTAAATGTTCTCCTGAATGTGACTGTCTTTTCAGGATGGTACGATTCTTTCTCGGCAGGGTTTCCTGAACCCAGCCACATGGGAAGAGGAGCTTTGCCGGGAAAGCCATTGATTTCAACGCTGTCATTGTAAATGGCTTTCTGTGCCTTCTCCCAGGCAGTATCCGAAAACTCAAATTTCTCCCAGTTATCTACTGTATCGGATGTGCAGCGCCACTGTGAGCCGGAACTGACTGAAGACTGAATCAGCTGGTTTTCTCCGGAGCCGTATTCTTCGGGAAAATTCTGATAGAGTCTGACATAGGCATGAGTGACATATTCCCCGGTGGCATACTTCTGTTTTGTAAAATCAAGTATGGTTTTATAAATCTCAAAAGCCTGTTCCTGGAATTTTAGCCCGATCTCTTCAAACCTTACCTTGTATTCTTCTTTCTCAGTCTCATTTATATTTCCGGGATAAGGCGGTTTTTTGAAAGCTGTTTCGCATAGAAGGTCCATGCAACGGGCCTTGTTAAAGAGGAGCTGAGCGATTTTGTTCTGAGAATCTCTGACACTGGGGTCATCAATTTTGTAGGCTTCAGCGATCTTGGTTGATTTAAGATAGTTTGTCAGTGCCTGATCCTCATATCCTTCAACCTGCTTGAGAAGCTTGGTTTGATAGACAAATCTTTCATATGGATCAAAGTTTTCCGGTATCGGGGCATCTCTGGCGATATTGACTACATCAGCGTAAGTTTCTCCAACTACAAAGGAGATTTTTGTAATGCTGGCGCTGGCCTTCTTGTAATGTTCACTTAACTCCTGATAAGTGCTGCCAAGTTCAAGGCACTTCAGGAAGAGATCGATTGACTTTTCCTGAAACGGGGCAATCTTCTGAAGCATCTGAAGCTTACGTGCGATAAGGGCAAAGCCCTCCAGCTGACCCGTCTCACCTGTGCTTTTTGCTATTTCAACAAGAGAAAGGTAGTTCTCTCCCGCCGCATAGGGAAGATAGGTCAGTTTCTGGCGTGACTGCATGACATATTTATCTTCGATTTTTTCTTTTATACCAAGCTTTACATTCTGCTCGTGATAATGTACTGCCTTATTTATGAAATAGTTTTCGATTGCCTGGGCTATTCCAAGCTCAAGCGCAATCCGCTCTTCGATAGATCCAAAAGAAGGTCGCTCCTGTTTGAAAATGCCCATGGCGAAGTCTTCATACGCCTGTCCGATCTCAAAAACAGAGCGGGTTGTCCATTCTGAGATATTGAACTTGACCACGCGCGAATAGGCGTCAAGAGCTTTATCTAAAAGGTCAGATTTCTGCCCGAGCTGCTTTTTGTAGAGGCCCTTGGCACTGCTCAGTTGGATCTTATTCATCTCGGTATGTCTGATTTCACCGATAGTAAACATTGCCTTTGCGGCGTAAAACTGGTTCATTGAACTGGGGCTTTTTAATCTGGCGAAGGTGGAAAGTGCATTTTCAAGCTGTAGAATTGCTTCACTCTCTTTATTCTGCATATAATAGGCAATTCCGGTCATACAGAGTGCCTGAACAACCCTGTTCTCATCATTGCCGAATTTCTCTGTAAACAACCGGCTTACACGTCCGACACTTTCCCAGTCTTTTATCTTTCCGTAAATTTCTCCTGCCCTGAAAAGGACATCCGCAGCATCTTCAGACTGAGGAAAAAGCTGTGCCATTTTTTCAAATGTCGCTCCAGCTTCCTTGAGCTTATCAGCATTTTCAAAACAGAATGCGGCATTATAAAGTGAAACAGATGCGAGTTCTGACTTCGGGTAGCCGGCAGTAACCTTTAAATAGGACTCTGCAGCAAGATCCCACTGAAGCAGTTTCTCATAGCTCTTGGCGATCCTGAACTGAGCCTTGGGAAGAAGCTGTGAGGAAGTATATTTCTGCAGCAATCTCTGAAACACCAGAATCGCATGTGACCACTCGGCCTGCTTTTCGTAGCTTAACCCGGCATTGAACAGAGATATGTCTGCTATTTTGGCATCCGGGTACTCCAAAGTGATCCTTTCATACTGCTCCGCTGCATCCTTGAAGCGACTCTCCGCCTCATACTTTTCAGCCATCCGGAATATCGATTCGGCAATTCTGGTAAAAGCTTCCTGCTTGTCAGCTCCATCAACTGCTACATTACTGAGCTTTTTGTACCACTCCTGAGCCTTATCAAAGTCTTTCTCTTCGTAGAAAGCCTGAGCAACCATTTTAGTTGCTTCAAGTTCATTTGAAGTACCTGGATATTTATCGATTATCTCCATGTAAACATTACGGCTCTGCTCAAAAAGGCGGTTGTTGTAAAGCATGGAGGCCTTGATTGTGTATACCTCGGCTGTTTTGGGCGTATTAGGGTTAACACTTATATAATTATCGCATGCTCTGATCATGAGCTCCGATGCCGGTGACAGCCCTCCGGGAATCGACTGAACTTTCTCAGTACTGAATTTATTTTTAAGGTTTGAACTGTCAATCAAAGTCTGGGACACAGAGTCTGCAGACTTTCTGTATTCGGGCGTGTTGTTTTTGATCAATTTGCCGCCGCTGTTTGCACAGCCGGCAAACAAAAGAGCTGAAAACAAACTCAACGTACCCATGAACAGGAAAAAGTTTACTCGATGAAACATTTATTAACAGTAATTCCTTTCAACAATTCCTATTGTTTTGTGCTGTTTTCCTGTTTAAGCAGGTTCTGGGATGCCACGATTGCATTCCATGCGGCAGTTTCCCTGTATTTGCTGTCGGGATATCGCTTTGATACAGCCATATATTCTTCTGCTGCCTGGAGGTAATTACCAAGTGAAAACTCGATTTCCGCCAGGTTATAATGACACTCGTTGGCCATGGCCGATGCCGGATATACAGTTATGAATTCCCTGTAGGAATCCAGCGAGGATAGATACAGCGTTGTATCGTTTTTCTGAAGTGCTAACTGATGATATCCGATTGCTCCGTCATAAAGCAGCCTGCAGGCTACACTGTCAGCCTGCTCCCAAACATCTTTCTTTTGAGATTTGGCCCATGAGCTGTTGCGGTTGTACTTTTTATAAAAATCGATTTTTGTCTGATTTGTTTCCTCAATTGTTGACTCACGCTGCAATAATGCAAGCATCTCCGCTTCGGCCAAAGGATTTTTTGAATAATTGGGAAATGATTTCAAAAGCGTTTTGTAGGTCTTCAATGCCATATCAGTACGGCCCTGGTCCCTGTACACAGATCCAAGCCGGTGAAGAATCTGGCAGCCCTTATCATAATCCCCGAGTTTTTTAATAAACTTAAGAGCCCGCAGCAGACCACCTTCACCCACCTGGTCGGTTTCACTGAAGCTGATTGCAATGTAGTCCATCGATTCCTTTTCAAGCAGAGGCTTCTTATTGAAATTGGATTCTCCCAGGCTCACCAGAGCAAGAAATGAGCTTATTGCCTTTTCCGGGTTTGACAGACGGTACTGTGTCCAGGCCAGTTTGTAAAGTGCTTCATCAAACCATTCACTTTCCGGATATCTCATCGCTGCCTGATAGCATTTAATTGCTTTGTCCAGTTCTCCGCGGTCAAAATTGTATTCTCCACAGTACATCCAGGCTTGAGGGGCATGATTGCTGTTTGGGTAAAGTGTGGCAAGCTGTTCCATATAATATAGAGCACTGTCAAGCTTGGCGATATCATTATAACACCATGCCAGGCTGTAGTAGGCCGGCGGGATGAATTTGGATTTCTGATATCCATTTATGACAGCCTTGAATTGTTCAATGCTTTTCTGGTGGTTGAGGCGGGGAGGAGCTGGGATAGCGGGAGGCTCAAGAAGTTTACCTTCCCGGTACTGGGATAAACTCAGTTCGTAAGAGGTCATCTCTTTTTCATAGACCTCAAATTCGGATGAGAATTTTTTGTTCTCCTGAGCATAATAGAGCTCACCGAGCTGGTATCTGAAATAAGATTTATCTGTACTGTCTAAAACTGTATTTGCAAGAGCCGGGAGCTCCTCTGCCAGCTTCTGGAAATGTCGTCTTGAAATGCTGTCTTCTTTAACCAAAAGAGAATCTATGCGTGCTGAGCAGATCTGTTTTTCCTTTTTAAAGGAAAGAATTTGAGCCGAGTCCGTCGACTCTGAAATAAGTTCGTCAAGCAGGACATCTTTTTTCTTGACAAGTGATTTTTCCCAGTCTATATAATCCTTCTCCCAGCGAAACTTATCAATCGATGCCACAGATGAGAATACCAGTGAGTTGTCAACAATATCTTTAATTCGTCTGCGATCGTGTCTTGCATTTGACAGCATTTTCACGTCTTTATTCTGTTGTTCGCCTCTGGCCTCGATTATTACAGAATCAAGGTAATGAAGGAGCCTCTCGCGTTTCTGTGAGAAACTTGTCTCCTGGAAAGATCCGGTCTTGTAGTGCCTGATCAGAAGGTCGCAAATTTTGTTTACCCTGTCGTAAGTCCGGGATATCGATTTGTAATCCGGCACCTGCTCCTGGTGGATCCTGCCCAAAAGAGATGTGAGCTCACGGCGGGCATAGGCGTATTTACTTGCATTGGCACTGTTCTTCTCTAAAGTTTCTTTTTTGGAAATAGTTTCCAGCATCTGCATCAGACGCTGTTCCTCATTTTTGAGGTATACGGTCTTTTTCCAGTCGTAACCTGCTTTGTAGAGGTTTCTTCTGGCAAGAATAAGAATACCTTCTGCACCAAGCGGCGATTCAGTAGACTGGCTTACAAGTTTACTGAGAGCCGTTTCTGCTTTATCATCCTGACCAAGACGAATATAGCACCAGAGTATTCCAAACATCGCGCGGTCAAAGCTATTCTGTTCATTGAGAATATCATAGAACAGGGAAAGAGCTTTTTTGTAATTGCCAACCTCATAATAGAGCTGGGCAACTGCAAGATGTATTTCGCGGTAAGCAAGTTCGTCCTCAGGAGAGTTCTGGCTGTATTTTAAAGTACTCTCCATTATGGATAGTGCGGTTGCTTTGTCATCGATCTGGAGATATGAGCGTGCAAGTGCATGCATCACATGAAGCGAATAAGAGGCATTTTTATCGACCTGAGACGCCAGATTCAGGAAATTTTCCTCTTTCCGTAGTGCAAGCCCGCTTTCAAGCACCATCCATATCAGAAGATTCTTTTTTCTGCCCGCGAAAGATGTAAACTTCAGAGTCTGGCCTTCAGCCCAGAGTTTTTCATAGTCTTTGAGAGCATAGAGGCTCTGAAATTTGTAAAGAATTCCGGAGAGGGAATCTTTTTCAGGAAACCTGGTGATTGTGGAAAGCACTTTATCGTATTCGCCTTCCTGAAACTGAACCTTGGCAAGTAAGTTATAAAGCTCATCAACTTCAATACCTGATTGGAAACGTCCCAGGAGGAGGAAAAGTTTCTTTTTTGCAAGTTTTCTCTTATCTTCCTGGATATATTTGTAAATTCTATCCTTCTCAATCTGATACATATTTGCCAGATCAGCTTTGCTTCCTTTTGATGCCAGGTAATCTTTGATGTGGTTTAGCTTATCATAGTACTGCTCAGACTGAAATCCCAGATTGGCCCTGAGTATTTTAAAGAATTCTTCTTCCATAGGACCATTACTGCTTGCCTTTTTGTATTTCAACCCGAGTTCTTTCATCACAAAATCAAGGAGTGAATCGTTTGCATTCCATAAACTGTCAATCTGGTGTTTTATAGAGAGCATCTGGCTGATTCGCTTCATGTCTCCTTTTTCCAGAACCTCAAACATGCTTTCTACAGGCTCCCCGACAACCATCTCGCGAAGTATTGCCATAGCATCATTGAGCGGCGGTTTTAAAGCATCGATCTGTTCAAGAAGCGAAGCGTGAGTCTTCTCCAGAACCAGAGATCTGCTGTTAAGCTGTTCCATGCTTCCCGTCTCAAATCCTGTTAGCATTGAAGGGAAAAGCCCGATATCACGTATCTCAGCCAGAACATCAGATACAGCGGAGAGCTCCCGGGAGAGCATCTCGATTTTATACCATTCAGATCCAAACCGCAGTATCAGATTTTCCCTGATCTGCCAAACGTCTGTTTCTTCTTTGGATTTACCAAATAGACAGTCCGGGCACAAAGCAAGAGCTACTCCTGCTATAAGCGTGCCTCTTTTAAGAAGATTAAAGACTGTCTTTTTCATTTTTATTAAAATTCCAAAGGTTCTTTTTTCTGAGATTTCCCCTCAGTACCTGGTTCCTGAAGGCGGTTGTCGATATCCATCCTATTATCCTTTTTCCGGTTTTTCAGGATAAGGTATGTTCTCATCATCTCAGCACTGGTTTTTTTGTAGCGTAGAGGAAAAGAGATTGAACCTGCCATTTTCCATTTTGTGAACCACGGGTCGAAAGGATCGGTTACATTGTATTTCTCTCTTTCAATCTGATATTCCTCATTACCATAACCCATGCTTGAATACTTGTTTCTGCTTAGAAGAACAGGTACAGATAAAGAAATAACAAGCCCGTTATCGTAACGGATATTACCTCCCAGGGTGAGGTACATGGGATTTTCCGGAAAGAAAACAGCAAATCTCTTTGCTCCGTTTTCCTGGGTCAGAATAAGCGGCTTGAACAGGTTGTTGAAGGCTTCAAGAGTATAGATCGCAAAGAAATCGAAACCGTATCTGCTGTAAACAGCACCAGCATCAAGAAGATACTGAAAACAGTCCGCCCGATCGGATCTGAAAGGCATGCGTAAACCTGCATTTGCTATTGCCCGCAAAGGAACTTTGCTGATTCTGGGAAGCAGATCCAGCTCGTAAAGGAATTTGACATCTGCGGTCAATCCCTTTACAACGAATCCTTCCGGCATAAAACCATAATATCCCCCAAGAGTCGGATTTGTCTCAAAAAACTGGTAATTAAATTTAAAGTCAAGCCCGAAGCCGTTCAGACGAAGATCCTCGTTATTGGGGGTTGTCAATTTGACTCCCGCTGCGATGTTCCCGAATTTAAAACGGTAGGAGAGGACTCTTGATTCCACATACGCTGTTCCGAAATCACCGAAACCAACCTGTGCTTTAATTTCCGGAAATCCGTAGAGATTCGAGAACCATTTCTGGGAACTCAGCACTGAAGGATCCTTTTTGTCAGGAACATCGTCCCACACAAACCCTACTGCTGTCAGTGTAACCCAGATATTGCCGGGTCCGCTGGTATTTGAATTCTGAAGTTTGTAGAAAGACTCGCCCCTGTTGCGCTTCTGGTTGCTCTGAGAAAAAGCTGCCGGCACCATAAAAATAAGGGCAAGGACCGATGCACTGATTATGAGATTAATTTTCATTCCAGATCCTCCAGCAGACTCTCTATTTCCTGCATCTTCTCATGAATCTCTTCCCGTTTCTGCAGCTGCTCTCTTTGCTGGGCTGCATCAGGCAGATCAGTCTTAAATTCGTCAAAAGTGAGCTCGAAATCAGGACGAATCGATTTCTGCTGCTCGATATTTTTGGTCACAAAGTCTTTTTTCTTTTCTCTTTCTTTCTCGACAAAGATCATCGTACGGATCGCTTCCGAATTTGTCTCTCTGTAAATGAGTGGAACTTCCACTGCACATGAGAGCCGCATGTAATTTGCCGGAAGAGGCCTGTCATGTTTTACTCTCTGGAATATCAGGGTTCTAAGTGAACCCAGCAGGCTTATTCTCTGAAAAAGCCTGTATCTGATACCCGGTTCAATCCAGAAAGTCTGCTGTTTGAAACCTTTGTCCCCTGAAGGCAGCATAAGGTTTGGCTTCTCTTTGTACAACCCCAGCCCGGCATCAAGAATTATACTGTTCTGATACAACTTCCATTCGAATCCGGTTTTAAATGAAAGCTGATTGTACAGGTAAAGCATATCCGGATTATCAGACATGCTGAATGAGAAATAATTTTTCAATGGAAAATGACTGGACAGCGCAATCCAGTCCAGATCAATAACAGCAGAGGGCCTGAAGAAGGGGTTGTAATCAGGTCGTGTTTCTGTCGCTGAACCGATAAGAGTATCCTTGGTGGTTGATAAATAAAGGTCGCCGTTGATGCACATTCCAAAAAATCTCAGGTTGTTATTCTCTGGTGTAGTGATCTGAAGCCGGCACTCCACTGCTCCCAGACCCTGAAAGTTTGTAAAGGAGGCTCTTCCGCTGAGCTGCATGATGTCTGAAATCCCTATTGCCACATTAAAACCCGGATCAGCTCTAAGACCGGTCTCTCCATATCCACCCGATAGCGATATGCCCGTAGTGATATTGCCGTTGCCGGCAACATTTGACGGGCTGATATTGAATGTGCCCTCATTTCTGCCTCTTTTTACAGTCTGACTGTAAGACATCAGGCTGCACATAAGAAGTAGAAGCACCGGGTAAATTGAGAGTCTTAACTTCATCAGATTACCTGCTGTTCTGTTCCTGAAAATTCCTGGATCCGGTAATTACTACAGGAAGCAGAGTTGTTTTGTTGAATCTCTTCCCGCTTTTTCTCATTTGTCTTTTAAATTCTCGAAGTGATTCAAGATCCTCCAGAGTAAAGAGGCGCCAGCCGTTGTAGTTGCGCTGGTTTGAAATATTAAGCTGCGGCTCTTCCAGCCACCGCTTAAGAGTCGACAATGAGATGCGGAGTTTTTTGGCCATTTGTCCGCTGGTCAGGTACTGTGACATCAATACCGCTCCTTTATCTATTGACAAAGTAAAATGAAGAAAGAATACAACATATGGTATAGTCGTGTTTTAAGAGATACATTAGGTGGTATTCCTTGATAAGCCATTGATTTTGTTGCAATTAAATTGTCCTTAAACCCTATTCATAAACCTATTCATTAAACCCGTTCTAATTATATAATGTTTCCTACCATTGTCAATAATTTTTCATAGAATTGGTTTTTCTGTTATGCTTTTAATTCAGAGAGTGCAAGGGGTATTAGTGGAATGTTTATTGCTCAAGATGGATAGAGGCTTTGTACAACTTCCAGCGAGGGACAATATAAGGAGATTATATGCCTTTTAAAATCTACCCGGCAGTGGTTTACCTGCTTGTTGCACTTTTCCCGCTTATTCCGGGAAATCATTGTTCTTTTGGGCAGCAGGGGGCCGCACAAGGCCTCGGGGCTAAGAGCAGGCCTCAAATCTCCGATCCCGGGCCGCTGAAAAATATCTATAAAGAAATTGCTGAAAGAACAATCCCTACCGTGGTTTCTGTAATCCCTACAACTGTTGATACGGTAGAATATTTCCGCAACCCCTTTTTTTTCAAGGACACCTCCTCATTTAACTCTTTCGACTATTTTTTTGGAAGAAACCCCAGGGTTGAGAGGCGCGAACATCGTCAGCAGGGGCTTGGTTCCGGTGTCATCATATCTCCTGAGGGTTACATTTTAACAAATTACCATGTTGTGCAGGGCGCCGAAGAGATCCGGGTGCTTTTGTCCGATGGCCGCAATTTCAGCGCAAGGGTGATCGGGGCCGATTCACTGGCTGATGTTGCGGTGATAAGGTTGAACGAACAGGCAAGTAATCTTCCGGTGGCCTATATAGGAAACAGCGATTCTCTGCGTCCGGGTGACATTGTGGTTGCTGTTGGGAATCCCTTCAGCTTCACTTCTTCGGTTACAACGGGAATTGTCTCTGCTCTCAACCGTAAAATCGAGGGCTCGGAGATGTATCAGGATTTTATACAGACCGATGCTGCAATAAACCCCGGGAATTCAGGCGGGGCACTGGTAAATATCAGGGGTGAGCTGGTTGGGATCAATACCATGATTATTACTCCTTCGGGGGCTTTTGCAGGGGTGGGCTTTGCCATTCCGATAAATACTGCCGCAAAAGATGCCCAGAGTTTAATAAGATCCGGAACTGTCACCAGAGGCTATATCGGGGTCAATATCCAGGACCTAAATGAGTCTGCCGCCGAAGCGCTGAGGATGAAAAGTACAAGGGGGGCACTGGTTTCAGATGTAGTGAGTGGTGAGCCGGCCGACAAGGCGGGTTTGAGGCGGGGTGATGTCGTGATGTCAATTAACGGAAAAGAGGTGGAAAGCGGCAATGCCCTTAGGAATATCGTGGCCTCTTACAAACCGGGTCAAACCGTTCCAATGACTGTTGTCCGTGAAGGAAAACAGATTAAACTTAACATTAAAATTGCTGAAAGAAAGTCCACCGGGGTGGTTAAACCCCCCAAACCACATCCGGAACAGGAGAAAAAAGAAGCATTGCTTGGTCTGGAGCTTGCCGATCTCTCCTCTGAGCTAAGGGTTCAACTCAACATCCCCGAGAGTGTAAATGGAATCGTGGTTACTGGTATCCGCCAATCAATCACAGATGAGCGGACAATGATGAGCAGAGGAGATTTGATTCAGCTGATTAAAGTGAAAAATGGCACCTTCCAGACCATAAATTCTGTTGAGCAGTTCAGGCGTACTGTAGAGAAGATTAAACCCGATGATGCAGTGATGCTTCTGGTGATGCGCCGCGCGGAAACGTTTTTTGTCTCTTTTAAGGCTGGATCCTGATTTTTTCAGGTAAAAGATAAATCCCGGGCTCTGCTTTAAATGATCTCAAGACATCCTGTTTCGCAAAGCACTAATTGTGCTCCTTCTATACTGTTTTTAGTCCGGTATAGTCTTATAAGCCAGCTGATATCATCTTTAGAGGGCTGCTGTAATCGAAAATTCATCTGGTGCATCGGTACCATTTTGCAGGATTCAAACTTTCCAGACCCATTCAGAACAACCAGATACAAAAATGTAAGTTCAGCCCTGAATTCCTCATACCCCAAAATACCTTCATAATCATTAATAAAATCACCGCAGCCATATAATATAAGGGCTCCATTGTACACCTCAAGACCTTTTACATGGTGTGATGAATGTCCATGGATAATTGAGGCTCCGGTCAGATCAATTAATGTGTGTGCAAATGCTTTCTGAACAAGGGGAATATTATAGCCCCAGTTTTCTCCCCAGTGTATTGAGATTATGACTATGTCATTCTGGTCTTTTTCTGCATTAATCAGATCTGCTGTTTGATTTGCAGTTTCTGCAGAAAGATTAAATATTGTATTTACTCCGGCTTTTCTATCTTCTGCCGCCCACTCATATGGGATTCCGCTTGAACTTGAGCCTATCCCGAAAATCAGGATTCTCCTTTTTCCCGGGGAACTGAATCGGGCCGGCTTCTGTGCCTCATAGATATTATCGCCTGCTCCCGTGTGCAGGATTTGGGCCTTCTCGAGAGTAAAAAGTGTCTCTTTCAGCCCCTCATAACCCCAGTCTATTACATGATTGTTTGCAAGTGAGCAGCAGTTAATTCCTGCAGCTGTAATGCAATGGATATTTTCGGGGTTCATTCTGTAATTGATTCCCTTACCTCTCCAGAAATTATTGCTGTGAGTTATGCTTGTTTCCAGGTTTATAAGCCTGAAATCGATATCAGGATCCCTGATTTTTTCCAGTGCATCACCCCAGATGTACCGGTAGTCTACCGGGGAAGAAATCTGGCCGTTTTTCTCCTCAGCAAGCCGCACATAATCGGACGCATCTTTAATGTATGGTTCATAAATTCGGGGAAGAGATGGTTCAGGAAGGATCTGGTCGATTCCTCTTCCGGTCATTACATCACCACAAAGGAATATTTTTGTTTTCATATCACACTGGTGGATTGTTTTTCCGGTAGTAAATTTGCAATCTGTATACCAAGAAAAATTCAAATTATGTCTGCCTATTCTGGTATGCACCTTGCAAGTAATAGAAAACATCCATAATAATAGGAGGGACGATGTTATTTGAACTATCAATTTACCCGATAGGTGAAATTCACATGAGCAGTGCTCTTGCCGGAGCATTAAAAATCATTCATGAAAGTAAAATACCCTATAAAGTTACTCCGACAGGAACCTGCATGGAGGGGAGTTGGGAGGAAGTGATGAATGTCATAAGGGTTTGTCACAATAAAATCCGTGAGCTTTCGCCTCATATAATAACCAGCATTACAATCGAGGATGAAAAAGGGGAGACCGGTAAGTTAACGGGGAATATAAAATCTGTAGAGAATAAATTAGGTTTTCCTTTGAGCCACTAAAGCCAATCTGCCAATTTATAATACTTTTCTGTACTTCCAGGGGGACTGTTGGATTAAGAGTTTTTGGAAGGTGGCGTCCCCCGGTTTTTCGTTAAAATATAAGAATATGAATTAAGAGTTTTTGGAAGGGGGCGTTGAGGCTGTCTCAAAACCAGGGCAAGTTTTTGGGCGCCTGCCGAAGACGTCACCGGCCCTTCTTCCGGCTCGCCCTTAGGGGCTCGGTATGTCGTTTATATCGCTGAGCGTCAAAGCCCGCTCAGCTCTTGGAGCATACTGCACCTGGGTACAGGTGCCCCTGCAGTCCGTCCTGGCGCACGTGCTAACAGCCTTTTCAGGCATAACAGGCGCTTACCCCCTTAACATTCCATATTTTATGGAGATTGTAAATTGTACATGCAAAATACCACATAGCTTCTGTATTACTCTTCCCAATAGCTCTAAACCTGCGAAGGCCTAGCTGCTCCTTTATGTAGCCAAAAACCTTTTCAATACAGCCACCTCTTTGCCGAAGCAATGCTCTGGCCTCTTCACTTTTAATTTTTTCCTTGTGTCTGCGTATCTGTTCATGACTCTTATGCACTGTTATTTGTTTTTTCTTTTTACTGCGCGTGCAAAAACATTTATAGCTGCAGCTATCAAATCCAGTGCAATTATAGATAATACTGTTACCTTTCTGGTAAGCTTTGTTTAATGTCATACCATGCGGACAGATATAAACATCCTGTTCTCTATCATACCTGAAATTATTGGTGTGATATTTGTCATCACTTTTCTTAACAGCACTTGAGTTATGTTCTTTTGGAATGTTTACATATACATCAGTTTGGGACTGTAAATCCTCACTTTTAGCAATCTCTTCACCCGAGAAGTAACCTGCATCGGCAACAGTGTATTTGGCATTGCTTCCAACCGTCTCCTTCACTTCTGCTATCATCTCAGTTAACAAATGGCTGTCTGATTCTGCCTGAGAGACATGCGATCCTACTATTATTCCATGTTTCTGGTCTGCGACTGCCTGTGCATTGTAGGAATACTCTGTTACTCCCTTGTTTGTCATCATCCTGCGACTGTCTATATCTATGACGTTCAGTGTACCGTTTTCCTTATTCTGCAATTCGTCCACTGTCTCTTTAACTCTCTTTTTCAGCTCTTCAGTTTTAATCTACCACCAGTACCGGCATGGGATGTATGCTGTTTCAGGATGATAGGCCGGGTATTTGAGGAAGCCCTCCCTTACGGTCAGGCCTCGGAATAGGGAACTCGGTGAGCGGAAGCATTATCACGCAGCCCCGACCGAGTGTGGGCATTGGCGTCTTTATCTTAAGGCTATAATAAATTTTAATCTACCACCAGTTCGTCTGTGCGGCCGTAAAAACGGTTGAAAATGTGATAACTATACCTGCCTGCACAAAAGGTGGACAACACGGGGTGATAGCGCAAGACCGGTTTCCTGACCGGGCTGGGGCGCAAGAGGGAACGCCCTCTTCCAAAATTCCTTTATTCTTGTTTATTACTTGTATTGGGACACCCTCTTCCAAAAAAGGAGTACATGGCCGAGAGTGCTATCGTGGCACATAAAAACGGGCTTCTGGTGACATATACAAAGTTTAATACAAAGAATACACCAGTACTCACCTTAAGGTCACGATCTCCCTGCCCTACCCTGAGAATCTATTAAGCACTTTTTGGAAGATGATTATAAATAGTATTAATTTAGAATGCATGGGCTACAAAGATGAATCTTCCGACAAAAAGCGTTCCGGGAAAAAAAAGTGCTTCCCTATTGATATACTCTGGGGAGTGTTTTTTGTCATTGCTGCACTATTTCTGACCGGGTGCGTTTATAATCCCACAGAGACATCTCCTCAGAAAATTAGTTTAAATATCGGAACCGACACCATCATCGGACCAATGGATACACTTCTGCTAAGAGTCGAGGATCCGGCCCAGGGAGGATATCGGTTTTTCTGGGAAATTGACAAACAACTGATTTCTGAGTCCGGCAATGATTCGATCATTTTATTCTGGCCAGTATCGGACAGTGGAAAACACACCGTTGTGACGGGTGTGCTAAAGCAAGAACATTTTATTCCGGAAACAACCACTATTACTGTAAAAATATCCAGACCATCCTTGAAAATAGAAGCTCCCGGGGAAGTAACAGTAAACGATACGGCAGTTTTTTACACGAAGACTTCTGATAATGACGGCCGGATAGTGAACTACAGATGGTCTGTGGACAAAAACGGGCAGTTCTGGCACTCAACAGCAGCAGATTCTTTTACGATGGTCTGGGATAATTCAGCACATGGCAGGCATATTGTCAGGGCAATTGTTACCGATGATGACGGTTTGAGTTCAAAAACAGACTCTGTCGTTGTAAATGTAAAATTAAAAAAGCCATCTGTTACTCTTCATGCTCAAGATACCGTGCTATTTGCCAATGATACTCTTGAACTCAGAGCCCTCTCAAGAGATTCCAACGGAGTTGTAACCGGATTTATCTGGAATGTCGATGGTGTGATCAGTTGCAGCGTATCTGATTCACTGAGACTGAGCTGGAAACCCGCAGCAGCAGGAGTTCATGTCATATCTGTTGCCTCAGTAGATGATGATTCTCTTCTATCGGTTCCCGACACTGTATTTGTCAGGATTGATCCTGGTTATCCAGTAGTGACTAAAATTCCAGACACGCTGGTTTCCGGCTCTGATTCTGTAAAACTGTCATCTGCAGCATCTGATCCAAACGGATCTGTCAAGGCTTATCTGTGGGATATCGGTGCGGATGGTGTCTGGGATGATACGACAAAGGCATCAGGAAAAACAGTTTCTTTTGCAGGCAATAATAGCATTTATCGGGTTATCTGGGCAGCTCTTGATAACGACAGTCTTATCAGTTCTGACACGGTAGTTATAACAAGAAACAGAGCCCCGCAGATCATTTGCCCTGATCTTCAGAGAATAGATACTCTCGAGTTTCTGGAAACAGAATTTCCATATCGGCTCGATTTTACAGTTCGGTTTTTTGATCCCGAAGATGATTCGCTTGACACTGAAATAATGTTCCGAAGACTTCCGGATTCAACCGCTTACGAATTGCAGGCTGCTGATGACAGTACTTACAGCATAAAAGTTGATTCGGCTGGCATTTACAATTGGAAAATAAGTGCAGTTGATATTCATGGTGAAAAGATATCAGTTGAAGGACAGATAACTGTTTTAGAAAACAAAATACCAAACATAGCTCCACAGATAATATGTCCGGATCTCCAGGGAATCGATTCTCTTTTGCTTGCTAACAGGGAATTTCCGTATCGGCTCGACTTTTCGGTCAGGTTTATTGACCCTGAAAGTGAACCGCTTGATACAAGTATAACATTCTGGAGACTCCCGGATTCAACCGCTTCTGAATTGCAGACTGCCGATGGCATCAATTACAGCATATTAATAAATGCGGCTGGCATTTACAACTGGAGAATACGTGCCGTTGATATTCATGGGGATGAGACCTCGGTTGAAGGACAGATCGTAGTGATAAAAGAGCACACGATCTGCTTTGCCGGTCACTCAATTGTAGTAGGCCTGGCCGGGGATCACACGCAGGGAGGTTTCAGGTCAAGAGTACTCTCAGGCTTGAGAGACACACTCCCTGCATTTGAAAAGCTTAAGGCTCGTGGTCCGATTACGACGGTTGAAATGAACGGAAGCGAAGATGATTCCTGTCTGGCAGTTTCAGGAACAAAAACTCCTGAAATGCAGGTTTTGCTTGCAAGCGGGTTCCCTCAATTGACCGCTGATATCTGGGTGCTTATGATGGGTACAAATGCTCAGTTTTCAACCGCTGAAATGCGTGGTGTTGTAAAGATAATGGATTTGATGTATCAAAGGAATCCGGAATCAAAAATTTACGTCCTCAATTCACCTCCATACCCGGACAATTCTACCTGGCAATACTACAATCAATACTATCTGCCCCCGTTCAATACTGCTCTTCAGGACACCATCAATGACCGAAGTGCAAAGGGATACAAAGTATTCCTTGTTGACGCATACTCAGTATTGACAAAAGACAGCCTTCTGGATTCAACTATTTTTGTGGACCATGTCCATCCAAATCAGACCGGATATGATATTTTGGGCGACAAAATTCTCCAAACCATGTTTTCATCAACACCGGCAGCCGTTCCTTTCAGGAAATCTGAAGAGCAGTGAATATCCTGGTTATGAAAAAGAATGTTGAAATCTTTACTTCAATAATTATCGCAGCTTTACTGTTATCTGTTACCTGCTGTATTAATGATCCACCGGAAAAAAGAGAGAAGCCTGCCCGGATATCTATCCTGATAGAAGGAAACGGGGCTGTCGATGGGATCCCTTCTGATACCACAGTTACTACTGGTGTAACGATAACTCTCAAAGCTACGCCGGCCAGCGGGTATATCTTCGCAGGATGGCGTGCTGGGAGATTTTATACTGAAAATCCACTATCAATCAGTGTAACCGGTGATATGACTATTACAGCTTGTTTTGCGCCGAAACCGGAAGAGATGATTCTTATCAGATCATCTGACAGCGTATTTACAATGGGATCTGATGCAGGGGGGACACCGGAGGAAAAACCCGCTCACCCTGTCAGGTTTGCGCATGATTTTTACATCGGAGCAACTGAAGTAACTCAGGGTGAATACAGTGCGCTGATGTCAGGAGTTCCCGGATACTCGGGTACAGCTCCGGATATCGGCGACAGTTTTCCTGTTTACAGTGTAACCTGGTATGATGCGGTTCTGTATTGCAATGAGCTGAGCAAAAAGCAGGGGTATGATACGGTTTACACATATACTTCTGTCTGCAGCACCGAGACCTGCCCGTTTATTCTCGAAAATCTTCAGACACATTTCGACCGGTTTGGTTACAGACTGCCTACTGAAGCAGAATGGGAGTTTGCCTGCAGGGCAGGAAGTAAAACTGAATATTTCTGGAACAGTAAAGCTGATCCGGGTGATTACGGGTGGTATGATGTCAATTCCGGAAGTCAGGTACACAAAACAGGGCAGAAGCTGCCTAACAGGTACGGCATTTTTGATATGTGCGGAAATGTTGCTGAGTGGGTGAATGACTGGCTTGACAATTATCCGGACAGCACGGTAACTGACCCGGTCGGGCCTACACATCTTCATCAGGAGCAGTTTGAATCTTCCTGGGAACGACCGATAAGGGGAGGATCCTGCAGGCTGGCTAAATCCTATCTAAGGTCAAGTGCAAGGAGGGGCCCTTATGAGACCGGCGCGTTCATGTCGCAGGTCGATATCGGGTTCAGAGTAGCGATGGGATCATTTCAGGCCGAATCAAAAGGTCCGCTCATAGTAGAGGCTGATTCAGTGCAGTTTTCTTTTCTGGCAGGTAAAACAGATCTGATTAATTTCACCGGAACCGGTAAAGTGAAAATCGCCTTTGTACAAGTCAATAAACGACTGCGGAACCTGTACCTGCTTGATTATGCCGGATCGGGCATTCAGGTCAGGAAAATCGGGGAAGATGAATCTGTGTATTGTCCGGCGATATCGCCGGATGGAAAGTATGTAGCTTACAGTTCCAGAGCAGAGGGCTCGGCAGGAGTTTGCACTTTGACAGTAAGGGCTCTTGATGATTCAGGGAAGGTGCTTTCCAGATTCAACGGGTTTATTCCACGCTGGTGGGTTTCTCAAACATCAATGGACACTTTCCTGGTTTACACTAGCGGTGCATCGATGAATAATCTGCCCAGATGGTATACAGAGAAAACCTGTAGAATACGCGTGCAGGGAGGCGTTACGGTCGGATCACCTGAGATACTCTGGGATACAGGGTCATATCATGGAGGGCTGAGCAGTGACGGCCGGTTTCTGGCAACAGCCTATCCTACGGCCCGACTTGTTGATCTGCAGATCAATGATACCAATATTTTTTACTTCAGGCCTCCCGTGAGCGGTCGGACCGATACTGCCCAGGTCTGCAACCTCTCTATCTCGCCATCGCATTCGTCAACGGATGAAGTAATGTTTCTGGATTTCGGCTATCCGGGTGTCAGTACTCAGGTTGGTAAATCTTATGGATTCCACTCTGTAATTTTCATCTGTAATTCCAGCCTTTTCAACATGGATCATGTAAAGAGATTCTATGAAGTTCCATCTCCTTATGATCAGTGGGATTATACTGAATGGTCTAATCACCCTGATTACGCTGTTTCTCTTGCCAGAAGTTCCGATTACCAAAACGCAGCAGTTCACATTATCAGGCTTGAGGATTCAACATATCTAAAGGCGGCCGAAAACAGCAGTATCCACGATGTTTCATTATGGATTGACCCATCAGAAATTACAGAGAAAGATGATCCATACCGGTTTTTCGGAAAATATGATATTCCGATACAGAACTGGGGACAGGGATACGCCGCAAAAAAGCTTCGATTATTCTGGCATTTCCGCAACGATCTCCAATGTGTCATATTGGGGTGCTCCCCGGCATTTTACGGGATCGATTCACGGATGTTATCTCTAAGAACATTAAATCTGTCTTTTGCCAGCGCGGACCCGACGGCTACGGCTTTTATCGCTGAGAAGTATATACTTCCGCACACCCCGAAACTGAAAGTATTGATTTTCGAACTGATACCTTACTGGTTCAATAAAGATACTTACACCACCAGACCTATACTCTGCGGTCTCAAAGAGAGTAAAGGATTTGAACTTGATGAAAAAGAATCTTTTTACAAAAACGGAGTCCCTGCGGAAATAGAGCAAAAGATTTCCATGTTTGATCAGGACCAGTGGTCGGATCTTGATACCTCAGGATTTATTTATATAGATGAGGGTAGCGGATGGGGTGAGCCGATTCTGGAAAGAGGAGACTTTGATTTCAACGACTCAATCGTACAGCTTAATCTGCAAAGAGTCCGCGATGTTGTTGAGACTGCTACACAAAACGGGATCAGGGTATTAATTGTAAATTTTCCACAGAACCCCGCCTATAAAGGTACAGGGATGCTGGGACGTCTGGGGCCCTCAGATTCTACTTACGCAAAAATAGTATCAGTTATGGATTCCATTGAGAATAAGATTTCCTCGTTTAAATTCTATGATGCAGGTAATGGTGGTAATCATGACTATACCGATGCAGAAGCCGCTGACTGCAATCACCTGAACTCTCTTGGCGGGCTCAAAATGGCTTCCAGGCTCGACAGTATTATGCTGGAGATGTTAAAATAGAAGCCTCTCTGACCCATATCCTGTGTAAAAGAGAAATCAAATAAAGCAGGTTGAAAAGTTACCTGATTCTGGTTTTTTCTCCTTGTACTTATTGGCAGGCAGCAGGTTCCTGTATTATCTTTTCGGATCACTTATGGAGGATATTGAATGAATATAACCGAACAGCTCATCAAGGATTTCGATTTTAAACCCTTTCAGGTTGAAAACACTCTTGCTCTTTTTGATGAAGGAGCAACGGTACCTTTTATTGCCCGATATCGTAAAGAGAGAACAGGTTCTTTAGATGAGATACAGGTTCGTGATCTGCTTCATAAATACACCTACTACAAGGAACTTGACGAGAGAAAAGCCACTATTCTGGAAAGCATAAAATCTCAGGGCAAACTCACTGCAGAGCTGGAAAAAAAGATAACTGAGACTCTGAGCAAAACAGAGCTGGAAGATCTTTATCTGCCCTATAAACCAAAACGTACCACCAGGGCGACAAAGGCCAGGGATGCAGGGTTGGAGCCGCTTGCAAGATGGATTGCTGATCTTCAGGAACCTTCAGTAGACCTTCTTGAGAAGGCTGGTGAATTTCTCAACCCCGAAAAAGAGATCGACACTCCTCAGAAAGCGCTTCAGGGCGCCTGTGATATTCTGGCAGAAGAGCTCTCTGATGATGCAGAGACAAGGAAATGGATGCGTGAGCTGGCTTTCGAGCAGGGTCTCCTTGTAAGTGAGGTAAAGAAGGAGTTTGAGGGCCAGAAGACAAAATTTGAGATGTACTATAATTTCAAGGAAAAAGTAAGCACTCTTCCATCACACCGCATTCTGGCCATGCTCAGAGGCGAGCGGGAAAAAATACTGAGGCTCTCTCTGGAACTTCAGGAAGGGGCTGCTATAAATTACCTTAATTCAAAACTGATAAAATATCCCCTGAGTGCAGCAGCAGAAACCCTGAAAAATGTGGTAATTGACAGTTACAATAGACTGCTTCTTCCTGCAACAGAAACGGAAGTGCGAAAAGAGATTAGAGAAAAAGCTGACGCGGAGGCCTTCAAGGTGTTCGGGGAAAATCTGGAAGCACTCCTTCTTTCTCCACCTGCAGGAAGAAAGGCTGTAATTGGAGTTGACCCCGGATTCAGAACAGGATGTAAACTTGCAATAGTTGACGATACCGGAAAATACATAGAACACTCCAATATCTATCCGCATGAGCCTCAGAATAAAAAGGATGAGGCCAGGGCCATATTACTTGCTTACATACAGAAGTACGATATACGGCTTATAGCGATCGGCAACGGAACTGCAAGCAGAGAAAGCGATGAGTTTGTACGGGATGTGCTCAAGGATGTACCCGCTGAAAAGAGGCCGATCAGTGTGGTTGTAAATGAATCGGGAGCCAGCGTTTACAGCGCATCCGATGTTGCCATACATGAGTTTCCCGATCTTGACCTCACCGTAAGAGGCGCCATTTCCATCGCCAGACGTCTTCAGGACCCCCTTTCGGAACTGGTGAAAATAGATCCAAAGTCAATTGGAGTGGGTCAGTACCAGCACGATGTAAATCAGAGCAAGCTGAAGGAATCTCTTGACGAGGTGGTAGAAAGCTGTGTAAACCGGGTCGGTGTAGATGTCAATTTGGCTTCTGAGGAACTGCTTAAGTATGTATCCGGCCTGAACCGTCTTATTGCAGCTAACATTGTCAGTTACCGCAACAAGAACGGTGCCTTTCCCTCCAGAGACACGCTTCTTAAGGTCCCGGGTCTTGGTGAGAAGAAATTCCAGCTTTCTGCGGGATTCCTGCGTATCCCCGGAGGAAAGAACCCGCTTGATAACTCTTCGGTGCATCCGGAGCGTTATGAGCTGGTAAAGAAAATGGCTGCGGAAATGAGCTCTACACTTAACGCAATTGTCGGAAATACCGAACTCATCCGCTCTATTGATAAGAAGAAATTCGTGTCTGAAGAGGTGGGTCTGCCTACAATAGAGGATATTATCTCTGAACTTGAAAAACCGGGCCGTGATCCGCGTGAGGAGTTCAAATATGCCCATTTTAACGAATCGGTTATGGAGATAAAAGATCTCAAAGAGGGCATGATGCTTGAGGGGACTGTCACCAATGTCACTAATTTCGGTGCTTTTGTTGATATAGGCGTTCACCAGGACGGGTTGGTGCATATTTCGGAGTTGGCGGACAGGTTTGTTGATGACCCTAAAAAAGTGGTAAAAGTGGGTCAGGTGGTCAACGTAAGAGTGGTGAAAGTAGATTCAGAACTGAAAAGGATCTCTCTTTCCATGAAAACAGGTGAACCCGGTACGCATCGCCCTGCGGGGAAAAAAGAAGAGAGGCGTCCCGCGCCGAAACCCGGTACCGATGCTTTAAAGGAAAAATTCGGAAAAGGGAAAGATGAAAGCGGGAAACTAAAAACCTATAAGCCAAAATTCAATATCAGGCAGATTATGAAGTGAGAAGCTTGAATTCAGATGGCAGAAAAGAGGAGTATCCCTGCGAACAAAAAAAAGTGTGATTTGTGATCTTGGTCACATCCCTGATTTTTATTTGACATTATATTTATAATTGTTCAGCCTGAATCATCTGCCTGGGATAATTCCTGTAGAGCGGAAACAAGATAAAGACCCATCTTCACCCAAATCAGCGCAAGAATGGGCAGAAAAGAGCTGCGGGCAACCTGTGGCTCTTTTTTTTATTAATTCCTAACATAAAACTGTTTGAAAAACTGCTCTAATTATTAGAACGGAATCTCACCTTTTCCACTTGCCTGTACTAACGATTTATGCTTATCTTAATAACATAACTGCATGTGTCAGGGAAAATCCTGCAAAGATTTAAACAAGAGGACAAATGGAAAATCAGCTTTCGATTTATGATTATTCCGATTACCGGCTCTTTTTGCGTGATATTTACAACAGACGCAAAGAAACGGATAAGAAGTTCTCTCATCGTTTTATCGCTGCTCATGTCGGGGCATCCTCGTCGGGCTGGTTTTCAGACATCATTAATAATCGTATCAATCTGACAAGGCAGTATTTAACCGCTCTCTGCAAATTGCTCCATTTGAGTGCACGGGAAATCGATTTTTTTGAGGTGCTTGTTGATTACTGTCAATCCGGTGCATTAGCTGAAAAGAACAGATATATGCAGAAAATATTCTCTTTTAAGGAGATTAACCCGGCTCTGGTGCAAAAAGAGCAGTTTGAGTTTTACAGTAAATGGTACATATCGGCAATCAGGGAGTTATTGCTGTTGTATAATTTTAAAGATGATTATCATGAGCTTGCCCGCAAACTTGATCCCCCAATCAAACCTGCTCAGGCAAAGCAGGCAATTGTGGTGCTTTTGTCTATAGGATTTATCAAGCAGAACAGAGAAGGTTTTTATAAGCCTGTTGAGCGGAACATCTCCAAGAGCACCGCATTCCGGTCTGTTTACTGGGCAAATTTCGTGACTTCAATGATGAATCTGGCTATAGAGTCTATAGACAGACACAGTTCGGATGTAAGAGACATATCATCAGTTACGGTCAACCTGTCACCTGAAGGTTTTAAGACTGCAAAGGCGGAGATAGATGCATTAAGAAAAAGGCTGCTGGCGCTTTCGGGAATGGAAACAAAACAGTTTGCCACCTATCAGTGTAATTTTCAGCTTTTTCCGTTAACTCAGCCGGTAAGGGAAAAGGAATGAACATGGAAACATCAAAATATCTGATTACCATACTTATTATCAGTTTGATGGCTTCTATCCTGAAGTGCACTAATAATATAGCCGGCTCCGAAGTGACAAACGAGAAGGCTTTAGTTTATATGCCTGGAGGGAAGAGTCCAGCGGTTGCGGCAAAGATCGCGGTTGTTCCGGTAGATTACATTCCTGATAACCGGAACAGCGACATTTATGAAACTGAAACTGATGGAAAGGGTTCCTATACCATTGATGGAATCCCAAGTGGATTCTATAACATTATAGCTCAGAAAGATTCACTTTCCTCTTATCAGGACTCGGTTTTTCTTGGTTCGGCTGATGATCTGCGCAATGACACACTTGATTATTCCGGAAGCCTGAGTGCCAGAATAGTGATGCAGCCAAATCATGACCCGCGATCTGCAGTTATTCAGGTTCTGGGTACAACGAACTACTTCTCAAATGTGGATAATTCAGGATGGTTTACACTGAAAAACCAGCCGGCCGGTTCATATCAGTTGCGTATTGTAACCACAGAGCCGCAGTATACACCTACTTTTGAAAATGTTGTAATTCGTGCAGGTAAATCTGATACTCTGCAGGAACCCATACACCTGATCTATACAGGAATTCCGGTTGTCAGTGGCCTCAGGGCAGTTTATAACCCCGTTTCATCTGTGATCTGCTTAAGCTGGAATCCAGTAAATTATCACAATTTCGGAAGATACCTGGTTTACTGTGGTATGACAGGTTTTTCAGAACCACTGGACATTATTGCATCGACTGAAAATACTGTTTTTTATGATACTCTTTCACGACTCGGGATTGATACTGCCAACACACCACTGATTGGATTACGCTACCAGGTTGCGGTCGAAACCGGGTCACTTGTGGAGGGAGAAAAATCCAACGCGGAAGACGTGACGGTTGTTTTCACCCGAAAAGCCGGTATTCTCCTGGCTGTTGATACTTTGACATTTACTCCCGGAAGTGCCTTTAAACTCAATATAAAAACCGATTCATCTCTGGGTGAGGTTTCCAGTTATAGCTACCGGTTAAGAGGAGATGAGGATTTCAAGGAGATTTCCGGTCCTGAGACAACTATTGTTATCGATGCGCCGGCAGATTCGGTTTTTAATGGATTGTATTGCATTGTGAAAGTAACCAATTCAGAAGGGATAAATGTATTTGATACTCTTATTCTCCAGTCTCGTATGAAATGGGAGCAAACTGCGTTGCCATTTGACGATACGGAAATCGGCTACTATTCCCAGGTTTTTAATGGCAAGCTTCTGGTTTTTACACAGAGTGGTGCACAGAATGCAGTTGCTCTGTGGAGCAGTGAAAATGGAACTGACTGGCAGAAAAAAAGCGATTCACTACCGTACAGACAGTTGACAAAACCTCCCCTTGTTTTCGATGATCGGATTATAGTTATGGAACGTGACAGCGCCTTAGCTTCCGCTGTTATCTGGTCTTCCATAGATGGACTAAACTGGAATTCTAAGCAGATGGATTCTCTGCCCAATGCAGGATTTAGCACCGATTATGAAGTGTGGTGCACCGATGGAGAACGGATTGACATCATCAACTATTTCCCTGATTGCTTGAAAAATAACATATGTAAAGGTGTTCAAAACAGCTGGGTCAGCCTTGATGGAAAGAAATGGAAAGGTTCTTCCGTAAAAGGCTCTCTGTTTCCGGACAGGCTGGATACACCCAATAAAAACTTCATCGCATTCCGGATGAAGGGGAGTCTTTATATTGGTGGAGCCTGGCGCACGCTTTATCTCACTTCTCCGGCCTCTGCAGCTTACTATTTCAAGGTCTGGAACCAGGTTGAATCCGATCCTCTGAAACTCCCATTCCCCGTTCCCCGGGACCAGGCAACAGTCGGGACCTGCAATCCTGTAACAGTAATCTTCAGGGGATCTCTATTCATGAGTGCTCAAATCAACATGGAATCATCGACCGAAATTTCTAACAATACCAGTTATCTTTGGAAACTGATGCAGGACAGCAGCTGGGTCCTTTGCAGCGATACATATCCTGCCGTAAATAACTCTGAAATGAAAAGTAATTACCATTCACTTGTCGAATTCAAAAACAGGCTTTACTCAATCAGTCGCAGTGGGGTATGGAGGACCTTGCGATAGGAATGTAAGAGGCAGAAATAAATTGGATTCAGATACTCACTAAAGAAAAATGGAGATACTATGAATAGACTGATACTCATTCCGGTTTTAGTGACCTTGATTTTTTCTCATGCTGGATTTGCCGAATTCTACACTAAGGCTGAAGATTATCCTTCAATTCAAACAAGGTATGATTTTGAACATGGCAAATACATTTATGACACAGTGTTTACGACACAAATACTGGGCGATATTCGTGTAAAGTCTTCTGCTGTCACAGTGAAACCAAAAGGTTCTTATCTGGAAATTATTGAGGAAGCAGTGGTAGCGGTTTTGTCCAGTAATTACGAAGTCGCACTTTTTATTGAAGGAACATTCACTCTTCCTGGTAAATCAGCTATTGTCAGCCTGAATTTTTCAGTTGATACCAATTTTTACAGCGCCAGAATCCTTCCTGCTTATAAGTCGGATAATGAGGTCGACACAACCCTGGGTGATCCAATAGTGGTTTTAAAAAAGATCAATCGGTCAAGCGGTACAGTTTTTGATGAATACAGCCTGAGAATAAATAATACTTTACCCGATAAAGATTACAGACTGATAATCAGGTATTTGATTCCAAATACTGGAAGTTCCAATCCTGTTTACAGCCTCAAGCCTGTATTTTTAAGCAATTCCTCAAATCCATCCGGTATAGTTTTTGATTTTATTACCGGAAGTAAGGAACGGTCGTATAAACTCAGTTACGGAAATCTTAATTACCAGCTCTCAGATGGCATGACTCTGCAGATTCCATTCCAGCAGTCTTTCCAAATTAGTGCAACTAATAATGTTTCGTCAATGGTACACACGACCAGCTTTACATCAGGGGACTGGAAAGGAAAATATCTTCTCCTGAACACTATCATTCCTGATTCTGTTATGAGCCTATTAAGTAAGCCAATTGAAACAATCGTTCTGTGGAGATGGAACCGGCCCTCCAGCTTTGTAAGAAAATATGATTACTGGGATGATTGGAGCTACATGTCAAATTATGGATACCAGGCAGTATCGCAGGCAGAAGCGATTCGCACTTTTTCAGAGGAAATTGTCAGGAGTGGAAACAGAACTGGCCTGGTGCACAGCATTCAGTACAGGTCTCCTGAAGTATTCCCGCTTTGCAGAAGCGGAAGCACCGCTTACGCAAAACTGGACAGTTACCTTGATCAATTTACAGAAGAATATTTTCTCAATAGTGGATATTTTGAATATGATGCAGCGCCGGTAAACCCGGATGATACAATTCCTGCAAAAGATTCCTCCAGGTATGAGTTTCTTGAGAGCATGAATATTGTAAATGGTCTCTATTCCGATGGTGAAGGCATTTTAAGACACCTCATAATACTTTCTGCCGGACCTGCATCAATTTCACGTGATCTGATCAGTCTCGAAGAGATGGATTCTTTATTTTCAGATATTTCAGTTTCCTGTGACGATGCTGTATGGAGTGATGTCAGTTTTTCGGTTGTGAAAAATATAGCACTTAAGAGATCCATGATATCGGTGGCAAACTTTCAGGTACCGGAATTTCGACCCAGCTCGATCATACTTCAGGTATCCGATTCTGCAAAGACCTATTCTTTCCCGCTTTCTCCTGATCAGAATTCTTTTTCAGTTATGGCCAAAGGCGAAACCGGATGGAAAAAAGAACTTGTATGGAACGGCTACGATGCCTCAGGAGCATTGTTCGGTACTGCCAAATCAACATCTGCAACTTATTCTGCTTCAAAGGATACAGGCCTGGTAAAACTCTGGGCTGGAAACAATGAACGACTTGCAAGTGTAAATGAAACCGGTGTAGAACTCAAATACGGGGTTGTTTCGGAAGACTACTGCATGAAAATATTCCCGGCTTTCAAGGGTTATGATTCAACTGCAACTGCCTATGCTAAAACCGGTTCATTTTATGCTGCTAACACCTCGATATCATCAGCTGGTAAGAAACAGACTAAAACAGCAGTAATTGATAAGCTGCAGTGTTCTTTCGGTGCGGGGCAACTGTTTATCAAATTGCCCAAAGGCGATAAGATCAATCGTATTAGAATCTATTCTTTAAGTGGAAAACTGATAGCAGATTTCGATCCCTCCCAATTTAGAACCTCAAACGGCTATCTGATCCGTTTCTCATCGATAAACCGGGCCGGGAAACTCTCCGGTATGGTAATAGTACGAATTAATGGAAATAATGGTGAATGGAGAGAAAGAATCATTATCAGATAGATTGATTTTAAGATTTTTACAATTAGGATAGTTGTACTTGGGGGTACCTTTTATAAAGGGTACCCCTTAATATTTGGCTCTTCAGACATTTTCGGGTGTTTTTTGTAATATTCTAAGCTATTAACAACTGTTAAAGAGTATAGTTCTATTCATTTAAAAAGATTAGAAATGATGCCTTGGCGACCTACTTTTGTCACTCCGTTCTTTAAAGGTAAGGAGTCCAGTACTATCGTACTGTTTCTATTATATTCCTTTTGTCCAAGGCAACAAAAGTAGGCAAACCGCATAGATATATAACTTGGCAA
>JAAYYB010000428.1 GCA_012515615.1 Fibrobacter sp.
CACGGTCGAGACCTATCCCGAGGGTTATGAACCGGGCGTCCCCGCCAAAAATCTGTACCGCAAATTCGGATTCGCCGAAACCGAATCCAACCTGACCGGCCCTCACGGCCTGCCCGTCTGCCGAATGACATTGGATTTATCCGCCGAACAGCGCGGCGCGAGCTTCCATTACCGTTACCCCGAATTCATCAGGGACTCGCGGCGGGAATTTTGCCCCGCATGCAACGGCTTGCCCGCTCCGAAGGGTCAAGTCGATCTTGAAATCAGCGACCGGGTCTGGATCGTCGCCGAATATCCCGGACAGGGGCGTTTGTTCGGCAAGATGTATGTGATGCCCCGCGCCCACGCGTTTCATTTCGAGCAGATGCCCGAAGACCAAATGATCCCGTTTATGCGCGAGGTGCGGCGGGTCGGCGGCGCTTTGCGCAAAGTGACCGGAGCCGAAAAGATCAATTACGAAATGCACGCCAATTCCGGCGCGCACCTGCACATCCACCTGTTCCCGCGCTATCTCGACGACGATTTTCCGAGCGCACCCATCGATTGCCGCGTTTGCGAACCGGCTCCGTATGAGGATTACGGCGAGTTTATCTGGTTCATCCAGCAGATGAAAAAGGAGTTGCAAAAAACGCCGCTATAAACGTCGTAAAACCCTTTGTATATATTTATAATAAATATACATACAGAAGATTGAAAGGATTTTTATATGTCATTCGAACTCATCTTCCTCGGCACCGGCGCCGCCGATTTTTCGCCGGAACTTGAAACCGTTCATAAAAACCGCTTTGACGGCGATGTCCGCCGCTGTTCGTCGGTTTTGGTCAACGGCCATATCCTCATCGACTGCGGGCCGCACACCGTCGGCGCGCTGAACATCCTGAAAACCCCGCTCTCGGCTGTCACCGACATCTTTTTGACCCACCTGCACGACGACCACTTCCGCCCCGAGGCCGTCCCGGAGCTGATCGATGGCGGCGCAAATCCCCGCATTTGGTGCAGAGCCGACGCCGCGCTTCAATTCGCGGGGGCGCAAATAATCGGTGTCAAGCCGCATATCGAATATGACTGCGGCGATATCGCGGTCAGCGCCATCGAGGCCAACCACGACGCCTTCGCCGTCCACTACATTTTCAAACGCGGCGGTAAAAAATTTTTCTACGGCTGCGACGGCGCGTGGATGTTGAACAAGGGCTATAATTTTTTGAAAAACGCCGCGTTTGACGCGATGATTTTGGACGCGACGGTCGGCGACCATGAGGGCGATTACCGCATGGCGGAGCACAATTCCATCCCGATGATCCGCATGATGCTCAAATCCTTCGCAACTTTCGGCATCACAACCCCGGACACAAAAATTTATCTCTCGCACATGTCCCGCGGCCTGCACCATGACACCCATGCCGAGCGCACCGCCCGCCTTGTTCCCGAGGGCATGACTCCCGTTTTCGACGGCATGACCGTTCGGATTTGACCGTATTACATTTCAAAAAGAATCCTCAACAGCCAAAACAAACCCAAGTGCGCGGGATAAAACAGATAAAATCCCCATTTCAATATTTTTGACTTGTTCCCCCGCCTGCCTTTATAACGCGCCAATAAAGGAATTGCCGA
>JAAYYB010000015.1 GCA_012515615.1 Fibrobacter sp.
AATTCCCAGAAAAATTCGACAATCGATGCGTCTCAAACCGGGGCAGAAGGTTCAGATGATTCAATACAAAGGACGTGTTGAACTTATCCCGCTTAATCCAATTAAAGATTTACAGGGGTTCGTAAGAGGAATAAATATAAAATTTGAAAGAGATTCAGACAGACTATGAATCTCGTTGATTCTTCAGGATGGCTTGAATTCATTACAGGCAACAAAAATGCCGCTAAATTTCTTAAACCACTGGAAGATAGCAGTAACCTGATAATACCCACAATTGTTATTTGTGAAGTTTCTAAAGTTTTATTTCGAGAAAAAAGTGAGCAGGAAGTTTTAATCGCCCTGGCTTATATACATCAGGGTAAAATTGTGAATCTATCGCCAGTTATTGCAGTGAATGCCTCCAAACTCAGTTTAAACCACCGTATTCCTATGGCCGACAGCATCATACTTGCAACTGCTCAGGCATATAATGCAATTATCTGGACCCAGGATGAGCATTTCGCCAGAATTAAAAATGTCAAATATTTTTCCGTGTAATAAGGTCAAGTATTCCGTTTGCTAACGAAACCGCAGCAATCTGGCATTTATAGCCACAATCACAGTACTGAGTGACATGAATGCCGCCCCCAGTGCCGGACTGAGAACAATGTCCCATGAATAGAGCACCCCGGCAGCCAGGGGAATAGCAACAGCATTGTAGCCAGTAGCCCACCAGAGATTCTGTACCATTTTGCCATAGGTTGCTTTCGCCAACCCGATAATTGCTACTACATCCTCCGGGTTACTCTTAACCAGTATGATATCGGCAGTCTCCGCAGCTACATCGGTCCCTGCACCGATCGCTATGCCCACGTCGGCTTGCGCCAGTGCCGGGGCATCGTTGATACCATCACCGGTCATGGCGGTAATCAATTTACGTGATTGGACTTCCTTCACTTTAACTACTTTTTCCTGCGGGAGCACTTCTGCGAAGTATTCGTCAAGTCCAACTTCCCTTGCCACCCACTCGGCAACCCTGCGGTTGTCACCGGTGATCATCATGGTAGTAATTCCCATTTCTTTGAGCTTGCGCACAGCTTCTTTGGATTCGGGCCTGATAATATCCGATAGAGCAACCGCCCCCTGCACCGTGCCATCAATCATTACATAAACAACCGTTTTCCCGCTTTCCCGGAGGCTTGCAGTCTTCTGTTCGTCTACTCTGATATTATTTTCGCGCAGATAACCTGGGCTTATGACTTTGATGTCGTGTTCTTCGACTGTGCCCTGCGCACCTTTACCGGTAATCGATTTGAAATTTTTGACAGGCAGTGTGTGTGCTGCTGATTCAACGATACCTTTTGCTATGGGGTGCTCCGAATGTGCTTCAACGGATGCGGCATAGGTAAGGACTTTTTCTTTGTCGTACTCGCTGCCGAACGCTACTGCATCACTGACACCGAACTTTCCCAGCGTCAAAGTTCCCGTTTTGTCAAAGAGTACAGCCTGAAGATTTCTGGCGGTCTCAAAAGCTGACCGTTTTTTAATCAGCAAGCCGTGACTGGCCGAAAGAGCAGTAGACATGGCAACCACCAGAGGAATAGCCAGTCCCAATGCGTGGGGACAGGCAATTACCATAACAGTTACTGTTCGCTCCAGGGCAAACTCAAAGCTTTGGCCCAAAACCAGCAGCCAGATCACAATTGTTATGGCACCGCCACCCAGTGCTATGATGGTAAGCCACATCGCTGCACGATCCGCAAGGTCCTGTGTTCTGGACCGTGCCTGCTGTGCTTCTCTGACAAGATTTATGACTTGTGATAAAAAAGAATCCGCACCGGTTTTATCGACAATCACGGTTATGGAGCCTTCACCATTCACCGAACCACCGATTACTTTCATCTCTTTTTTCTTGTGAACAGGCAGTGATTCCCCTGTCACCATGGCCTCGTTGACCGAAGATTCTCCATCGATAATGTGGCCGTCAACTGGAATCTTTTCACCCGGCTTAACTATCACTGTATCTCCGGATTTTATCTGCTGCAGAGGGACATCTTCGGTTTTACCATCGCTTACCCAGTGGGCTTCCGAAGGGAGCAGCTTCACCAGTGATTCAACTGCCTGTGATGCTCCGGCAACGGTCTTCATTTCGATCCAGTGCCCAAGCAGCATCACATCGATAAGTGTTGCAAGCTCCCAGAAAAAGATCTCGCCAGCAACGCCGAACACTACTGCACTGCTGTAGATATAGGCCACAGAAATGGCAAGCCCGATCAGGGTCATCATACCGGGACTTTTCTCACGAATTTCCGATATCAGGCCTTTAAGAAAAGGCCTGCCTCCATAGAAAAAAACAAAAGAGGACAATGCCCAAAGCACATAGAGATCTCCACTGAATTGCAGCCTGTTCCTGATTCTAAGCACATTTTGTATGAGAGGCGAAAGAAGCAGAATTGGAATTGTCACGATAAGTGAAATCCAGAACCGGCGCTTGAAATCTGCTATGTTATGTCCATAGTGTCGGCCGTGCATTTTCCTGTTGGCATCATGTTTTTCATGGTCGGCGGCATGATTCGGCTCTTCAACTGGCTCCTGGGGATGCATATCATGATGCGAGTGTTCGTGGTCCTGCATTGGTAGTATTCTCTTTTAAGGTGTAACATGATGTTTATGGCAGCTTTTTTGATTGGCAGCAACGACTGTGCCCGATTTTGATAACCGATTCCGGCAAATCATTCGCATCGGGTGAATGGGACAGTGGATTTTTAGATGCAGGTATAGGGGTGATTTGAATATGCAGAACTGGCGATTAATTTCTCAACTGCAAGAACCGGAGAGCTGAAAAAATAAAAACCTCATCAATTAGCGAACGGAGCTGATTCTTATTGAGATCCAACTGTTCCTATGTAATAATCATACTCATGAAAATAGGGCTCTGTGGAAATATAGAACTGGAATCAATCGCTCTTCTGCTTGACTCCTACATGCCGGAGAATGAGATCGTCTTTGGAAGACAAAACTGCTATGAAGAGGAACTCCAGAACCGGATCGGGGATCTCAGAAACCTTGATCTCTGCATTATTGCGCTTGACTGGCGAAAAATTATCCCTGAACTTGCCACCTGCAGCCCCGGGGAAATGCAGAAAGTAAGTGACATAATCCGGGAACGAATCGTTATCATAAAGAGTATGATCGAAAAATTCCGATCAGCTGAGAACTCAAGGATCCTTATCTTTTCTCCTGTCTCAGACCCTTACTGTTCAAGTGGCTTTATTGACCGGCTCCTTCCCTCAGCATACTTTGAAATAAACAGTTTCCTTCAGCAATCTTTTAACACCCTCTGTAGATCAATTACAGACCTTTACCCCCTTGATATCGATGCTCTGAGCAGCAGGATAGGGAAGGACCATGCGTTTGATCCGGGTAAAGAGTACAGTACCGGTCAGCCGTTCTCGTCTGAAATGATCGATTCCATTTGCAGCTGCATCCATTCAGTGTGTTTACAACTCAAAAAGTATCCTCTGAAGTGTCTTGTGCTTGACCTTGACAATACTCTCTGGGGAGGCATAATCGGAGAATCCGGGGTGGGAAATATACTGCTTGATGACTCCGGTCCGGGGAAAGCCTACCGCGATTTTCAGTCGGAAATCGTAAAACTTTACAAACAGGGTATAATACTGGCGATCTGCAGCAAAAACAACACATGTGATGCAATGGAAGTCCTGGAATCCCATGAGAAAATGTTGATCAGACCCCAAATGATCTCTTGCTACCGGATCAACTGGGATGATAAACCCCAAAACATACTGCAGATCTCTGAGGAGCTGAGGATAGGCCTTGATTCTATGATGTTTATAGATGACAATCCTTCAGAAAGAGAAGCTGTCAGAAAAGCTCTTCCTGAGGTAGAAGTGCTTGAAATGCCGGAAAACCCTGCATTTTTCGCTATTGCCCTTAAACGATGCACCAGATTCTGGCCCGTGGAGATTACTTCCGATGACAGTCGAAAGGGTGAGTTTTTCCAGAAAGAACTGTTAAGAAAACGGTCTATGGAACTTGCTGCTAATCTTGAGGAATTCCTTTTTAAATCGGAAATTAAAGCGAAAATTTTATCTGTTGATCAAAATTCTCTGCCTCGAGTCGTTCAGCTTTTCAACAAAACCAATCAGTTTAATCTTACAACCAGACGGTACAGCCTCTCTGAGTTGGAGTCACTCAGGAATGAAGCTGGAAATCATCTCTTCTGCATGGAGTTGTGTGATAAATTCGGTGAGTATGGTATCATTGCCGCTGCTCTTGTCAGGGGAAGAACTATTGATTCTTTTGTTTTAAGCTGCCGTGTTTTTGGAAAGCAGGTTGAGAAAGCATTTCTCCTGCGGATTCTTGAGTTCATGAAGAAGAGTGGAATTAAAGAGGCAGAAGGGATCTATATTCCTGGTCTTAAAAACAGCATGGTAAAAGATTTCTTTAAAAATAACGGGTTTTCTCAAAAGAGTAAAGATATGGAGTTGACAGTCTGGGGAATCGATCTTCAATGCGATCTACAGAAAATCCCTGACTGGATCAGTATCCAGCCTGTATCTGATGAAATACCCTGAAATCCCTGGCTGAACAGATTCAGGGTTGACCCGTAGAGAACCGGTTCTTTTACGCTGCAATAATTTTTATCTCTCTTAAACCTGAAGTCGCGTTTTTTTGCCTAATCCAACAGCGATTCTCAGGTCAACCTGCCTTTTTTGCAGTCTTTTGTACCAGAAGCTTTGAAAAAGAACTGAGAAGGCCCGAAAGAACTGTCCAGAAGATTGTCTTTTTCCAGGTCGTCTTTTCCGGCTCAGGAGGTTCTTTTTTATTGAATATATTCAAATTTTTCTTGAGTCCCGCCTTGACGATCAGGCCTGTGATCGCAGCGAAGAAAACTGCTCCTATAGTGATTAGCTTTTTGTTTATTTTTTTGTCCATTAGATCCTCCTTGGTCAGTGATGTACAACTGAATAAAGCAAAAAGTGTGTATTATATTTCTGAAGCCTCTTCAAAGGACCTCTGTAAGCGGTGCGGGTATTATTTTAAACAGATATGAACCGGTTTTTCCGCTTGTGGTTTGCAGGTATACTTTTTATCCTTGTCATTTCCGGTTATATTCTGTATAGTATACTCTGGGTTGTGAGATTGATAGGAACCAATAAGAAGAAATCTCTCCTTGCAGGCAGCATCATTACACTCTTCCTGATGCTGGGAGTTTACTTTTTTCTCTTCCCCATAGGACCGCTGAAGCAGGACATTCAGATAATAATTCCCCGCAACAGTTCGCTAAGATCCATTGCTGATACTCTCGAGAAAAAAGATGTGATTACCTCGGATAAAGTGCTTCTGCTCTGGCTCAAATTAAGCGGGAAAGAGAAAAGAATTCAGGCAGGAAAGATCACTTTCAAAAGAGGCGAGGGAGTGATCAGTGCGGCAAACAAACTGATGCATTCAGAAGCAGTTGAAGTGGCGGTTACTGTACAGGAAGGCCTTACAATTGAGCAGACTGCTGCGCGTATCAGTCAGGTCTTTCATATTGATACATTAGAATTTATCAGATTATGTAATGATTCGATCTTTGTTAAAGAATTGGGCCTGGATGCAAAAACCATGGAAGGATATTTGTTTCCAAACACCTATCGCTTTACAGATGATGTTAAACCGGCGGAGATTATCCGCAAGATGGTAGATCAGTTCAAAAATGCTTATGCCACTCTATCTGCAAATCCCTTGCTTGCCGGGAAATTCACTATGCATGAATTTGTCACGCTGGCATCAATTGTGGAAAAAGAAGCTACACTGGCATCTGAACAGGTGCGTATAGCCGGAGTGTTCCATAACCGTCTTAAGCTTGGATACCCGCTTGGTGCTGATCCAACCGTGCGTTACATTCTCAAAAAATTTCACGGTCCGCTTCGTGTCTCTGAACTTAACTCATCATCACCTTATAATACCCGCAAATATCCCGGGTTACCTCCGGGCCCCATCTGTTCACCGGGAAAAGGGGCGCTTGATGCAGCCTTGAACCCGGCTGAAACTAAAGAGCTTTACTTTGTTGCCAAATGGGATGGAAGCGGGGCGCATGACTTTTCAATAACAAACAAAGAACACGATCGAAAGAAAATGGAAATACGCCGTCGAAACGAATTACAAAAAAGAATCAGGGAGATAAAGTGAAAAATCGTTTCTCTGCAGTTTCAGTAATCACATTTGCTTTTTCAGTTTTATTTTCCAGCCAGGTTTTTTCTCAGGAATCCTGGCAGCTCAGACGTCTTGTTGACGCACATACTGCGGGTGTTCTTTCAAGGGGTAGTTATGAGTTTGACTGTGGGATCTACCCTGCAGGTAATCCTGACCTTGGTACTGGAATCAACTTTGGTATAGGGGTTGGGGTGACCAATCGCCTGATGATCGGTATCAGTTATGGGGGAGAGGGATTTGTGGGCAGGGGAAAAGATGCAAAAGGGAACTCGATGCCGGGCTTTCTGGTCAAGTACCGGATTTTTGAAGAAAATTACTTTTTCCCGGGGGTAGTGCTGGGCTATGATCATCAGGGCCATGGTGGATCGTCTGATACCATACATTTCGATTACAAAGGTTACATTTACAAATCTCCCGGTTTTTTTCTGGCACTCAGCAAAAACTACCTTCTCTTTACAAAGATTCAGCTGGGCCTGCATGGCGCAGCCACCTTTTCCATGGAGGAGGTCCAGACAGTTAAATGGCCAAATGCCTACGCGGGTATGGATTTGGGAATAAATGATGAGCTGTCGCTTGTTTGTGAGTACAATCTGGGTTTGAATACAAGAGATCCCCGCTCTGGAAAAACGCCATATTATGCCCGACTCAGTGAGGGATATCTCAATCTTGGACTTAAATGGGCCTTTTCTCCAAATTTCTTTGTTGAATTCGATGCCAAAGACGTACTTGAGAACAGGAAAAGAAAGAACGGCAGCACTGTTGGCTGGTGCCGGGAACTGAGGCTTGTGTATATTAATCAGTTTTAATCAGTTCTGTTCCTTGTAGAGGCGTCCGGCCGGACGCCTCTACAAGGGATGCATATGTCAGGTATTAAATCTGTACCCGTTTAACTGCTCAACTGAGCGTGTACTATTTTAATGCTACTAATCATAAAATGTACTCTGAACGTTTGCCTTTCGGGAAAATTATGTTAAAAAAAATTACACTGATAGTTACAATCTTTGTTGTCATGAATGTATGTGCAAATTCTGAAGATCAGAATGAAAAACAGGCTATACCTGCAGATTCATCTCAGCAGATTGCAGATAAAATCATTCAGTCCAAAATTCCGGTTCTGGTAGATTTCTGGGCCGCATGGTGCATGCCCTGCCGCATGCTGAACCCTGTCATGAAAGAACTGGAAAAAGAGTATAGCGGCAAAGTCGAGTTTTTAAAGGTAAATATTGATATTCACAGATCAATTGCATCCTATTTTGGAGTCAGAGCTATTCCGGCTGTTTATATTATCAAAGATAAAGCCGTGGTCAAAGTATTGCCTGGATTGAATCCTAAAGAGACCTATGATCAGGCGCTCAAGGAAGTAGCTATGATGTCGGAACCGGTAGAAGAATCTGCAGATGGTTCATCTCAGAAATAGCATCGATGTCTTCCAGTATTAAAAGAATTCTTCCGGAACTTCTTGCGCCGGCCGGCAGCTTTGCAATTGCCGAAGCTGCATTTGATCATGGTGCTGATGCAATCTACATCGGCCTTGAACAGTTTAATCTGCGTGCCCATTCTCCAAACTTTACTGCCGGAGATATCCCGGAACTTATGTCAATGGCAGAAAAGAGGGGGAAACGCGTTTATGCGGCACTCAATATTCTTCCTGATGACAAGAAACTTTGCGGAATAAGAGATTTGCTGCTGCAGCTTAAGAAGGCCGGCAGCGTACCTCATGCCCTTATTATAAGTGATCCGGGGGTTCTACTGGCCTGCAGGGAAATTCTACCCGGCCTTCATTTACATCTGAGCACACAGACCGGTTCGTTTAATTCTCAGGCTCTGCGGTTTTGGAAAGAACAGGGCATTACCCGCGCAGTTCTTCCCCGTGAGCTCTCATTGGACCAGATCAGCCGTATCAATTCCTGCGGTGTCATTGAAACTGAGGCTTTTATTCATGGCGCAATGTGCGTGTCGATTTCGGGAAGATGCCTTCTGGGTGCCTATATCGACCAGCGGCACCCGAATTTCGGTGACTGTGCCCAGCCGTGCCGTCTTCGCTACAGAATCGCTCCTGTAAAGGTTGGAACCGGTGAGGTCGGGGAATGGCTGGATGCAGAGGAGAATGAAGAGGGCGTCTATCTTTTAAACTCAAAAGATCTCTGCACCATAGAGATATTACCCCAAATACTGGGCACCGGACTCAGCTCCCTGAAGATAGAGGGGCGCAACAAGAGTATTCACTATGTTTCTACGGTTATAAAGGTTTACCGGGAAGCTCTTGATACAATATCAAATGGTTTGCCCTACACTGTTAAGCCGGAATGGAAAAGTGAGCTGGAAAAAGTGGAGCATCGTCCATACACAACAGGATTTTATGCAGGCGAAACTATGCTTCAGGAGGTCTTTTCTTCCAAAGCGTCCAGCGGCTCACGTGTGATGGGTATTGTAAAAGGACTCCTTCAGGGGGGAGATCCTGTAATCGACGTTAAAAACAGCTTTTCAGCAGGAGAAAAGCTTGAAGTACTTCCAGTCAAGCAGTCATCAGCTCCCTTTGAAATTACGTTTACCTCTCTATGTGACCTTTCAGGGAATGCCGTTTCATACGTACCATCAAGTCGTCTGGTAACGGGAAAAACCGATAAAAAACTGCGGGCAGGGGATATGCTTAGAAAACTTTCCAAGCCCGGGGAAGAGACTGCGGTTTAGCAAAGCCGGGTTGGGCTTAATTCAGGTGAAGTAACAATCTCAGCATAGTGAGCTTTCGGCATTATACTTGCATTTACTGTGTTTCAGCTCAGTTTAAGCGTGTTTAGAACTCTAATCAACTGAGAAAAACAGAATGTTGCGCTCGCATGTGGATTTTTCAAAAATTCTGCGCCCATGGGATGGCTTCGGGGTTACCCTTAATTCAATCCCGTCTCTATCGCTTCCTCAAAATATTAACTCTGCCGGCGAACCGGATATTTCCACTCACCCCGGGCTATACTTTGGAACTGACGGACTGCAGGCAAATATTGTCAGGATTTATCTGGATCCTTTTCATCAGAAGAAAACTGAAGCCAGAAATACAGAAGAGATTCCGGTAGAAGCCGATGAATATGATCATGAGGCATCGGCTTTGCGTTTGCGAGAGTTCTGTGTGGCCGCACAGACAGAACTTCAGAAACAGGGTCAAAAACTTCAGATTATAACAACCTGCCTGTCTCCTCCTGAATGGATGACAAAGCAGAAAGAGATTTCAGGACGGGATCTGGACCCGCTGCATCGGGCTGAATATGCGCGGTACATGGTTTCCTGGCTCAAATTCCTTGTAGAAAAAGAATCTCTTCCTGTAAAGTATATGTCTCTTCACCGCAAAGGAGAAATGTGGAACAGGTGGAATGAGCAGGGGGGGGTTAAAGAGAGTGAATTCTACAACCTCTACTGGCCGCCGGAGCATGTGACCGATTTTCTTAAACTGGTAAAAAAGATGATCATTAAAAACTCTCTTGCGGTCGGGTTGACACCGGGGGAAACCGGAAGCTGGGTCAGTTTCCAGGACTGGGGTTATGCAGATGCGATTGTCGATGACCCTCAGGCAATTGCATCATTGGATCTGCTCTGCTCCTATGGTTCTTATTCCGGAAGAGATTGTCTGGACTGCAGGAGCGCTGCTATAGATCTTATACGTCAGCAGCGACCCGACATTCATGCCTGGGTAATCCTTGAGCCCTGCAGAGAAACCGGTACGACTCCTGCCTGGTTGATTCATGATTATATCTATGGTGCAAAAGTCAATGCCGTAATCCTTGATTGCCTTCCTGAGGAGGAAAACTGTTCTGAAGGAACGGGTTCATCACCCGCAGATTTCCTCAAACCTGTTTTCAGGGCCGGACAATCCGGAAAATCAGTGTGCCAGACAGCTTGCAATTGCCCGGGAATCTCTATCGCGGCATTCTCGGGCAATATGTCCGGAGTTTCCGATTCATTTGTGATCGTAAACTCTTCTGATGCAGAAAGGGCTCTTCCTGTAGAGATCAGGGGGACCGCAAGCAGCAAATTCGAGGTTTTCCGCACATCACCTCAGGAAAAAAATATTCCTTTGGGATTTATTCCGGTCAGGGAGGGGAAGGTAATGTATATGGCACCAGCGAAGTCGGTCAGCTCATTCTTCGGTTCTGTTTAACCTGAAAATCGCAGATGGATGAGGCAAAAAAACGTAATCATTTGAGCACTAAGGCTTTCAGGCATCTTGATCTTATCACCTTGTCGATAAGACCTGCAATGCCTTCAAGCCTTATCATCTCAACATCTTACGGTTTTTTGTTCTCCCCAACTGCGACTTTCAGGTTTAAAACTTCAGCCGGCAATCCGGACATTTAATGGTGTTATAAGATTTGTCTGTTCAAATATTCTGTAAAGCGTCTGATTAACCTGTATTTCCAGATGGAGATTTCTTCTCTGCAATTCTTTGGACATACGTATACAGAATGTTATCCCTCGTGAATCGATACGGCTTACACCCTGAAAATCCAGAACGAGATCTCTCCAGGAGTCTTCACCAAACTTGGAGGCAAGTTCGTTATTTAGTATACTGATACGTTCAGTAATCAGTTCACCTGAAAATGCAATTCTTAAAACATCTGCATCTTTCATTTTGAATCCTCTATTTATAGGTGTACTGATTTTAAATTACAATTACAACTGCGGAAATGTGTTTAATCTGGCTGCCTTTAAATTCTTCCGGTACACTTGAGAATGCCATCAAGGATAGTGTATGGGTGAGGTGGACAGCCTGGAATAAAAAGATCTACAGGGAGAATCTCTGAGACGCCTTTATTAACCTCATCATGCCCGGCAAACATTCCTCCTGAGATAGCGCATGAACCAACAGCTATCACAATCTTAGGCGAAGGTGTCGCATCGTAGGTCTTTTTCAGTGCCAGCTCCATGTTTTTTGATACAGGACCGGTTATAAGTAATCCATCTGCGTGTCTTGGTGAGGCAACAAACTGAATACCGAAACGAGATAGATCAAAAACCAGTGTGTTAAGCACATTTACATCAGCTTCGCATGCATTGCAGCCCCCGGCACTGACCTGTCTCAGTCGGATAGATCTCTTGAACATGGAGAGGCGGCGGGGGTCAAGCTTTGCGGCCCCAGAAAACGGTTTGTGGCCGGTAATGAGGTTTTCTCTTTTTGATGCTGCCATGCTGTGCTGTTTTGTAAAATGTATTGCGTTTAACGGGCATAGCTTTTCGCAGGATCCGCAGAAAGTGCATTTGCCAATATCTATTTTTGTCTGCTCATCGGTTCTTTCTATTGCTTTCAGTGCACATCCTTCAACGCAGATTCTGCAGTCCAGACCGCATCTGGAAGAGTCTATTTCCGGCAAACCCTTGAAGAGATCAGGGAGTACCGGTGGGGCAAGAGGATATTTTGCTGTTCTGTATCCCTGCTTCAATCTTGTAAATAAAGTTTTTAACATGGGAGTTCCCCTCTTCACAAATCATGACCACAATAGGAAAGGTTGAAGCTTTTATTGCAGAGAGGAAAATCTGAAATCTGTTCTCCTCTTAGAGCCTGTGCCAGTCCGAACCAGTTATGAAATGATGGATCTACAATCTTGTATCGTCTGAAGTGCCCTTTTGCATCGGTTATCGCTGTATGACAGATTTCTCCCCGCCATCCCTCGACCAGCGAAATTGCAAGAGCCCCGGATTTCAGTGGTTTGTTTGTGTCAAATGGTTTACCGGAAAGCCGGTTGTTTTGTTCAGACTCAAGCTGCTGCATTATAAATTCCACAGATGCCTGAACTTCCTGCCAGCGAACCTGTGCCCGCCCGAAGACATCACCTGTATCATAAGTGCAGACAGGGATCTGTGCAAAGCGGTAATAGCCGTCAGGGTGATCCTGTCGAACATCTTTGATACATCCACAGGCACGTGCTGCAGGGCCGACAAGACCTAAATACATTGCAAGCTTCTTGCTTATCCTGCCGGTAGAATCAAATCGGTTTACAGTTGAGGGTGAATCCCACAGGAGATTCAGTGCACTCGTAAAATCATCAAGACCTTTTTCCATCCTCGAGATTAGCTCTGAACTCTGCTTTTTATTTAAACCAAAGCCGGTTCCGCCGGGAATCACCAACCCTCTTCCAAAGCGGTTTCCGCATATAACTGCTGTCATGTTAAGAAAATCACCTCTGATCCGACCGCAGTACGACATCGTCGGAAGAAAGCCGACATCTCCGGCGAGGGCTCCCAGATCTCCTGTATGATTTGCACACCGCTCAAGTTCAAGCGCGATGGCACGTATCTGTCCGCTTGAAGCGGTTATATTAGACTTTGTCAAGGTTTCAATGATCTGACAGTATGCTGTCATGTGTCCGATTGATGTATCACCGGCAACCGCTTCCATTTGAAGAGGGGTAACAGGGTAGGGCCCCCCGATCATTGCTTTTTCAATTCCCCTGTGCTGGTAACCCAGAGAAATCTCTAGATGATACACATTTTCTCCGTGGCACTGGAACCGGAAATGTCCCGGTTCGATTATGCCGGCGTGTACAGGCCCTACCGCGACTTCATGAATCTCTTTTCCTTCAATTCTGAAAAAATCTGCATCACCGATTAGTTTCGGAGGCACCGGGAATGAGTCGTAAATTGATGATGACTGGAACCTTACCGGTTTGAGCCATGGATGTCCTTCCGGAACAAGACCGGTCTGCTCATGGATTTCACGTTCGAAGAGCTGCACCTGAGGAAATCTGCCTGCAAGCGAAGGAAAAGACTCAGAATTTACAGATGAGGATACTGCGTAAAGCAATCCATTGCGGTCGTCCGCCATTACAGCATAGAGAATTACCTCTGTCTGGTTGATCCGGTCACCGAAATAGGTGATTACCCTCAGTCCTTCAGACATTCCTGTTATAAGTTCGTTGACAAAATCGATATCTTTGAGAACCGGGATCTCTTTAAGAGAGATGGCCTGCTCATTTCTGAGACAGGGAAGATTCTTACTCATAAAGTGGCACCCTTTTCTATTATGCTGACCGCGTCTTTGAGAAAATTGGAAAGCGGAGCCGGGATCCAGAGTCCCAGAAAGAGAAGCAGCAGTAGACATGTGATTACGATAACCGTGTCTACCCTGCGTCCTCTGCTCTCTACACCCTGCTCTTTTGGGCCTTTTCCAAAAGAGATAAGCATCGTGTACCTGAGCATGCTGAAAAAGACTGCAAGAGTTCCAAGAAGGAAAAATGCAAGGATGATATATTTGCCGGTAAAGAAGAGTTCTTTTGCAAGAAGAAATTCACTCATGAAAACAGCCGAAGGCGCTACTCCCATCAGTACCAGACAGGAAAGAAAAAAGGTGTTGCCCCAGAGTGGTACTTTATGCGATGCGCATTGAATATCCTTCATCTCTCTTGTTCCGAAGTGATCTGCAATCGAGCCGGCAGAAAAAAATGCCAGCACTTTGGAGAGAGAATGGCCGACAGTGTGCAGAAGAGCCGCAAAAATCCCAAGCCCACCCAGACCTAAGCCTATTGCTATGATTCCTATGTGCTCGACACTGCAGTAAGCAAGCATGCGCTTGACATCAGATTGTATGGGTATGAACACTGCGGCAAAGATAAGGGACATAAAACCGCATAGAAGAACTATTGATCTGGCCTGACCGTCAAAATCAAGCGCTGCTTCGGTAATGGGCAGATATCTCATTATGCAGAAAAGAGCGCAGTTTAGCATGACACCTGAGAAAACTGCAGATACAGGTGTCGGAGCCTGACTGTGGGCGTCCGGAAGCCAGGTGTGCATTGGGGAAAGGCCGGCTTTTGTTCCGAACCCTACAACGACCAAAATAAATGCAAGCAGCATCAGTCTGGGATCTATTTCATCGGCATTTGCAGAAAGGTAACTGAAAAGATAAACACCTTCACTTGACTGCATTCCCCTTGCTGCTGCAACAGTAAGCATTGTGCCGAAAAAGGCAAATACAATTCCCACAGAACAGATAAGCAGGTATTTCCAGGTCGCTTCAATTGATAACTCCGCATCGGAGATTATCAGAAACGCCGATACTATTGTAGTTGCTTCAAGTGATATCCACATCAGCCCGATATTATTTGACAATAATACAAGCAGAAGAACCGCCTGAAATGTCTGCCAGAGAATTGAGAATCTCTTTGCGTAAGATGCCTTTAAGGCGCCGCATTTGATTTTCTCCCTGAAATAACCGGTTGTGTAAATAGAGGTAATCAGGAATATTGTGTTTACAAGGAGTATATGCAGCAGCGAAAGAGAATCTATGATCAGTGTGCCACCGAAAAGAAGCACCGTATTTTCGGGCCTTGTCTCAATGAGAAACGCTATCCCGCCAAGAAATACGGCAGAAGATGATATAACCGGTACAAGGAGGAGTTTTGCCGGGTTTTTAGAACGAAAACAGGATGCTGTTCCACCCGCAAAAAATGCATATATGAGGACTACAGTTATTTCGATCAAATTCATTTTGAAAGCCTCTCCAGAGACCGCACACTTATACTCTGGTGGACGGTCAAAATTCTCTTTGCGGCAATTACCATGATCAGCACACCGGCAAACGTGTCAAGAAGAATGCCCATCTCTACAAAAAGAGGCTGATATAAGGCAATTGATAGACCGAAGATGAAGCTTGCATTCTCAAAAACCAGAAAACCGATGATTTGCCTTATCACGTTCCGGCTGGTTATTATAAGGAATAGTCCGATTCCGGCAGTTGAAATGGCTGATGCCCCATGGAAAACAGATACAAAAGCATGCACAAAAGGGGCTTTCTGAAGTATGTAAAAGGCAAAACAGGAGATTACCACACCGATAAACATGGAAAGTGAATATCCTATTACTGGATTGGCATCCCGCAGTTCTTTTACTCCTCTAACAAGCTTTGAAAGATAAAAAGGGATCAGTATCCCCTTTACAGCAATACTGAGTATCGCCAGAAATATGAGATGATACGAGGCTGAATGACCAGCCATCAGAAGAGAAAGTGCCCCCAGAAGTATCCCCTGGAACGCAACCCCTTTTATCAAGCTGGCCAGACGGCTTGATGAGAGAAGATAAAGGTTGCTTACTATAATAAGCAGTGAAACCCAGGCAAGAAGATCCGATTTCATTTTAAGATCACCATGGAATAGCTTTGGTTACATTTATAAAAAATCCAAGCAGCGCGGCTACACCGGCCCCAAAAAGCATCTGAGGTACTTTTATGAGACGTATGCGGGCCATCACCGATTCAACTGTGCCGATTACAACTGCGATAAGCCCCATAATTGCAAGCAGAATCAAGGTTTGGACAAAAGGAGACATCCCGGTTGATGGCAGAAGAATTCTGCCAAGAATGAGTGAAAACAGCCACAGTTTTACGGATGCGGAGTATTCAAGCAGACCAAGTCCGGGACCGCTGTTATCAAGTATCATCACCTCGTGAATCATTGTAAGTTCAAGGTGAGTGTTGGGATCATCAAAAGGAATTCTGGAGTTTTCTGCAAGGAGCACAAAAAATAGCGGAAGGGCAGAAAGAAGCACCGATATAGAATCGGAAAGCATGGGCGCAGAAAGAGCCTCCGTTATACTTACCGTGCCATTTGCTCTCATTATGCTCAGAAGACAGGTGAAAATTACAGGCTCTGTCATTACAGAAAAGAATGCCTCCCTGCTTGCTCCCATTCCCTCAAATGAGGAACCTGTATCGAGTGCAGAGATAATCAAAAAGAAACGCGCAAGTGCTAAAAGATAGAGCATCAGCACTAAGTCGCCTGCAAAGGAAATCCGTGTTCCTGAAGAGATAAACGGGACAAAACAGGTTGACGCCAGTGTAGCAGTGAATATGATCACTGGTGACACGCGGAATATCCATGATGTTGTTTTACTGAAAACGTAGTCTTTACGGAACAGGCGGGCAAGGTCAAAATAAACCTGAAACA
>JAAYYB010000429.1 GCA_012515615.1 Fibrobacter sp.
TTATTTCATCGAACAGTTCGTTTAGGCTACCGGGGATAGGGTTATACTGATAATCATGGTCTATATAGCCCTTGGCGTAATAATCACCAATGGTAGTCACTTTATTGGACTTTTTAGAGAAGTTGACCAATCTTCCTATGATATAAAGGTTTTGAGATTCAGGCCAGTAGGTGATCTGTACTTTTCTATTTCCGATGTAAACATAGTATGGAATGGACTTTTTAGGACATAGTCTATCATGCCTGTTAATTACAGTATAAGAGGAAACAGAACGATATCGTTTGTTCCTTTTATTGTCATTTGGCTTAGGTTCAGGAATAAAATTCTTCTTTCTCCAATAACCTGAGTTCAGAACTGTAATGGGAATATTTACTTTATATTGTAACTTCATTTTATCTATCATTTTTTCTCCTGCTATATCTGTAGCTAAAATCACTCTTGATTAAGCAATATAGGCATATACAGAGATTGTTTTTGAAAAGAGACAACATAAATTAAGAAAGCCTGTGATCGATCCATTCCTGGAGGCCAGTTTTTGTTATGCGAATATTCCTGTAAACCCGGAATATTGGGAAACCCTCACTATTAACCAGTTCATAAGCCGTCGTCATTCCAATCCCAAGAAACTGAGCTAGTTCCACTACGCCAAAAACATCTGGTAAAGAGTCCCATTCTCCAGGGATGACTTTAGAAAACTTATTTTTCTGCAAAAAAATCGCGCCCTTTCAGTTTGATTTCCTTTATATGTCGGGAGTCTATGGCCAATTGAATCAATTCCATGGCTGTTTCATGTTTTAGAAGCAGGAGTTTATTTATGCTCCTGTTTATTTTTGCTTTCATATATCTAATACCAGGGATTCCAGCTTTAAGCACAATAAGGCCTAATATCTCTTCCGGGCCTAATTTTCAGGAAAGGAGTAGCGCGATAAAATTCTTAGGCGGGTTTAGAAGGGAGAGCGTTTTTCCGAATAAGATTAAATTTTTTGATTATAGCTATTGTTTTTTTCTGACTAAGTACGTAAAACATTTATGAAGAGTTTTTTACTTGAAAAAGCTGATATGAGTTATTCAACTGAATTTTACAACGAGGGATGCAGATAAATTCTAATCACAGAGAATGGACTAAGACTTATGGACGTGCACTTTCATTTCCCAAAACCGTCATCGATAATGATTATGAAAAAAGGGTTGCGGTTTTTGAGAGTATGCCTGAGATATGTAATGAAAAAGTTGCGAGAAACTAGGTTAAATAACGTTCGCGGGTATTTAGAAGCAAAGAGGATGTAAAAGGTCCTCGATCTTATAAGCAAAATTCTTAAGGAGGAATTATATGCAAATATTCACGGTCAATGAAGTGGCAGAGATGCTGAAAGTAAGAAAAGGCTTTGTGTATGAGCTGATCAAACAGAAGCAGTTGAAGGTTATCAAAATGTCTGAACGACGTCTCAGAATTACTGAAGAGGCCCTGATGGAGTATATTATGCAGGAAGAATAATAGTAGATGAAGAATACTAAAATACTCGGCTTGACCCGCCCGAGGAGGATTAGTTATGTCATGTAGACCTAGGGGGCAAAACACATGGCAGATAGCCATATATATGGGTAGAGACTCCAGTGGCAAGAAGAAATATGACTATGAGACTTTCTATGGTACAGAAGACGAGGCCAACCAAAGAGAAAAAGAACTAACTGAAGAACTCAAAAAGAAGAAAACTGGCCCTAAACAGACTGTATCAAATATTGCAGAGTTAATGGACTTCTGGCTTGATAATCTGCGAGAATCAGAGGACATCGAGGAAAGCACAATGGCTAATTATTCCCAACTAATTCGTGGTTTGAAGCCAGTGGTTGGAGAACTGCAGTTGTATAAACTGTCTGCCTTCGACGTACAAAAAGAGATGAATGGAAGTTTCAAAGTAGTATCTGTACGAACCAAAAAGAATTATTATGGCATGATTAAACGGGTTTTACGGGATGCATATGGGTGGGGATTAATTCCAATAGATGTAACTGTAGGGATCAAGTCACCAAGAGGTAAAGAACCCGAAAAGCCGACCTTGAACTATGAGCAACTTATGTCTTTGCTCGAGAAAGGGGTGAATTATAAGCATTATCTGATTATACGGATGCTGATTGTAACTGGAGCCAGATTGGGCGAAATTTTGGGCCTCCGTTGGCGTGATATCGATTTCCAGAGAGGCACTATCGAAATAATGCAGACAGTAGATTCAAAAAAGCGGACAACCAAAGATAAGCCGAAAACGAAGAATTCGGAACGGTTTATAGTGTTGGATGCAACCACACTGAATTACCTGCAAGAGCGGAAAATGGCATCGAAGGTTGTATCAATAAAAAAAGATGAACACTTGGTGTTTTTAGCTGATGACGGAAGACCTATGCGACATAAGGCGGTTGAGATAACTTTTGAAAGGATGCTTAAAAAAGCTGGTTTAGGGGAACTGGTTGATGGTTTGACATTGCATTGCATCAGGCATAGTGTCATGACCTCTTTGCATAAGTCCAATGTTGCTTTTGCAGATATTATTGCTCTTTCAGGGCACAAAGACATAAACAGTTTAAAAACCTATCTGCATCATGACAAAACAGGGATAAATATGCTTGATACTATCACGGAAATCAGAAGTAGACAGTCAAATAGCCAGTCATAAAATTTATATCCCCGAAATTAAGGCATTTGATAGTGGGGGAGAATAGGTTCAAATCCTGTCATCCCGACCATTTCGAATAAAAAAAGCCCAATTCGGGCTTTTCTTTTTTTAATGAGCTGATTTTGAAGTAAAAAACCATTGATAGTATCAACAACTTATTTGGGTCGAAA
>JAAYYB010000166.1 GCA_012515615.1 Fibrobacter sp.
AGTGCATTTAACGAGTTAAGTTACTCATTCACCCCAGAGATGACTTATTGATTCAGCTCGAGTGCATTTAACGAGTTAAGTTACTCATTCACCCCAGAGATGACGTAGAGATTCAGCTCGAGTGCATTTAACGAGTTAAGCTCACTCATTCACCCCAGAGATGACTTATTGATTCAGCTCGAGTGCATTTAGCGAGTTAAGCTCACTCATTCACCCCAGAGATGACTTATTGATTCAGCACGAGTGCATTTAACGAGTTAAGTTACTCATTCACCCCAGAGATGACCTAATGATCATCCAATCCCGGATTCAAAAGACAGGTAAATTCCAACTATTACATCTTTCCTGTTCACAACTACTTACCGTGATGTTATAATCTTTTCCGATGATTGAAACCGCTATTATTCACGAATGGCTCGTTACACTGGCCGGTGCCGAAAGTGTGCTGCATTCGATTTATAAATTGTATCCCGGAACGATATACACGCTTTTTCATGACCCTGACCAGGTGAAAGGGACAATCTGGGATGAGAGCCGGATAAAGACATCATTACTCCAGCGAATTCCTTTCGGCAGGAAACATCACAGGGCTTTTCTGCCTCTTTTTCCAATGGCAATCGAGCAGTTTGATCTTCGCGATCACAAACTGATAATCTCTTCGTCCTATGCTGTTGCAAAAGGTGTACTGAACTCATCCGACCAGCTTCACATCTGTTACTGCCACTCGCCGATGCGCTATATTTGGGATTTGACATTCGAGTATCTGGAAGCCGCTGGTCTCAAGGGGGGGGCGAAAAGTTTTTTAGTGCGCCTGATGCTTCATTACATAAGAATGTGGGATACTCTTTCTGCAAACAGGGTAAACGAGTATGTGGCGAACTCAAAATATATAGCCAACCGTATCTGGAAATGCTACAACCGTCATGCCAGGGTAATTTATCCTCCTGTCGATGTGGACCGGTTCCATGTTGATGACAAGAAAGAAAATTACTTTGTTACGATCTCAAGACTTGTTCCATATAAGAGAGTCGATCTGATAGTCCATGCCTTCAACCATTTAAAGCTTCCACTGGTGGTGATCGGGGATGGCCCTGCAATGAAGGACCTCAAGAAAATCGCTCTGCCCAATGTGGAGTTTGTAGGACAGCGTTCAGCCCAGGAGGTTGAGACACTTCTGAGCAAAGCAAGGGCATTTGTGTTTTCCGCAGAGGAAGATTTCGGGATTGTCAATGTGGAGGCACAGGCATCGGGACTTCCGGTAATAGCATTTGGCAGGGGTGGGGCTCTGGAGACTGTAATTGACGGGAAAACAGGACTTTTCTTTTATAAACAGAATCCTCTCTGCATTATCGAAGCTGTCCAGGAATTTCTTAGTAAAGAGGAAACATTCGATCCTCTGGAAATCCGCAAAAATGCCGAAAAATTCCCCCGTTCCAGGTTTGAAAAAGAGTTCAAGGAGTTTGTGGACGAGGCCTGGGATAAATTTCCTTACAAATAAGTTGCAGGTCACAAGTCACAAGTTGCAAGTCTGAAGTCGGAAGTCAGAAGTTGCAGGAAGTTACCCTTTGTACTCACATAAAGAAATGATGAAACAATGATTAAGACCATAACGGAAATTATTACAACTTCCCAAAGCTGATATTTCAAAGTTACTCCAATGTAAAATCAATGCTATTCGCTTTCAAATAGAATCTCTTTCCTTGGAAATCCTCTCCACAATCACCCCATCAATAATCATCCTCAACCTTGTAAAATTAAACGAGTCCAAAGCACCCTGTTCCGCATAATTAAAGTTCTCCGGCCGTATAATCTATGTCTGCTTTATTCGAGCCATTTCAAATATCTGTTTATAAATTAACATTACAATTAATTTCAATTTGGAAAGAAATTTCTTATAATCTCAACAACAATTGATTCATTATCTGTATTCTCCGCTATTTCCTCGTACCTTTTAATAGCCCCAGTTTTAGAGATTTCATCTACACATTCCTGCATCTCTTCATAACTCCAGCCATATTTTTCATGCCAAATATGAAACCACTGCATTAACACCTTAACAGGCCCAGGCCCCTGAAATCGCCAATCTATAACTGCTACCTCTCTCAAGGAACCAATTATTTCATCTTTTGATGATTGTTTATTCATATTTTCCTCTCTTATTCCAAATTGATTTCTACCCATTCAGTACCATTCCACTTTTCTAACTTAACTACATTCATTTCACTTGTACATTCAAATTGGATTCCTCCACCCTTTCCAAATTCGGGATAAGATCTACAACATGGTTCTAAATATCCCCTAAACTGGCTTTTTCCGCTAAAAGATATAAAAACGTTTTCATCTAAACCAATATTTGAAACTGTTAGAGAATTGTAGAGTAGATGGTTGTTTCCAGTAGAGATGTCCGGCGGACGTCTCTACCAAACCGTCCCCCCAAATCCCTATTCCAAGCCGCAGGGCCATAATGTCGCAAATCACAATCACAAAAGACCGGAAGGCAAGACAGCAACTGTTCGATCTGCATTTTTACCCGGTTAAATTCTCTGTAGTCAGTTTTCCAACTCACCATATCACTTCAACTTCTACTTGATATCGATCAACTTTTCTACTGCGTTCAAGTCAGATCTTTCTTTTATGTTTACAATTACCGGTTTAAGTTTAGCAACAGGATAGGCTCTTGTGAATTGATGTTTGAGAGTTTCAGGGATCGAACTGCTGCTTATGAGTCCGTGTGCTTTATCTGTGAAATAAAAACTGATCCTGAAATACTGATCCCAGACTGATATCCAGCAGATCGTTTTTGATTTGCGCGATGCTTTGCAAAGCCAGCTCTTGCCGTCTTTATAGTATTTCCAGTCTAACCTGATTTCCGGGTACCCGGATTTCAGTAATTCGAGGAATGCGCTCCAGATCTTAAATGTATTTCCAAGATGATGCATCAAAACAGCATCATCGGGAAATGTACTGCTGTCATTTAAAAGCGGCCTTTCCATTTGCATACCGGTTACTCCTTTTTGCTTGCGGGAATAATCCAGAAAATGGATCTGTTCATTGAATTACTCCGGGAGCGGTTTGATCTATGTTTCAATATAATAATCACCAGTTGTCGAGTGTTTGAGCCGGAAGGTAGAAATATTTACTTTGAATGAGGGGTGATCCATAATGGCGGAGAAGAGTTTGATTGCGGTATAGATATAAAAATGGCCAACCGGGGATGTCCCGGATGGCCGTCCTGTTCTTTTACAATCTATATTGAAAATTACATCAAATTATCGCCGCTGCTGCTGAGATTGTCGGTAATTTTCTTTATGAGCCTCTGTACCTGCCCGAGTTTTTCTGAGGCGCTTTGAATATTCCCTGCATCGAAATCTGCTGCAGCTTGTACAGCCGCACTTTCAGCGGCGCTCAGATTGGCCTTCATTTCTGCAATTATTTTCTTTCCTTTAGAACGGGAAGCCGCTTTAATCTCTTTGGCCGTTTCCTTTAACATGCTTTTTGACAGTTGAAGGTTCTCTTTTATCTGGGAAATCATTGCCTCTTTGGCCTTTGGAGCTTCCGCGGTTATTTCTGTGGCAAGATCAGTAGCACTTTTTATGTACTGTTTTGCTTTGGCGTAATTGCGGCCGATGAATTTACCGTTCTGGAGAGTTATTTCTGCTTCGGCGGCCTCCAGGGCTTTCTTTACGTTCTGAAAGTTGTTAACCATGTATTTGTCAGCTTCAGCATCCTGAGCGGCTTTAAAGGCAGCCTTAGCGGCGGCAAGTTCCTGATCAGGCGCTTTTGCGCATCCGGAGAACAGATAAAGGATACATGTACCGGCCAGGATCAGGGTCAGATGATGACGGGAAGAACGCATAATAAGCCTCCTGTAAGGGATTTGGAAAAATTTACTTAAGCCATTAACAATATAGTTACTGCAATGAAGGGATGAAACCCGGATAGAACAGGGATCGTTCAAGATGTGATTAATCTTCTGTGGAGCGTAGTATGGTATCCGTTCAAAGGTCCAGCATTCCATTTACCTGAAATCCCAGACACTCATCTGCAGGTGTCAAGCCGTTTCTCAGAACCCGTTTCTTACTCGTCGATACCCCTAAAATCCTTGTCTGTCTATTTGATGAGTACCTGCACTTTACGCAATATCTGTTTTTCACCCACTGTAAACTTTAGAAGATAGAGACCGTCAGGTATATCCTTTGAGGACAGAATGATTCTATGAGTTCCGGGAGACAGTCTGGAAGGCCCTGCTCTGTCAACGATCCTTCCCAGAATATCCAATAGCTGCCAGCTGATTACCTCCGCCTCTGTCAAGTTCAGATGAACCTGTATTTTTGAGGATGAAGAGATTACCTGTAAGATCTGTTTTCCCGTTGTTTTCCGTGTTGGATCGAACCGGTTCAAAATGGGACGATCGGTAGCGCACTCTCCTTCGATAAATCCTGCCGCTAAAATAAACGGAGCTGTCCAGTTTATGGCTACCTCGTTTGAGGCATAGCTTGCCTGGAGGTCAACGTAAGAGAGGGCCGGTTCAGTTCCGGGATATACAACACCATCGTAAGAGTCTTCCCTGCCTCCATTGGGGCCTCCGACCAGAAACCCTGGAACCGGAGCGACTACCTTATCAGCAGAAGAAATCCTGTGATGCGGGTTCATCGGTGTCTTATTGCCAAAGCCTGTTATAAAGCTGTATCTTGTCGGGTTTTTACCACAAACATAATCAAGTGTGGATATCATTCCGTCAAGGTATGTTGAATCTTTTGTCAGATAATAAGCATACCCGAGACCGATCGCGTAATTACACGCAAAGCTGTTTGAGCCCCAGTTGTACTCCCGGAGAGGCGTTCTGTATGGAGAACTATTGATAATCTTAATAGTCTGATCTGCAAAACTGATCACTTCAGCACGGGCGCGTTCTGTAACCGGCAGGTTCAATTTCTCATGCGCAATGGCCAGAGAATGCAGCGGCAGATTGCCGGGTTCCCGCCAGGTAGCAGGTCCCCACAAGAGATACTGATGGACCATTGGATCTATGAAATCATGGAAGGTGTCTTTTGAGGTTGAAATGAAGAGCTCTGATGCGGCCCATAAAAATTCATAATCATAGTTATGATCCTGATATAATCCGGTTCCACCCCCGACATACGGCGCCCCGATGGCTGGATTAGCCACAGCCCACTTCCATGCTTTTTCCGCGCGCAAAATGCAGTCCGAGGCATATTCAGGATCGTATTTTTTATAAACTCTGCCGGCCTGTGCCATCACTGCCACAAAATTAAGCGCAGATCCAGTTGACATGCCGATAACGAAACGTCTGCCATGGTCTTCTGAGGGCATGATAAAGGGAGGAAATGTGTCGATCGGCCCGACCTTGAAGAATACTCCACCTGAGGTGTCCTGCATTGTTTTGAACCAATCCAGTTCGAATTTGATCTCATCGAGGAGATCGCTTTTTCCATTTCCAGATTCTGGAATATTAAGGACATCATCTCCGAAGTATTCAGGATAAAGTTCATAGAGAGACATCAGTGTAGCCAGAGTAATTCCACCGTTTACAATGTATTTGCCATAATCCCCAGCATCATACCATCCACCGGGCACCGATTTGATCTGTGATTCATTACCGTATACCGGGCAGGCTGTATCAGGGTGACCAGCAGAGCGGGCGTAAACACCCCCTGACTTTGCTGTAACAGGAACAGAACAGCGCTGGTAGTAAAATGTTTTTAATGCTGCATGAACAGGTCTGTAGTAAACAGATCCGGATATCTCAAAAGGCCAGGAGTGTCCGAATCCTCTTATTTTGATTACACATTCGCCATTGGCTCTAAGAGAACTGAAGTCAGCCAGCCTTACAACTTCTTTGGATGCGTTGTTGGAAACAGGTTCCGACAAGACTCCGGCATAAAGAACTGAATCTGTGCCGTTTAAAACGATTTCGAAACTGTCCGCTTCACACTCAGCAACAACGGCAATTTTATTCTGTGATGAATAATAACCGATCTGGTTTACTCTTATCTCTTCTCTCAAAGGAAGAACACTGACAAGAACCTTTCGTGTTACTGAGGTTGACAAGCCAGCAGGATCGGTTACCGTATAGGTGATAGTATAGGTCCCGGCTCTGGAGGAATCCAGATTTGAGGTGATTTTAACTGAATCGGTGATATTCTGGCGATTAGGATAATCAACAGCGTTGTACCCTGGTTCCTTGAATTTTTTAGACAATGCAAGCTGGACAACGGAGTCACCTTTCAATGCGATAACCGGGGAAAGTGTGTCGGGTGTGACTGTAAATGTCCTTACTGCTGAACCAATTTTACCAATTGAGTTCCTGGCAGTATAGATAATCTCGTAATCGCCCGGAACCATGATATTCAGGGGGCTGTTGATTTTCACACTGTCTGAAATATCACCGTCATTTCCGTCCCATGCCTTTGCTCCAAATTCATTATATATTCTTCCCTGAAGGACACTTTTGTATTCATCCCTGTTGATTAATACTACCGGTGCGCTGGTATCGGGATAGGCAGCGGATAGAACTGAATTGTAAAGAGATAAAATTGAGTCCGGAGAGAGTGCTATGTCGTAAATTGAGATCTCATCTATGCTCCCCTGAAAGTATTCCCTGTACCACTTGTTCGGAGATTGCTTTCCAATACAGAGAGTTGAATCGCTGAATCCGATAAGTCCGGAATCGATATCTGATGCCACTGTTTTTCCATTTACAGTCAGGAAAACCGATCTGCCGTCACAGGTAAGAGCAACCTGATGCCACTTGTCCAGGCGCAGCGAATCATAAGTCAGTGTTCTGGTTCCAGCAGATACAGTCAGTTTGCTGTCATAGATTCCTATGAGATATCCCCTGGAAACAAAATTTCGATCCAGTATGGTTCTTCGGGATCCCAGGTTGTAAGGACGAATCCAGGTTATAATCTGAAGTGGTAGACTTTTTTTGACAATTTTCCAGATTGTTTATAAGTGGTCTTCGTTTTTCCCTATTTTGCATAAACTTCCTTCAGTACAGTACTGGGGGTCAGTGCTCGTCCCCCCCCCCGGGGTAT
>JAAYYB010000016.1 GCA_012515615.1 Fibrobacter sp.
CAAGCGACTCCTCAATTATTCCAAAAACTATCCCTTTACGATTCAGTAATTGACGGAGGGACACGGAAGTCATCTCACCGGTAGCACCCTGAGGAGGAATCTGTATGAAAGCCCTGAGTCCGTCAGGTGTGTGCAGAACCGAAATCTCAGGCATCAGGTATCCTGTCTCTGAGGATCCAGATAGAGCTGCGGTTTAAGATAATTGCAGACATAATCACGCACCGAATCCTCAAGTTTCATACATTCTGTATCACATCCGGCCGCTTTGAGTTTCCTGAGATCAGCCTCTGTGAAATACTGGTATTTGCCTTTCAATTCTTCGGGCATTGGAATGTATTCTATGGAAGGCTCTTTTTTGAGCGCAGAGAAAATCGCCTTCGCCAGATCGTTCCAGGACCGAGCGATGCCCGTACCTATATTGTATACACCTCCGATATCAGGTTTGTCCATAAAAAACAGCGTCATGCGAACCGCATCCTTCTCATAAATAAAATCCCTGAGCTGCTGACCGTCTCCATACTCTGGTCTGTATGACTTGAAAAGTGATATTACGCCTTCATCCCTGGCCCGCATAAAAGCCTTATTCACGACGCTCCTCATATCAGCTTTGTGATACTCATTTGGACCAAAGACATTGAAATACTTGATAGCCACCATATTCCGGAGCCATCCCTGCCTCAATGCGTAAAGATCAAACATCTGCTTTGAATATCCGTACATATTTAAAGGACGGAGTTTGTCTATCACCCCGGCATCATCGACATACCCCATGCTTCCATCGCCGTAGGTTGCGGCACTGGAGGCATAAATAAATCGGACAATAGAGTGCTTCTCCCACCATTTCCCCAGACGCACAGAGTACTGATAGTTGTTTTTTGCCAGGTAATCGGCATCTTTTTCGGTCGTTGATGAACATGCGCCCAGATGCAGTATGGCCGTTATATTTCCACCGAAAAAACCGCTTTCCAGCCTTTCTATAAATTCTTCTTTATCAAAATATTCTGCAAAACGGAGCGACACAAGATTTCGCCATTTTTCCCCTTTTCCCAGCCGGTCCACTACTATTATATCATCAATACCGCGTTTGTTAAGATGCCAGATAAGAGAACTTCCTATAAATCCGGCACCTCCAGTAACAACTATCATATTTCCCTCCAGTTCTTGTCTGATAAAATAGTATCTTTTTACACCGGATTTTTCACTTATATTTCTTATTATACTGTCAGATTTCATTTTCCATTACGATAAACCTGTCTGGAGCTCAATGTGAACTGTTACCGGTGCGGATACACTTCAAACAACCCGATCACCTCCCATTGCTGTCCGGCCTGTGGAGGCATGATTGTCACATCAGAACTGCCGGAATCAAAGCAGATATTCTGGGAGTCCACACCAGCATCACAAAACCCGCTCAAAGGCCTGATTGACACACTTATTCAAGCAATCTTTAACCCCGATAAATTATTTCTGCTGGTAAAACGATCTACAGCAGGTCTGAAGCCGCCACTGCTTTTCGGTCTGATTACAGGAAGTTTCGGAGCAACAACTGCATTCCTGTGGTCTCTTGTAACGATGAATACTCTTTCCGGATTCCAGGAGGATTTTGCCGGCTTAGACGGTTCCACGCTGATTCTTGCCCCAGTGTATATCTTCGTTCAAATTCTTCTAACTGCTGCCTATACCCACTTATTGATGCGTATCACCCGTTCCTCCACAACCCAGTTCCGATTGACTTTGAAAACTGTCTGCTACTGTGAAAGCGCGATGGTTCTTAACGCAATACCGATCTTTGGCTCAATGCTTTCACTTGTATTCTGGATCTATCTGCTTATCACCGGAACCAGTGTTGTTCACTCCGCTGGAAAAATCAGAGTTTTCTTAATACTCTCTGTTCCTGTCTTTATCCTCGTTTTTATAACCGCTCTTGGGCTGATTGCCGCACTGGCGGGGGGACTGGCAGCAACCGGTCTTCTTGGTAACATCGTTCCTTTTTTCAGATAATTTCCATCTTGAAAAGCTCTTAAAAGTATTGTAGAATTTGATTTGCATAGTTACCTGAAGGCGTATATGAATAATAAAATAAACATGCTTCTGGACGTCAGCATTCCCATTGGAGTTCAGCTTGGGCAGACAAAAATGTCAATCCGGGAACTGCTGAACCTCAAAAAAGGATCTATTGTCCGGCTCAACCGTATGGCTGGTGAACCTATCGATATATTCTTAAGCAAAAAGCTTGTGGCAAAAGGAGAAGTAACCGTAGTTGATGACAAGCTCTCGGTTCGTATCGGGCAGCTTTACGGCGAACAGGAAAGATTCAAACACCTCTGATTCTATTTTCAGAATACAACACCCATTGTCAATCTGATATAAGACAGGTCTATTTCATCAAACCTGAATGCGTAGTCCATGAAATACTGCCTGTAATGAAAGCCTGCACCAAGAGTAGGCGTTTTTCCGGAAAAACCGGCACGAAATGAGACTGCATCCCAGAATTCCGCTTCAACTCCACCATGATAACTCAAGCCCTGGCTTTTTTCAAGCGCAAGTGCAATTGTCCAGTTCCCGGCAAGATCTCCGCTGATGTCTTCATAAGCTATTCCGTAATACTGCGCAAATTTAAACGGCTCTCTATAATTTTGCATCGAATTTATCCACATTATCTGACTTGAAATAATATCCCGTAATGAGATCCCCAGAATAAGATTCCGGCACACCTCTTTTTCCTTCAAGTCATAGTCCAGCCCGATCCTGCCGATCAGACCAGCATCAGCATTAACCCCGATTCCCAGGTGCAGAACATCTTTGGGATTCATAGTCTGAAGAAATCCCTTAAAATTAACGCCCGCAGAAATCTCGAGTGGAAGAGGTACTCCGGTTCCCGGTGCACGGGGCAGATGAAAGGGGAAAAGCTTGCCGATCGTCAAAACCAGATAATGCTGGTTATTCTTGAAATACCCCTCAGGATCACCATCAGACCTGAGTGCAGGATTCCTTATTCTCTCCTGATATGTCCCACCTAAAGAATCATAATAAGGAGTTGAACCGCTGAAAAAAGGCATGTAGATGACAGAGCTTCCGATTCCTCCCTGAATAGGAACATGCGCTGAAAAAACAGCCTGTCTGGATAGGCCGCTGTAAAGATCGGCTATTTCCGCCGAAATCTCATATTTCTGCTGTAGTGGGGATGCACCGGGGTTCCACAGTGCAGATGTTGCCCTTGATGGAAGTACAACACCGGCATCACCCATTGAAGCTATATCGCTTCCGGCAGGAAGACGGGTCATCTCAGCACCGTAGCGGATCGACTCCTCTGCCATTGTAAGGAAGGAGTATATCAGTACAGCTACAACCATCAGCTTCCCGGAAGAACCAGCCATCATTCTCCAATCAATGTAACTGTAACAGACCTTTCTCTTGGCCCGTCGAATTCACAAAAGTAAATAGATTGCCAGGTTCCAAGGAGCAGATCACAATCGGTCACCGGAACCTGAACACTTAAACCCACAAGTGCAGCTTTTATGTGGCTGTCTGAATTCCCTTCCATATGCCTGAAAGCAGGTTCCCGGGGAACCAGTCGGGAAAGCTTATCAAAAAAATCCAGCCCTACATCCGGGTCTGCATTTTCATTCACAGTCAAACCGGCAGTAGTATGTAGACTTGCTACATTACAAATACCGTTTTTAATACCCGACTGTGATATTATCCTGCGAATATCATGTGTAATATCAACCCATTGCGAACGTCGTTCGGTATTAATCGAAATCTGACTCTGTTTCACCATTATAAGGAATTTTACATCAAGGATGGAAAATCGTCAATCAACGATAAGATCTGAAGAGAGAATGTAGCCTGAAGGATCAACATTCCCTTTTGAATTTCTGACCTCATAATGCAGATGCGGACCTGTACTTCTGCCGCTGTTACCCATATACCCTATTAATTCTCCCCTTTTTACTATCTTTCCCGGACTGGTAGTAAACTGGTGGAGATGCGCATAAACTGTTTCAAGACCACTGCCAGGGTGTTCAATCATTATCACCCTGCCGAAATGTTCTCTTACACCTGCAAACTTAACAATACCACCCGCTGTAGCATATACCGGAGTCCGGATTGCATTTGCAATATCAATTCCGTCATGAAACACAGTGCGGTTTAAAAGGGGGTGAAAACGGCATCCGTAATGTGATGTAACACTGCCGTTAGTAGGCCATATTGATGGAATCTGAGCCCAGCGGCTATGGAGCAGTGACACAAGATCTTGAGTCTGTGAAAGAGTTGAATCCTGAAGTTCGGCTTTTCTGAGTAAAACCGCAATGCTTTCCTTAACCGCTTCAGCTCTCATCAGAACCGGATCCAGCATCGTTGCAATAAGCATTTCCTCTCTGCTTGGCCTTCCACCAACACCAGCCTGACGAACATCATCACTTATAAGGTTCAATCCATATTGCAATCTTAGTTTGTCTTCGAATACGATTAGCGAATCGAGGATTTCTGACTCTTTTACGATTGATTTATCGAGTACTTTTATTTTCTGCAACAGCCCATCGTTCTCACACCTGGCCCCGTATACGCCGAATTTGGCAATGCCGTATGATGCTGTGAACCAAACCAGGCGGGTCAGCCCGCACAGCCCTGCTATAGATACGATGGCGAGGATAATTAAAAGAGTTCTGCTCAGGTATGCCTGAGGAACCCCGGAAAAGGATCTGGGGTTAATAAAGAGGAAATGCCACCCAGTTTTTTTAACCAACTCCGGATTCTCCCTTCATTAGAATTTTAGATTCCGGATTTTGAACAATTCAATTTATATTACGCGCTTTAATGATGACAACAATAGAATTTATACGATTAAAATTTCAGGTTGGGAAAACTGTTACCTATCCGTAGGTGGCTGCTTTGATATTCTTTGCAGTTTCAGCTTTTAACAGGAATAATCAACCGAAAAACAGATCCTTTTCCTCTCTTACTCTCGAATTCTATGAAACCGCCATGTGATTTGATACAATCACGCACACTGGCAAGGCCTAAACCAATTCCTTTCCCGACAGCTTTTGTAGTAAAAAAAGGCTGAAACAGGTGTTCCAGAGTATTGGCGTCCATACCGATACCAGTATCGGATATCGAAAGTACCACAAATTTGCCGGGACTAACTTTAGCCAACTGCGCTTCTTCTTTGCTGTAAGAAATATTTTCTGTCGAAAACTTCAGATCGCCTCCGTCAGATGACATTGCGTCACAGGCATTTGTGACAACATTTAGGATGGCATTCTGCAGATGATTGGGGTTTCCATATATAATAAACTCTTCAGCACTGAAATCGGTAGAGACAGCTATGCTGCCATCAATTGTGGGTTTTACCAGTTCAAGCACATTATCCA
>JAAYYB010000167.1 GCA_012515615.1 Fibrobacter sp.
GGCGTCTTCGACGGGCTGTAGCGCAAGAGGGGATGCCCTCTTTCAAAAATATCTGGGTCTGGTTTCCTGCTTTCGCAGGAATGACGGAGTTCGGTTGTTACAGTATTTACATAAGTAACCTTTTGAGCACAACCGTTACGGACGTCATGCGTTGAAGAACGGCATCCAGGAATAGAATCATGCCCTTTCAGTCTTGGAAAAATGTACCTTTATTATCTAACTCCTGACTTGCTACTTGCGACTTGCAACTTTCCCTTACATGCTTGAATTCTTCCAGGCTACAACCAGTTTTAATCTACCACCAGTTCGCCGGTGCGGCTGCAATGTCGTTTGCAAATGTGATTGCCATGCCTGCCTTCACAACCGGTGGACAACACAGGGTGATAGCGCAAGACTGGCGTCTTCGACAGGCTGGAGCGAAAGAGGGGACACCCTCTTCCAAAAGAGCTTTATTCTTAAATTCTTGTTTTTACTTGTATTGGGGCACCCTCTTCCAAAATATCATATACAGGTTTCCGGCCTTCGCTGGAATGATGGAGTGCGACTGTTACACCATTCACATAAGTAACCTTATTTATATTATATAGAAGAGGTCCGAAGAATAATGAAAAAATAAAGTAAGAAGTAAAAATCAACGCGCATTTTTTTGCAGCTTAGCTTATAACTGATGCAACAGAAAAAATTAAAATCAATATCCAAACGCCTCTTTGATCTCTTTTTCGCTCTATCGGGGTTGCTTATCCTCTGGCCGTTTGGTTTACTTATTGCACTTGCTGTCAAGTTAACCTCAAAAGGCCCGGTTTTTTATAAACAATCCCGTATCGGACAATTCGGCAAACCCTTCACCTGCATAAAATTCCGGACCATGTATATTGGGTCCGATAAACAGGGAAGTATCACCGCTGCGTCAGATTCCCGTATCACTCCTGTGGGCAAATTCCTGCGCAGATACAAGCTTGATGAATTCCCGCAGCTCTTGAATGTTCTTATCGGCAGGATGTCTTTTGTGGGCCCCCGTCCTGATGTCCCCGGGTACGCCGACAAGCTTACAGGCAAAGAGAGAAAAATTCTGGAGCTTAAGCCCGGAATTACAGGGCCGGCATCAATTTACTTCCGCAATGAAGAAAAGATCCTTGCCGGTGTTGACAATCCGGTAAAATACAACGATGAGGTAATCTGGCCGAAGAAGGTGAAGATAAACCTCGAATATTATCACAAGTCAAATCTGCTGAGAGATATAAGGTATATAATTGTTACAGTTGTGCCCGGGCTTGGAGGCGCGGGAGGGGGAGAGGGGGAGATCTCACCACAGAGACACAGAGGGCACGGAGAGGAAGAACGGGGAGAGATTTTACCACAGAGACACAGAGGACACAGAGGGGAAAAATAGAGTTCGGAAAAACTAATGAGAAACAAAAGCGTTTACTAAGAAGATACTCGTTTGCAAAGCCCCTCTCTGTAGGAGAGGGGTGCCGACAGGCGGGGTGAGGCTAAAAAAAACAAACCGCAATTATTATTTTAATATATCGCCCTCACGAAATTAACAGATTCTTCGCCAGGAATGAATCCCCTATACCACATAGGCCACGTGGTCCTCTTAACCTCTGAACGCTGAACGTTGAACGCTGAACGCTCAACCGAAAGGCCGCCGTTGAGGATAAAACAAAAATAACGGGTGGCAAATAATTAATTTATCGTACCGTTTCTTCCGAATTAAAACTGATTGAATAAATAAAAAGGAGTTAACACACAATGTCGGTTCGTTTTTTAACAATGGCCGGTCTAATTCTTGGATTCATACTTTTTCATTGTGACCTTCCACAACCCCCACCGGGCCCCAAAAGCGCTGAAGTATCATTGATTCTTAACTCATCCAATGGCGACCAGAATAATTATATCGTTATCGATACAGTTGGTAATATAACAAACATTGGAATGATCCTTTACCTTACTCAATATATTGATTCAATATCAATACTGGTTACATCAGGTTCTTCCATAGAGTATAACGACACTTATATGCCAAAGGAAGACCAGGCCGATACAATCTCATATCCTGTTACATTCGAGACAGACGGAGATCGCGCAATAAAAGTAACAGGGTACATTGAAGGTCAACCCGATTTAGTCGCAACCGGTACGCTTCGCATTGTAAGCAGACCCGTGGTAAATCAGGGTCCTGAACTTTCAATTAAAGGATCGACACAGTACGAGGCTGGTGACACTGTTGTGCTGCTTGTTTCGGCAACCGATCCGGATAGTGATCAAACAGTCACGATCAAAGCTGTAGGCAAGCCGGAACACGCTGCATTTTCTTCCGATACATTAAAATGGGTCACGACTTTAGCCGACACGGGTACCGATACAATTATTTTTATTGCCAGTGATAGCTACACGCCATCTATGTCCGATACCGGAATTGCAGTTATTACAGTCACAAACATATCGTCTAATCATTCGCCAGTCTGGACTTCTGATTCAATTGAAATTGAAGGGCTGCCGGACTCGCCGATTTCTCTCCAGCTCAAAGATAGATGCAGTGACCCGGAGGAAGATTCTATCCTGTTCTCACTCTCTTCCGGAAAACCGGCAGGGGATACGGTATCCGGCTCAGTATACTCCTTTACTCCATCAGAAAAGGACACCGGTACACATACCGTTCGCATAGTTGCCAAAGACACTAAAGGCGCGTCCAGTAAACTCGTAATCAGGTTGACTATCACCAAAAGTGATCTCAAAAATCCGGTAATCACTCTCAGTTCATCACTTTCAGACACTGTCATAGCTGCCGATTCTCTTAATATTAAGGCGACCTGCAAGGATGAAAGCGGCATACGTTCATGCATAGCATATCTGGATACAGTACCATTTACAATGATAAAGCTGTCGGGTACAGATGACTTGTGGGCAGGTACAATAAAACCACTCACGGCGGGAAAACATACTGTAAAACTTATCGCAACAGATTCCTCAAACGCAGCAAATAAAGATACGGCCGTTATAAGTGTCAGGTATGATAATGATACGATAAAACCCGTAATCACAAGAGCAGTCCCGGCACAAGACAGTGCAACCACCAACTCATCAAGCTATACAATAACGATTGATTGCACAGATGAAAGCGGCATTTTATCCGTCAAAGGTACTTTCGGTACTAAAACATTTGAGGGATCACGCGGTTCCGGGGACTCGTGGACAATTTCCGCAACTGATCTTGCAGTGAACGTGTTTAACCCTGTAACGGTAACGGCAACAGACAGTTCCCTGAGATCCAATAAGACGACTATGGCTTTTTATATCAAATATGACCCAACCATGCTTGATACCATAGCTCCAACAATCAGCCGGAAGAGTGGGCCGGTCAGTGGTGCAGTTGTAAACGGGCCTTTTATCGAGATCAGAGATTCGATTTATGACCCCAGTGGAATTGACAGTGTATATTGGACTATCAACGGTGTATGGGCTGGAACGCTCAAACCACTTACAGGGTCACCCGGCATGTTCTTACTGAAGGACACGTTGACAACATTCCATAACAACCGGATTGTCATACACGCAATAGACGATGCATCACGGAAAAACCATGACAGCCTCGTTGTTTTACTTGACTATAACGCTTTCCCGTCAATACGTGACACAGCAGTAGCAACAAAAAAGAACAGCGAAACAGCATTTACACTGATTGCCCGATCACCTGACAGTGATCCAATTGCCTGGAGTTTAATCACTGATCCGGCCCATGGAACACTGAGCGGAACACTGCCGTCACTGACATTTACACCTGCAAATAACTACCAGGGCGCCGACAGCTTTTTTGTCAAAATAACCGACAATACATGGAGCGATACCGCCAAGGTACGAATTACAATCGCCGACGTTAATTTTCCTCCGGTGGTAAAAGATTCCGCAGTCACGACAAACGAAGATACACCTGTGACTTTTTCGCTTTCCGGATCAGATCCGGACGGTACCCCCCTGAGCGGCTGGACTATTACAAAACAGGGCTCCCATGGAACCGCGGCAATAGCAGTATCACCGGCAAACCGCATTACATATTCACCAGCTGATGACTTCTCGGGTAAAGACACATTCAATTTCATGGCTGGTGACGGTTCGCTCTTTGATACCGGATCAATAATCGTTACTGTCACAGCAGTAAATGATCCACCGGTTGTTTCTAAAAACAGGGCATTAACGGTTCCGGAAGGAGGTGTTGGCAGGTTCAATACTTCCCGGCTCGATTTTACCGATCCCGACAATTCATCTGATGACTTTGAAATCACCTTTACCGCACTTACTAAAACTGGTACACTGAAATTAGATGGTGTTAACCTTCTACTCTCAAGTAACCTGACCTACGATGAGCTTACCTCTCCCGGGCTTACCTACACACACAACGGATCGGAAACAGAAGCGGATTCATTCTCTTTCAGAATCTCTGACGGTCAGGAATCGACAACAGGAACTTTCAGGTTTGCAATATCGATGGTAAATGACCAGCCAACAGTATCCAAAACGGGCTCTCAGATGAAAAGTACCTGCGGTATCGGTAACGTCTACTATGATACACTTACAATTACCGATCCTGAAGAAGCCTATTCATCAATTAAAGTCTCAATGGTTCCATCAGATGCCAAAGCTGTTATAAATTCCAGTGGAAGAGTCGTTATCAGCTGGCTGGCAGATTTTAACAGATATGGTTACAACCAGGCAGTCCGGTGCACTCTGAAAGTCATAGATGCAGCAGATACACTTTCTATCGGATGGGAAACAACTGTCGGTCAGCATGTCTGGACCCCGATTTTTGCCAGTGGAAGTGGAGGCACGTATTATGATAATGGGGCGCGTATTGCAGCGCGGGACTCATTTACGCTGTTTACAGGATATGTTGATTACCCGGAAAGTTCACCTCATGCATCTTTGTACCGTTGTGTACTAGGTAACGTCCCCAGCTGGACCGAAATGCCATCAATATCTATATCGACTGGACTCGGGGAATTTATTTGTAATAATTCCCGGCTCGTGACCGGAGATTATTCGCACGCTACCGTTTACAGTTTTAACACAACAACGGGCTTAAAAGCAGATACAATTCCGGGATATAACATGTGGGGGGGTGCATTTCTGGCAGATGACCGGTCGGATATTTTCACCTACAAAGAAAATGCTGTATATAAAAATGGAACAGTTGCATATCAGTTGGATGATAATTTATCTGAAAAGAGAATACAAAGTGCAGTGTCAACAAGTTCCATGGCATTTTTATTAATCAACCGCAATTTAAGCGGGGGAATTGCCCGTGTTACTCAACCGATCTCGAGTACTTCGAGCTATTATGAAGTTTATTCGACCAGCCTTTTATCTGGTGGCGGGAAATTGTTCACAGATAATAACAATGCCGATACTCTGTACGCTGACTTGAGTAGTAGAAACGATGGAGTCCAGATCAGACGGATCGTCAACTTCCCATCCACTACGACACCTGCAATAACAACTGTCGCCCTGCCAGAGGCATCAAGCGAAGGAAGTATAATGAATATCCTTTCAGGCTCTGTAGGATGGTATAAAACAGGTGATAAACTGTACTTTTCACGAAACGGATTTGCAAACAGTAATGTTGAAAACTTTCACGCTGGATTCGTACCATCGGCAGTGATTATTTCTGGTGATAAAAAGGCCGTTTTTGCTGTAGGGACTGACGGGTCGATATATAGATATTGATGTTAAATTTTGATAAAGAGATTCTGGAAGAGGGCGTCCCAATACAAAATATTCTTAATATTCTTAAGAATAAGGATTTTCTGGAAGAGGGCGTCCCCAATACAAGTAGTAATTATTAACCAAGATCTTTTGGAAGAGGGTGTCCCCTCTTTCGCTCCAGCCTGTCGAAGACGCCAGTCTTGCGCTATCACCCCGTGTTGTCCACCAGTTGCAAAGGCAGGTATGGCAATCACATTTGCAAACGACATTGCAGCCGCACTGGCGAACTGGTGGTAGATTAAAACTGGTTATAGCCTCGAAGAATTCAAGCATGTAGGTGAAAGTCACAAGTAGCAAGTCGCAAGTCAGGAGTTTCAAAAAATGCTTTTATGGTTTTGTAAGAAAGTAGAAAAGCCGCGGCACGTCACTCTCTTTTTCCAGGGAAAAATACTGAGAAAATAAACGTTACCCGTCCAAATGTCAGTTTGCAAAGCCGGGATGCCGACAGGCGGGGTGAAATTAATAAAACCAACAAACGGCATTATCATTATATTAAGCGTCTTTATCTTAAAAACTACAATAAATTTTAATCTACCACCAGTTCGTCAGTGCAGCCGCAAAGGCGTTTGCAAATGAGAAGACCAAACCTGTCTTCACAACTGGTGGACAACACGGGGTGATAGCGGAAGACCGACGTCTTCGACGGGCTGTAGCGCAAGAGGGAACGCCCTCTTCCAAAAACTCCTGATTTTAAAGAATTCTTAATATTGGGGACGCCCTCTTCCAAAAACTCTTTATCTCTTAATAAATCTCTTTAAATTTTAAATACCATTCCCAGTTATTTCGTATTTTAATTTTATTCATTACAAACCGTATTTCTATTCCTTAGACTCTAGGTACAAAAGGCACAGAAGCCCTCCTATTTAAAAGAAAGGCTATTATGCATCCGGTTCTCTTCAAGGTGTTCTCTTTTCCAATCCACTCTTATGGTTTTATGCTGGCGCTGTCGTTTCTGGTTGGAATCTGGCTCTCAAGCCGCCGCGCAAAAAAAGCCGGACTCAATCCTGATATTATCGCAGACATGGGTTTCTGGATCATCCTGGCTGCTATCGTAGGGGCACGCCTGTACTACGTTATTCTGCATTTTGAAGAATTCAGCGGAAATTTGATGTCGATTTTCAATCCTTTCCAAAACGGGGCGATAGGAATCGGCGGGCTTGTCATGCTCGGGGGGTTTATCGGAGCCATCGTGGCAGGTATCCTTTATTTCAAACTCAAGAAGGTTCCCTTTCTTCCATACGCCGATGCGATTGCGCCTAGTGTGGGAATAGGAATTTTTCTCACCAGGATCGGATGCTTTCTGAACGGGTGCTGTTACGGGGCGGCATCAAGCGGTGCATGCAGTGCAACTTTTCCTGCATCGAGTCCTGCGGGTAGCTACCAGCACCACATCCATGCATCGGGACTCTACCCCTCCCAGCTTTTTGAGTCTGCAGGCGGGCTTATTATCGCCATCATTATTCTTCTCATATCGAACCGTAAATTTTTCGCCGGTTTTCAGTTTTACCTTGTAGGTCTTCTCTATGCTGTACTCCGGTTTATCGTCGATTTCAGCAGGGTTTACGGGGCCGATGAGCGCCTGGGGCCGCTGAGCCACAATCAGGTGGACTGTATCATCCTCTTTGTCCTCTTTGGATCGCTGATACTCAAGAATATTCTGTTTAAAGAGGAACCCTCCCCGGTCAAAGTGATCGCCCCGGCGGCATCAGCGGCGGCAAATCCGGGTGCGGATAAAGAGGAATCGGAAGCTGCTGTAAAGTAAGTAAAAAATCTCTGAATAGATCTGTTTATTGAATCTGTTGACTGGTTTCCATTCAATTGTGATTTTCAGGTTTAAGCAGAACTATCATGAATGTAAAAATCCTCATCTCGATTCTCTATTGTTTTGAGGATTTTTTCTTTCCTCCACTCTGCATCCTGTGCGATAAACCCCGCCTTGTAGATAACAGATGGTTTTGCAATGAATGTGAAGATCATCTGGCCGGGAATTTTAAAAACCGCAACCGCTGCCCCAGATGTTCACAGAATAAAGATCTCAGAAACTGCACCTGTGAACTTTTGTGGGACTATCCCTTTGAAAGCATCTATTCTCTTCTGGACTACGATGATACGGTTCAGAAAATAATGCGTCATGTAAAATACGGTGGCAAGAAGAAGCTGGCCTTTTATACAGGTTCCCTGTTTTCATCATCCTTGCCCGATTCTCTTCTGAAAAATGCCGACATAGTCACCGCCATACCTCTTCACTGGGCTCGCAGGAAGAAGCGGGGGTACAATCAGGCTGAATGGCTGGCAAGGGGGCTTTTCTGCGGGCTGAGGAAGAGAGAAGAGGAGGAAGAGAATTTACCACAGAGACACTCAGAACAGAGAGTGAGAAATGTGCTTGCAGAAGGAAAGCTTCAAACCAGGATAGTTCCTCTTTTTGATATCCTGTACCGGAAGAGGCGTACCCGCACACAGGTCAAGCTTGACAGAACAGACAGACAGAAAAATGTAAGCGGGGCCTTTGCGGTAGTAGAAAAGAAAAAAAATGTTATTAAGGGGAAAACGATCATACTGGTTGACGATGTGATAACGACGGGGGCAACAACCTCTGCTTGCACTGAGGCGCTTTTAGAGGCAGGATGCAGGAGTGTGAGGGTGGTGAGCCTTGCGCGGGACTAAGGGGGGAGGGTTCAGAGGTTAAGCGTTCAGGATTCAGCGTTCAGAGGATAAGAGGTTCTTCAACCGATGAAGCCAGTTTTAAATCTGTCTCAAGATAAGAGTTTAAAACGCAGAGTACGCAAATGGGTGAACGCTTCGCATTTATAAGAATCCAGGTTTCATGTAGTAGCGTTGATTATAATTCTCATCCTGTAAACGCATTAATACTTTACGTTCTGTTTTTTTTCAACTTTGCGTTTTTCCTCTGTGTACTTTGCGCCCTTTGCGTTAAAATCCGGTCCTTAATTTCTAATAATTACCTGTAAATCCGTTTGCTAACCCAGGGATAAGAATTTAAAACGCAGAGGGCGCAAAGGACGCAAAGGGGTGAACGCTTCGCATTTATAAGAATCCAGGTTTCATGCAGTAGTGTTGATTATAATTATCATCCTGTAAACGCAGAGCGTTTATACTTTGCGTCCTGTTTTTATCATTTCGTTTCTGCGTACCTTGCGCACTCTGCGTTTAAAATTTCTGTCTTTATTCTGATCAACTCTCACTCCTGTTGTGACTTGCGACTCACCACTTTCGACTTTCCCCTCCGACCCCTCCGACCCCTCTGAACCTCTGAACCTCTGAACGCTGAACGCCGAACGCTCTTGCCACCTCACACCTCATTATCATATACTTGCTGTAAAAGGAGTATTCAAACCATGAGACCGATATCACAAGAGAATAAAAATTTCGGCGGGGTGTTTACAAAGATCATATCAGTTGACATCCCGGATAATATCAATACAGACAAATCATCGGGAAAATCAGAAAAATTCAAGATAAAATTCCGTACAGACGGGCCGGTGCCGTTTCCACAGATCATTATCCGCGATAACGGTATCGAGCACCTGTTTAATGGTGAAAAAATCGCCGTATCGAAGGATTTTCAGTATTCGGCGGATATCCCTGAAAAACTTCTTTCCCCGGGTAACTATTCAGTTCAGGTTGAAGGGTGCCGCAAAGAGGACTGGCGGAGTGCCGGAGGCACGGACTGGGTAAAATGGAACGGGCAGATAAGCATTGAGTATCAAAAGACAGAGAAAGCCCCTGCTGTTCGTGTCAGGAACACATCGGGCGTAAAGGTCTATTTCGGTATTCATAAACACATGCACCAGCCTTTTTACCGTGCAGCGGATACATCGTACTGGGATGGAGAGAAAGATTCAATTTTCGGCTCAAGATGCGATCCTTATACGCGCTTTATCCCCGATGCAGTCAACCAGTATTCCGCGGGGAATCTTCCCCATGGAGGGCTTTCGACAAGCTGGAGCGGAAGCCTTATCGAGCAGCTTAACAGATGCGATAACGAGGGGCTCTGCGGCGGATGTTTCCGGGGATGGAACGGAGGTTTGACGGATATTTCAAATCAGAAGACTTCTCTTGGCAATAAGAGAATGGGATTTTCCGCATTTGGATTCTTCCACCCCCTGATGCCGCTTATTCCTGATCGGGACATAGTAAAACAGATCGCCTATCACAGGGATATAATAAGGAAAACGTTTAAAACCGACCCCATAGACTATCTTTTCCCGCCTGAGACAGCTTTTCACGTGAGAATGATTCCCGCACTTAAAGAGGCCGGGATTAAGGCGGTTATTTACGATTCGATACACCGGTACCGCGCCTGTAAAGATTACCCCTATGCGGGAATAAACGAAGGGATGCTTCCGCCCAACAGATCCGAGCAGCAGAATGAGCCTGTCAGCGACTGGCTTCAACTGAGAAATATCTGGGCCGGAAGTAAAATCAGCCCGTCTCTGCTGAGACCTGAATATATCAGGTATGAGGACCCCGACGGGAAAGTTTACACAATAATAGGGGTCCCTGCAGAACGCTATATAGGAAACGAGGATGCCCGCGGGGGGTATGGTGCTTTACAGTATGAGCAGGTTCTGGGACAGCTTTACGATAACATAGTCGAAAACAAAACTTTCGACCCAAAGCATCCGCCCTTTTTTATCCTCCATTCCGATGGTGACAATCATGGAGGCGGGGCCGACAGCTACTATCATCATAATACAGGCGGGATGGTGCAGTGGCTCAATCAGGACAGCAGGTTTGAGCTGACAACTATCGATGATTATCTGGAGATGTTCCCGCCTGATCCATCAAACGCTATTCACGTTGAACCGGGATCATGGAGCGGTGCCGATAACGGAGATCCGCAGTTCAGAAAATGGTTCAGCATGTATGAGCAGCCCTACAGCCCCGATCTTAACTCCTGGGCTGTCCTGACCGCTCTTCAGAACCATATCCACAGCCTTGAGGATGCGGGGCTTGTTGATGACAGTTTCCAGAGGGCGGAGCGGCTGATGTTGACAGCGGAGACAAGCTGCTACTGGTACTGGACAGGGCAGCAGATCTGGGACAGTCAGGTCACTGATGCCGCGAATGCGGCATATTCGATTACAGGAAACCTGATTTCAAAACTTTACGGAAAAGGGGATAAGACCGGGCCCACAATCTTTGCCCCCTGGGTGACACCGGAAAACCCGGGCGGCCAGACATGGGGTCAGGGTTGTCTGCGTCCTGCGGAAAAGACGGCGACTGTACACACTTTTATCTACGATATCAGCGGGATCGACAGCGTAAGTCTGATACTGCGCAGAGGCGGTCAAGAGCATCGGGTAGCAATGCAATCAAGCGGCCCGTATCCATCGAAAACAAACCCTGCGGCAACATCCGATTATTACAGGGTAAATCTTCCGCAGGGGATGGGAGATGTACGGTACTATATAGAAGCCTTTGACAAAAAAGGAAACCGGTCGAGGTCTGCGCTGGAGAGAATTTTCCTGGAGTGAAACTATATAACAAGTCGCAAGTCGCAAGTCACTAGTTGCAAGTTGCAAGTCGAAAGTCACAAGTCGAAAGCAGCAAGTCGAAAGTAGCAAGTCAGGAGTTAAGAGAAAAAGGTTTGTTTATCCAACGGAAGAACGATTTTGGGACAGTGTTGTTAAAGAGTTTACTTATGTAAATACTGTAACAACC
>JAAYYB010000168.1 GCA_012515615.1 Fibrobacter sp.
CCCCCCCCCCAGCTGCAGACCTGTCCCCCTCCAGCCCTCTTTATGTCTTTATACCCCATATATGTTTCACTCTCCCCCTGCCCGATGCTATATTTCTTTTTTAACAAAAACCTGCTCACCTTTGAAATTGTCTGTAATTCAGGTCATACTATATATTTATGATTGATTGGAAAAACCCCGGAAGAAAGATCATTCTGGCATCCGGATCACCCCGCCGGAAGCAGATCCTGTCTCAGATGGGCTTTACATTCAACACGATTATCCCTCCTTTTATAGAGGAGCATAAGCACCTTAATTCATCTGACCTTAATGGATCGATCCAGAAACTTGCCGCCCTGAAAGCTGAGATGGTGGCTGTAAATTATCCGGAATTCCTTGTGCTTGGGGCAGATACAATAGTCGTGCAGGGTCAGCAGGTTCTGGGGAAACCCGCTGACAGGCAGGATGCATTCAGGATGCTTAAAAGTCTCTCCGGAAAGCCCCACAGGGTTTTAACAGGTGTTGCTTTGAGGTGCTATGAAAATGGGTTCTGCTGTACCGGATTTTCATCCACCGATGTGTTTTTCAGGGAAATCAGTGATGAGGAAATTGACGATTATCTCGGCACAGACGAATACATTGACAAAGCTGGTGCTTACGCCATCCAGGGGCAGGCACTTATATTTGTAGATAAAATAACAGGCTGCTACTACAATGTCGTAGGTCTGCCTGTAAGCAGCACAATTTCTCTTTTCAAGGAATTCAACGTCCGAAAGGAATCCGCAGATGTCAGAAAATAGCCAGTCGGATCTCACACCTCAGGTACCCTCTGGAGAAAGGGCTGGAGACCTCCTGAGAAAAGAACGGATCAATCGCCGTATCACTATTGAAACGATCGCGAAAGATCTGAGATTGAATGTGAACTATATCAAATCTCTTGAAGCAAGCGAATACGAGTCGCTTCCTGCAGATCCCTATGTCCGTGTTTATCTCAGGTCACTTGCCAAATACCTGACGCTTGATCCTGAAGAGATTCTCAAGAAATTCTACATGGAAAGAGGAATCGCTCTTAGCAATTTAGGCTCCGATTCCTCATCAAAGATTCATGTCTCGATGAAAGACAAGGAAGAGCGCAGCAGCCCGATGCTGATTGTTGCAATCGTACTCATAGTTCTTCTTGCCGGATTCAGCTTTTTCGCAAACAAAAAGGGATGGATCTCCGCTCCGGGGTTCTTATCAAGTTCAGATTCAACATCAACTGTCGCCACCCCTGACACTGTAAGCGATTCACTTCTTGATGACAGTCTGTTTTCGGGTGCCCCAGTTCAGCCTTCAGATTCCCAGGCGGTTGACACGGTTGCGACAGTTGACACTGTCGGAATGATGCATCTTGTCATACAGGTAACCGGTGATTCTGTATGGCTGCAGGTATTCTCTGATGGAAACTCATGGAAAAATGTCATCTATAATAACGATATTCGCGAGTTCATAGCCCGCGACAGCATAAATGTCCAGGTCGCCAACAACACAAAACTTCAGTACAGCCTTAACGGCAAGCCGCTCCAGATCAAAGGAAACGGGTTCACGACTTTTAAACTGAACAAATCGGGAAAACAAATACCGTGGTCAACCACAAGATGGAACACAGTGTTTAAGAACCGCCTCTGATCATGTGGATAGACTCCCACGCGCATCTTTTCGACCTTGCCGAAAATGAGCTCCCGGAACTTATCGCAGAGGCCCGGAGGGAGTCTGTATCTACCATAATCTCCACAGCAACCGATCTTAAGAACAGTGAAACCGTCATCTCCCAGTGTGTATCGTATGACGAAATACTGGGAGCAGCCGGAATTTCCCCTTTCGATGTGCAGAACCAGAATTCCACATGGCAGGATGAGCTCCGTAAATTGCTCAATAATCCCCGGATGATCGCAGTTGGGGAAATCGGAATAGATAACACAAACCCCACCTACCCCGCTTTGGAAGAGCAGATACCGTTTTTCAGGGAGCAGCTTATTATTGCCCGGGAGATCGATAAACCTGCAGTGATTCACTCCAGGGGCGCAGAGGAGATGGCAGTAGAGATCTGTTTAGAACTCGGTGTAAAGAAAGCGCTGTTTCACTGTTTTACAGGCGATAGCCGTTCACTGCAGAAAATAATCGAAAGCGGGTACAGTATTTCTTTCTCGGGTATTGTAACCTTTAAGAACTCCCCTCTTGATGACATTGTCAAACTTGTTCCAGATAACCGCCTGTTTATAGAAACCGATGCTCCCTACCTTGCCCCCGTACCTTTCAGGGGTCAAAATAACAGGCCGGCGATGGTGAGATATACAGGTGACAAAATTGCCGCAATTAAAGGAATCTCCTCCGATGATTTGCAGGTAATATTAGAGGATAATTTCCGCAGGCTTTTTTCTGTTGAGCTGTCGACTTGATAGTTTCCCGTTCAGCGTTCTCTGTTGAAACCAAGAACGAACCTCTGAAACTGATCTCTATCGGCTTATCTGCTTGACTCGCGAATTATGAAAATGTATTTATAATGTTTAGACCGAAAAAACGGTACGACTCCTCCGGCGAACACCTGATGTGATTTATCTCTGAAGATGAAACTAAACAATAATACCGCAGCTAAAGACAGTCTTGGATTGACATTTATTATCGCAGTTCTTGTCATTGGATACCTTATTGGCACCATGACTCACATATTCCTTCTCTTTGATGTCGTAAGGCTTGGGTTTATAAATTCTGCCAAAGCCTTTGGCGTATCTCCAGTTGTTAATGGATACTGGATTTCTTTAACAGTAATTGATCCTGTTATCGCGCTTCTCCTGTTAAGGAACAGGAAAATCGGCGTTCTTTTGGGTTTTATCAACATTTTGATTAATGTTATAGTGAATTCAAGTCTTCAGATTGCATCTTTGTCGCTTATTACTCCCCATTCGGTATATGATTCACTGGGAAATATTTACAATGGTTTACAAATAGCCTTATTGCTATTTTCATTTTTTACTTTACCACTTTTCTTTCTGAAACCGGATTTCTTAAAAAGAAAGAGGTTTGACTATTTCAATTTCTTCAAGTTTATACCAGTAATTGCACTTACAATCGGCCTTTTTATACATCTTGCTGGATTGCTTAATCTGATGCGGAATTTTCAATCGCTGTGGAATCTATGGGTACATGTTTCAATGACTGTTTTTAACGCCGGATTAATATATGCATTATTGAAAAGGATGAAATCAGGTTATATTATTGGAATTATCGGCTTCAGCATTTTCGGGCTTCTTCAATCCGGGTTTGCATGCGCGATTTTTCTGGGATTTAACTGCTCCTTTAATCTGGTAATGGCAATTACCATCTCAATTTGCTGTTTATCAATTAGTTCACTCTTAACGAACCGTGAAATATACAAATTTACATTCAGGCAAATAACCGGGCAGGATTAGATCACAAGGTTAGCCGTCCGGGCTACAAGGTGCAGGATTTTTGTTCGGGCTGTTTTAAAGTCAACATCGCCGGCATGAGTCCTTCCCCACTCCATTATCGGTTTATCAGCATGACTTTCGGGCTATGGCGGGAAGCACCGACTGTGACACCGTTATATTGTTTTACCGGGTTTACTTTTCTCCCGCTCACATCATACCGCTCATTTAACAGCATGGGATTTCCGAATCCTGCAGAAGAGATCCGGGAATTAGGGGAGGGCTTCAAACGAATACCGGTACTATCATTTGTATGAAGGATTATTTCCACAAAATCAGTGTAAAGGGCGTACATCTCCTCTGTCTTGGAGTCGATTTCAACCCGGACAGCTAATTCTTTTTCGAAAAAATAGTAATCTCCCGGGTAAAACCACCATGAAATGGCAAAGCTTGTATCAATCAGGTCAAGAGTTATAGAATCCTCACCG
>JAAYYB010000169.1 GCA_012515615.1 Fibrobacter sp.
CAAGCGGTCTGATTCTGATTGTAATCGGTGGAAGTACTGAACTCATACTGCTTCTGATTCTGCTCTGTGGAATAATTCTTCTATTCACCGCTGCCCGAATACGGCGAACATACAGTGCATCACTTATTCCAGTGAATAAAAGATATCTGGATTCTCAAACAGTGTTTAGAGAGCTTGGAAACTGGGGGGATGAGCGGCTGTGGCCTGTTATAGAGGAGTACTCAAGCTCCCGGAATGCGGATATGAGAATGATGTCTGTCAAACTGTTGGCGTCGACTGGCAGCGGAAGGTCATTTGAAGAGCTGGTGAAATTGTACGATAGAGAAGCAGACACGGCATTAAAAGAGCTCATAGCCCGGTCTATGGGAAGGTTTTACGCTTATAATACCAGGCCTTTTATCGAGAAATTGTTGAAAGAACCCAACCAGAGGGTTCGGGCAAATGCACTTTATTCGCTAAACAGAATGAACTGCAACTGGAAGAGGCATTTGAAACCTCTGGTCAAGCAATTCCTGTTTGAAAACAGTATTCGGGTGCAGATAGAGGCGGCCTGTTTTTTGTGGGAGGCGGGGGAAACTCATGACCGGGAAAATGTGACGGCCTTTTTAAATGGGCTGCTTGGAAGTACTAATCCAAACCGGCGCTCTGCAGGCTTATACCTGATAGGGCTTTTAAAGCCTGCTGATTGGGGGGAAGTTCTTGTTGAAAATCTGACGTCAACCTCTCTTCAGGTATTCAGAAAAAGCATCGAGATAATTCTCCGATCGGCAGCTCCGGCGGTTAAATCAAGAGCGTTGCAGAAGGTGCAGACACTTGGCCGGGAGCATATTGCAATAACAGGGAGAACCATTGACGTGATAGGAAGCTCTCTGTGGGATACTCTTGTCGGTTTTCTTCCGCAGGCCTCAAACAGAAGAATGGTTTTTGAGCTGGTAAGATCATTGAGGTTGATAGCTGATTCGATCCGTTCTTCAGGGCATAAATGGTCCTTATCTGAGGACACGGCAGTAACGATCAATAATTGGATCATAAATGAGCTGGAGAATGTGTACAGAGATGGTTTTATCTGGTACAAATTCACTGAGGCCAATCGTAGCAGAGAGATCACAGGGGTGCTTGAGAATGCCCTTCGTGAGAATATCATCCGCACCTGTGAGTGGGCGGTAAACGCGATGGTTTTACTTGATAAAAAGGGAGTTTTATCCTGGCGTCATAATGATATCAACATCAAAGAACGTGCTCAGAGGCATGATCTGATAGAGATAATTGAGAGTACGTCGTATCAGCGGATCGGATCACTGGTTTTACCGCTGTTGAAAATAAACTCATGGGAATATATCTACAAGGCAGGGAAAAGTAACTTCCATTTTAAAGATAAGGCAGCACAGAATGGATTGTTGTATTTTATCAGTTCAGATAACAGGTGGCTCTGTTTTTGTGGACTATATACGTATGCACTTTTATCAGTGGAGAAAAAACCGGATCCGGCGGTTACTGAGGTGCTCAGGATGCTAGTGAATGATCCCAGCCCCCAGATTTCCCTTGCGGCCCGCGATATCCTTGAAAATCAGGCTCAGACCGACATCAAAAAGAGTCTCGCTTTTGAATATCTGGAGAGGGTACTGCTTTTTAAAAAGTGTTCCCTGTTTAAAAACGTGGGTGCTGAAAAACTCCTGGAACTGGCTGAAATTGCTCAGGAAGCGGCTTATGAAAAAGATTCTGTTATTTCGGCTCAGGGACAGATTTCAGATCATCTTTATCTTGTTAAAAAAGGAAGTATACGAGTCGTTAAAAGCAACGGACCTGTAGAGAGGGTTCTTTCAACTGTAAGGGAGGGAGAGACTTACGGTGAGATAGGACTCTTCACTCAGGCAACCCGTTCCGCGAGCGCTGTAGCGAACGAAAATTGTGAGCTTTATATAATTAAAAGGGGACCGTTTAAAAAACTGCTCCTGGAGATTCCTGATATCGCTTACAGCCTTCTTGAGGTGCTCAGTGAACGGTTGAGAAAAAGCGGGGAGGAGATGGTGGAAATCAGGAGTGCGCTAAGGGATTCCTGAGATGCCGGTTATTGCTGTACCCGTGATTTTAACATATAATTAAGAGTCTGATTAATTTTTAAATAAACACATTTTTGAAGGGAGGACTGCTGGTATGAGGTTTCGATCTGCTTTGAAATTAATAGCCTGTTTGTCCGTTTTAGCTTTTGTGATCGGGTGTTCGCAAAAGACAGAAAAAAGAGAGATTAGTGTGCTTCTTCGAATGATGCCGTCTCAGGAAAGATTTTTCAGAGAACTGATTATTCCTGAATTCGAGAAGCAGAATAGCTGTAAAGTATCCATCACCACATTCACAAATGAATGGGATATTGAAAGGATTCTGAAGCTTGAGGAATCCAAGAAAGATCGCCAGCGCTCCATTACCCTGGTAAAGACCCCGTTTGAGATGGCGCGTGTTCTGGTAACAAAGGGATATATGAAGGATCTATACTCTGTTACCGATTCCGCAAAGGTGCTTCAGGATCTTGCTGAGTATCATCAGCTGGCTTCCGGTCTGGGATATTTCAATGGCAAGCCTTATTATATTCCCCGTAAACTTGAAACAAGAATTCTTTTCTACCGCAAATCCAAAGTAGCGGATGCGGTTTCAAAATTTGAATCACACCGCAAGAGGATAAATGCGGAGCTCAAAAAACAGAACGGGATTGGACTTCCTGCGCAGTATGTTCTGGAGAGTGATCCGGGCCAGTGGGACTTTTATGATCTCTATGTCGCAGGTTCAATCTGGGCAAATGAGGAATACAATGGCGTAAAGATGGGCAGAATGGCACATCGTGGGGCACGGTATGCCGGTACCGCGCTTGACCTTGTTGACAAGTCTTTACAGCTTGGAGCATCACGAGAGGATATTCTTCGGTTAACTTCAGATAAGACCGTTGAAACATACCTGTGGGAAAGAATCTTTGTAAAGAACGGCTTGTATAATCCCGGTATGTGGCAGGATCCCTGGAAAGGCGCAAATATTTACACGGCTGTAAAGGATGGAAAAGTATTCCTGGCGTCGATGCAGCAGATTGACGTGTTTTTGATTCATGGCTGGAAAGATGATCCATCAATGCCCAGTTATCTGCCGGATGAAGGAGACATGGGCCTTTCTGTAGTTCCCAAAGCTGTCGCTTTTGAGCTTGATGAAGCCGGGAAACCGGTTTATGAAGGCAGCAGAGCAATTTCTACTGGCGGCTGGTGGTGGGGAATTCCCAAAACCAGTCCGCATGCAGAACTGGGATATGCTCTGGCAAGATTCATAACCAGCAGGGAGAATCAGGCAAAGGAGTGCTCGCGATTCGGAATGGTTCCTGTAAGAAAGGACATCATCAATAATCTTCCTCAGGTTTTTGATCAGGGTTGGGTAGGTGAAATTTTCCAGACTTCAATCAAGCAGATCGGAATAAATGAGCTTACAACGGTTCCGCTTGTCAAAAGTTATGCTGAAATGAGCCAGAATCTCATTGATGCCTGGTACAGTCTCTGTATTGAGTATGAGGAGATCGACGGGGAACAGATGAATTTCTCGACAATGAAGATGAGGCTGGCAAGCGATTATCTTGAAAAGCAGAAGAAGCTTCTGGGAGAAGACTATCCGGAATGAGGGAATGAATTCTCCTGTAAAGAGCCTTTCCGAATTTGTAAAAAAAGCGTGGCCGTTATTTCCGGCCGCGCTTTACCTTATAGGGTTTTTGATAGTAGTTTTTGTTTACCTGCTGGGCTTGAGTCTTTCAGATCCTGCTGCCGGGATAGAGTTCCCTTCCTTCAAACTGTTTCAGATCCTCTTTGCTGACAGTCAGTTTCAGAGTGCACTGATCAACACGTTGCTTTTCACCATTGCCGGAACACCGCTTGAGCTTCTTATCGGCTTTCTGCTGTCATTAATGCTGTACCAGAGTTTTATGATGAGAGGTATAGTGCGCAGCATTTTCCTTATCCCGTTGGCTGTGCCGGCTCTGGTTACGGCAATGCTGCTTTATATCCTGTTTGATTTTCCGGGCGGTCACATAAACCATCTGCTTTCAGGAAATTACTGGTCATTGCCTGCAATAATCAGTGAGCCTGTAAACTGGAGAGGATCGCAGTTCTTCGCGATGGGAATCTCTTTACTTGGAAAAGTGTGGAGAGATATGCCCATTTCGATGCTGATACTTTTAAGTGGACTCAACAGTATTGATCCGGAACTGTTTGATGCAGCAAAAACGATGGGGGCATCATTATGGAAAAGGATCTTTTCGATCATCATACCACTGATTATTCCATCTATGTCTATAGTGGTACTGCTGCGTTCCGTTGAGATGTGGAAAGAGTTTATCTTTCCTTTTGTACTTGCAGGCAGATATGATCTTTTGGGTACATTGATAGACTTTTTCTATAATGAAATCGGAAATTCCAACAAAGCTGCCGCTGTAGCCATAATAATGGTGGCGTGTATTGTGCTGACAACGATGATTTTAATGAAAATTATGGATATGCTGCAGAAATTACTGCTGAGGCGCGCATAGAATGGCCATAGAGAGAAGACAGGCACCGATGACACCGGGAAAGAAGGTGATCTGGGGGACCGGAATACTAATAGGCCTTTTTATAGTAATGGGCCCGGTGTATTTGCTTGTAAAGTACTCGATCAGCGACATTCAAAGTATTAACACCGGAGGGGACCCGATACCATGGTGGCCATTTGATCCAACCCTGCAGATTTTCCTTTATTTATTCAAAGACCAGCATTTTTACCATGTCCTGCTCAACAGTGTTATTGTTGCATTTTCTACAGTCATGTTATCCATGGCTCTGGGTATACCTGCTGCTTATGTTCTTGGCAGATACAGAGTGCCGGGGAGAAAGGCTCTTCTCCTTGGAATAATCTCTGTCCGCCTGTTCCCTGATATTGCTTCTGTAATACCGGTTGTGGAGTTTTTTATCCATATTGGAGCCCATCAGACATACTGGGGGGTAGTGCTGGCGCACACTCTGTTAGCCTTACCATATGTGATTTTTATCGGGATCGGTGCTTTTGAATCTATCCCTTCTGATTTGGAACAGCAAGCCTGGGTCATGGGTGCAGGTTCATTTCAGACTTTTTTCAAGATTCTGCTTCCATTGGCTGTTCCCGGGCTTGCTGCAGCTGCGATCTATACATTTTTACTCTCATGGGATGAGTTTATCTTTGCATATTTTCTCATGCTGGGAAAGCAGGAAATTTTCACACTGACATTATACCTCAACGGAATAAAATATGCAGAGCCCCAGAACCTTCTGGCTGCAATTTCTGTCTGTTTGAGTGTGCCGGTTGTAATTTTCAGTCTTATGGTTCAGAAGTATATGATAGCCGGTGTTTCTACCGGTTCTGTGAAGTAGAGGAAACAGATGGCTGATGTGATCTTACAGTCAATAGTCAAGAAGTTCGGAAACAGCACCATTATTGACAATCTCAGTATGAGCATTAATGATGGTGAGTTTGTTACATTGCTGGGACCATCGGGCTGTGGCAAAACGACTCTTCTGCGGATGATTGCAGGACTTGAGACAATTGACAGCGGTGACCTTATGGTAGCGGGGAAGAGATACAACTCGCTTCCTGCCCAGAAACGTCGTATAGCGATGGTGTTTCAAAGCTATGCACTGTTTCCACATATGACTGTACAAAAAAATATCCTTTTCGGTCTGCAGATAAACGGCGTTTCCAGGCTTAAAATGCAGCAGAAGCTTAAATGGGCTGTTGGTTTTCTTCATCTCAATGGGCTGGAGGACCGGTTTCCGCGCGAGATCTCAGGCGGTCAGCGCCAGAGGGTTGCACTTGCAAGAGCGCTGGTTCTGGATCCTGATGTGCTGCTTCTTGACGAGCCGTTGAGCAATCTTGACGCGGCGTTAAGGGAAACCGCTGTTGAGGAGCTTAAGCGCATCCACAGGCATGTGGGGAAAACCATCATCTATGTCACCCACAATCAGGTAGAGGCAATGAGCATGAGTGAGAGGATAGCGCTCATCAATAACGGCCGCATTGTTCAATATGATTCCCCGACAATTCTCTATGACTCTCCTTCAAATATCTTTGCAGCTGAGTTTATCGGCAGTCCACCCATCAACATCTATGACGGGGAGATTCAGGCGGAAGGAGATGTCACGGGAATAGTAACTGATATTGGATTCCTGAGAATTGACAAGGAGAGGGCTTCCAGATTGAGGGACTTTGGCGGAAGGAAGGTACGGATAGGTATCCGTCCCCAGTGCATCTGTTTTTCCGGGCACAAAGACAGCAGAAGGTCCACGGATTCAGAGATCGATGTTTCTGTAGAATTGGTGGAGAACCTTGGAGATAAGTATCTTGTAATAGGAAGGAATATCAGCGGGGCGGTTGTCCGTTTTCTGATAACCCGTGATGAGGATATCATTCCTGAGAGAAAAATGAAAGTTTTTGTTGACGGACGAAGAATCCATATCTTTGATACATCAACGTTGTTGAACATTTTAAGTTAGAATGTTAGGATATGAACTGGATAAAATTTAGTGCGTTAACTCTGTTGATTCTTGTAGTTCCGCTGTCTGGAATCAGCTGCAGCGGAGAGAGTGATGAGGCGGCAAAGAAAAAGCTTGAGGTAATACTTGAGGATGACCTGAAGGCCATTCTTGAAGGAATTCCCGATACGGCTCTTATAGAGAAGCCTTATTACAATCTGTTTTCTTATAAGCAATACGATAAAGGAAACTACTCCAAGAAAGCTGAGGCTGACTTTTTTTTCATGAAGAGTGTGCATGTTAAGATAGTCAGAAAATACCGGTATCACAGATCGAAGCGGATGTGGGAACGATACTATAATGAGTATGGGTTCATTTCTGAAAAAGCTGATTCTGCGGGGGATAAATAACCTTGCAGTTGTCCTCTGCTATATTTTCTGCCTGACCTTTTCTGGTTCTGCAGCACCACCTCTTCCAGAAGACCTCCACAAATGGGCTCTGTCATCCCTGGACAATGTTTACAATGAAGAACTAAAAGAGGCGGAAGAGGTTGCACGCAGAATAATCAGAAAATATCCTGATCACCCGGCCGGTTATTTCATTCAGGCTGTTGTGATTGATGCCTGGATGTTAAAATTTCAATCAAATAAGAAGGAAAATGAGCTTTACCGATACTGCGATCTGGCAATTGAGAAAGGAGAAAAACTGCTCAGCAAAGAACCCGGTAATGAATGGGCAAAGTTTTTTATCGGAGGAGCAGATGGATATAAAGGCACATATGAAGCCAGATATGAGCGTTGGATCACTGCCTTCAGGTTTGGATGGAAAGGTGTTTCTGTGCTGCTGGAACTTCAGGATTCAAAAAGTGATATAATTGACATTAACTACGGTGTGGGTAGTTATGATTACTGGCGCAGTGCACTGATGAAAACTCTGTGGTGGATGCCGGGAATAGAAGACAAACGGGAGAGTGGAATTCAAAAACTTTATAAAGCCCGTCAGAGGGGAGTTTACACAAAAAACTTCGCTTCATCTGCGCTTGTTGATATTCTGTTAAATGAAAAGCGTTTCGAAGAAGCCCTGAAGATTGCCGATGAGATGCTTGAGAGATACGGCAGTTCTACAGTTTTTCAATGGGGAAGAGCCCGGTCGCTTTTTGGGTTAAAGAGGTATGATGAAGCATCCAAAAGTATTCAGGTTATTTTAAGTAGAGTAGAAGCAGATCCGCAGGATAACCATTATAATGCTGCTTTGTGCCATTTGTGGCTGGCAAAGATCGCGCTTGAATCAGGACAATTTGATCAAGTCATTGCAGAGTGCAACAGAATCGGGCATTATGTTTTTAATGATGAGATAAAGAAAAGACTGGATAAGCCGTTCTCTGAAGCCAGAGATCTTAGAAAACGGGCTCTTTCTGCACAGCAGAAAGCGGAAGAAAAGCAGTGAAAACAGGCTGCTGTTGCTCTGTGTGCAGGTGCATGATTTTACCTGAATACCGGGATAGTTCAGCTGGTAGATAGCACAGAATTTGGTAGGGGCCGTGTCCTGGCATACGTGTTAAGTTAAGCTACAATCTATATAATTAAGCAGATTTTTTCTAAAAAGTGGTTAAACGCCACTTTTTTTCTTGCTATAACCGATAGCATGATATATGCTATCGGATAAAAGGATATCCTATGAACCCAAAACAACGTATCTCCTGGCCCCTAAAACCCCCACTGAAAGTGACGAATTATTATCCATGCCGGAAGACCGTCATGGGCAAGACTTTCTACGTGTCAGATTCTTATTACAAGCAGCATTTTTTTCTTCCACGTCTCTTATGGAGTATTTCTCTGGGGCTAACACAAGTAAAGTCAGACAGGCCTGCAAAATATAGAGAATTATGTAAGATAGTAGAATGTCGCACCGGGCAAAAAGTGGCGGAATTTATATTAAAAACGCAATCGCCGGGATAGCTCAGTTGGTAGAGCAATTGATTCGTAATCAGTAGGTCAGGGGTTCGAGTCCCCTTCCCGGCTTTGTTCTTTCAAGGATACGGAGTCTCTCGTATCGAGGTTTGAGAAATCATGGGGAATAGATGCCCTTATCGGGCTTGATCTTTTTCGCCAAAGCCGAATCACGATTGATTATGAAAGTTCAAACATCATTTCTGAACCGTATAATGTAGAGAAATGAAACCAAATGCCGGCCTGGAGTTAGGGTTTTTTATAAAACGATAAACCTTATTCCAAACCTGATCTGCCAGTTGGAACCTGGTACTTTCGGCGGAGCTTCCAGATTAGTGGCATCTTTTTCGTAAACCGCAGTGTATCCTTTTTCCTCGATGCGTTTTTTCCACGTGAAACTCATCTGTTCGAAGGCGACTTCGCCAAAAACAGCAGTCAAATCAGAAAGCGGGATGTCAATTCCGATCAAACCGAGCAGTCCTAAGGCGGGTGTAGATTTGATTTTACCTTCACGGTTATCTACATCTGTCCCGGTTACAGTTACAGTCTCGTATACAGCCTCGTAGGAAAGGGAATTCCAGAAAAACCCTATGCCCACCCCTGTATACATGTTAAGCAGTTCGAGAATTTCAAATCTTGGTACCACAAGCGCTTTGATTCCGAACAGCTGTGCCTTATACTCGATACTGCTGTCAGTAACAGTGGCTCCTGCCAGTGTACGGACGTTCCTGGTTTCCAGACCGGGTATTTTTCCTGAATATCCGAATGCGGCCTGGAGTGCCACGTTTTCCATCATGAAATACTGTACTCCTGCATCGAGTTTTATACCCTGCCCGTAATTGAAGTATTTGTCTTCTCTTTCGGAAAGAATCTGGTTATCAAATGTATGTGATGAAAACGTTAGTCCTCCGGTGGGGAACCCGAATCCCAAAGAGGTAAAGATGTTAAGTGTTTCATTAGTTTGTGCCAGTGTAAAAGAAACCGCCGCGAGTACTATAAGTAAGATTTTTCTGCAATTCATATTACCTCCTTAGTGAGGAACCCTGTTCAGGAATAGACTCTGTAATCTATCTCAGGGAAAATATTATTGTGCGATTCAAGAAGTGAAATAAAGTCGAAATCGTATCTGTTATTCTGTAAATCTTCATAGAGCCGCAGGAAGTTTGCGATGTGTTCTTTTGTGCGCCTCTGTGCATATTGAACCATCGTGCCTGTTTTCATGATGAATGCCCAGTCGCTTGACTCGGCAAGAAGCAGTTCGCGCGCCATCTGATTAAGTAACCGCTTCAGGTTCTGATCTGGATCGGGGAATTTCCTGGCGCAGTCAATCATCCGCTCTTCCATCCGGTGCAGATGACGGTAGATCCAGCTGTTGCACTCCTGAAGCCAGACCTCAGAGTAGCCGCCCTCGCCCCAGGATGAGAATGCCGGCTGACAGTGCTGGTTTGAAGGATAGATTTTAAGGTAGTCTGAGGGTGTTGCAAGGGAGATGGTATCCTGTTCGAAGGAGATTTTACGAATAAGAAAATTCAGCCATTCAGGGCCCTCATACCACCAGTGCCCGAACAGTTCAGCGTCGTATGGGGCCACGATAATCGGCTTGCGGTCCATCATGGAACTCAGATGTTCGACCTGTTTCTGGCGGTTGAACATGAAATTTCCAGCATGCAGGGCAGCGGTTCTGATCCCCTCATCCCGGTTATAGGGCTGTTTCTCGTTTCCTTGCCCTGTTACTTTATGGTACTTGATAGATGTACTGGTTCTTGTGCCGATAGGGTCGATATAGGGCGCTATGTAATCCATGTCAAGATCAAAGCCGATGTCACGATAGAAGTCACGGTAGGATGGGTGGCCCGGGTAGCCTTCCTGGGCACTCCAGACTGATTTTGATGATTCAACATCCCGCCCGAAAGCCGCCACTTTTGTGTCTTTACAATTAACAGGTGCGTAGACTCCATGTTTGGGCAGTGGATCGGCATGGAGAATTCCATGGGTTTCCAGAAAAAAATATCCTATACCCGCTTCGTCAACAAATTTCTCGACACCGGGGTAGTATCCGCATTCAGGAAGCCAGATACCTGGAGGATTTCGGCCGAAAAAACGCTGATAAGAATTGACAGCGGTCAAAATCTGTGCCCGTACAGCATTTGGGTTTACCTGCATGTTAGGCAGGTATCCATGAGTTGCGGCGCAGGTGATGATCTCCAGAAAACCAAGATCCTGGAATTTCTTGAAGCCCTTTGTGGCATCAGCCCCGTATACATTGTTAAAAAGATTCCGGCAGAGCGTAAACCTGCTCAGATACATCTCTGCTATAGTATGGAACTTTGTGTTTTGTGTTCGGTTGAGTTCTTTTTCTGTCAGCTCAATAAGATTATTTAATCTTTTCTGATAGCGCTCCTGCAGCAGCCCGTCAGCCATCATTGAGCAGAGTGTAGGTGTAAGCGACATAGTGATTTTAAACGGGACACCGTCGGAAACCAGGTTGTCAAATATTGCAAGCAGAGGCAGATAGCACTCGGTCATGGCCTCATAAAACCAGTTCTCTTCCAGCATGTAGTCGCATTCAGGATGCCTTACATAGGGAAGATGGGCATGAAGCACAAGACTCAGGTAACCTTTTGTAGTGTTATGGCTGTCCATATTTATTCTAAATCTGAAACTCAGAAGGAGGATGATCCCAAATAGGGCGTATTGTCCGAAATCTCACTGTGAGCTTTAACTGTGGATCTCTTTACCATAGATGATTTTGCGGAGAACTGAATCAGCTGTTCTGTTTTTTCTGAAAACCATTTCTGATCGATCGTTTTACTGACGTCTGTTTGTGGTGGAGGTAATGTACCTGTTTCGCTGATGAATGAGTAGTTGCCATGTGAATTAATGGTGCCAAATTCAAACCGGTGCGGTTCTCCGGGTCCGGGCACATTTATGAATTGCTCGAAGCTGTTCCGGCAGATGTCAAAATGATGACTGGCAGGCTGTCTGTCTTCCTGTCTGCCCTTAACGGTAAGTACTATTTTGGATCCAAGCTGAGATTCTGATGTTTTTCTTTTAAGAGTTTCGGGGGTGAATTCCCAATATACAAAAGAGGTCAAGGGATCTCTGGGAATAGCACATACATAATCCTGATCATACTTCTGGGGGATATCGGTGCTGAATTTATAGCGTGGACCGTTGTTTGATGATTTCTTTACTTGTGGCACAGCAGAGGCGTTTCCGGATCTGGTCGAATCCGGATTTCTGCTTTTTCGGCCTTGACTGGAGTTTTTCCGCACGCTTTTGGTTTCAGGTTTGGAAACTTTGTTCAGCCTGGATCCCATTATTTTCTCCATAGAGTCTCGAAAAAGAGCGCGCTGAACCGGTCAATAGCTGTCCTGAGCGGATTGATACCATTTCCTGCCGGCGTTTATTCCCAGATAAATTCCTGCAAACTCTTCTGTAAAGTTCTTGAAATTGCTGTCCCATCTTCGGCCGTATTCCAATACAATGTCAAAAAGTCCTCCACCGTCCCTGAGCGGAAGACCTGTGCCAAGAGTAAAGGCGAATTCAGCCGCATCGGGAGTCGGGAGCTGGGAGTACCTGAATCCTGCGCGGTACTGCATTATCTCGTAATACTTCGGAGTAAGGAGGTTTGGGGCGGGTATATACTCAGTTCCGATAGAGAAATTGTAGGCTCTGTCATATTTATCTGATTTTTTGCTTATTTCAGAATAGAATCTCTCCCACAGCGTAGCCCCGATTTCCATAGCAGCAAACCATTCTGGCGATATCCTGTAAGATGCTCCCAAAGCCATGGAGGGAGCAGGTTTAAGATCGTAGCTTGATTTCCTTGTGATTATCGAGTCTTTGAAGGGGGAATCTGCCTTTACTCTTGTACCTTTGATGGTTCTGATGTCTGTGGCGGTGCCGGAAAAGACATACTGTCCTGAGATACCCAGTGTAAAATCTTTGAGTGATGTCTGAACTCCGGCTCTGATACCATTACTAGTAAAAGCGGTGCGTGTTGAATCAATCAGTGTGTCGCTCAGGAGTCCTTCTGTTTTCCTGATCAGGGAAGAGTTGCTTTTGTAATAAAGCCGCTGATAGGCGATTCCGACTGTGGCCCATTTCCTGATTGGTATACCCCATCCGGCCTGCCAGTTGGCAGTCCCACCGTTTCTGACCAGGGCCAGATCTTCTGTTTCTTCAAGATTTCCGATACGGTAATCTCTTGACAGTCTGAAGTTAAGCTCTGTATCGGTTTGCTGAGAATAGGAGAAGCCAAGGGATCCGATGATTCCCAGTGGAAATGAAAAGGACAGAACCCTTGGACTGAAACCCATATGGCTTGTCCTGTCACCGTTGTCAAGAATATTCAGCAGATCCAGCGCAAAGACCGCACTGAAAACAGCTCTGTTCACATTGCCCAGATTTGCCGGATTGTCGCCCATCCCGTAGTAATCATCGGCTACACCTGTTCCCGCTCCGCCAATGGCAAGTGATGGTCCATTGGAGTTCTGCAGAGGAAGACCGAACGGGTATTGAAGCCCCAGAACCGACTGGGAATAGATAATCGCTGCACTGAAAATCAGAAGCAGGAACGTCAAGAACATTTTATTATTTGACATGTTAAACTTTTCTGCTACTTAAAGGTTGATAGGACAACATTGAAAACCGGTTTTCTCCACTCCACTCTTTCCCAACTGATATTTTTTACATCATCAAACTTGTTGACCTGGATGTAAAGGTAAACTGTGGAAGGACGGGTGGATCTTAAGCTTTGAAGGTGTCTGTCTACGAAAAGAATGATGGAGTTGGTCATTTTACCTGATTTGTCATATTCAGCTTCTATGTTTAATTTTCCGGACCCGATCAGAGAATCCAGTACAATTCCATCCTGAATCAGTTCATCAGAGAGGTAATGGCGAACAGAAAAAAGGGAATCCTTTTTGTCTAAATTCTCATATGAAAGTGGTCTTAATTCCAGACCTGCAGAAAGAATTTCGTTGAACCCGGTTGTACTCATCGTGTCCCAGAGTGATGAGATGTCGATCTGGAAGACTGCGGTGCGTTCAGATGCGCTTGAAGAAAGCGGCTTGTCTTTGACTTCACCGATATCATCTTCGAAGGCTATGTAGTTGCTGTAAGAGGCGCCAGTCAGAGAATCTATGCGGGTGATGACGGAATCCTTCTTGTTTATTTTCTGGGTTCTTTTGTGTGCAATTTTCATTACAGGTGAACGGAGTCTGACAAAACTTGAGTCATTTTCGTTGAAAAGACAAAAACTGAAGGTTGATTTTAAAGAGTCGCAGGGGTTGGTACATGAAGGGTCTTTTTTATCAGGACAATCGTCAAGACATTCCTGATAAGCCAGACAGGCATCAAATATTGATTGTGCCAGATCAGAGTCCTCGATTTCAACATTGAGTTTTTTGCTGCTTGTGTCCCGGACAAGTTTTCCGATGAGCATACCGGTCGGGTCTGAAGTACGGGAATATTTCTTATTCTGGGAGCATGAATAAAGAGTCAGATTATGAGTTTCAAGAGATCTGGTACCAAAAGAGATCGTGTCGAAGGAAAGGGAGATGGCAACCAGCTTATCTTTGGTTTGAAAACGCCGGCCCACATTTTTCCCTATGACAAATTCCGTGAAACCAGTTGTTGTGTATCCCTCTTTAGAGCCGGCAGCAATGACACCTGTGTGTATACCAAATCGGGTATTATTTTGGTCGGGGATGCTGAAGGCGTCTGTTACGATGCTGTTGTTTCGGTAAAAAGTCTGAAAGTTCTGGTCAATATTTACTGCAGAAGGATTATAACTGCTGACAATATCTCTGCCTAGACCGGTTGAATCTTCAAGATCCGAGCATGCCAGGATTAATGGCAGCATCGTTATTAATAATCTGGTAATTTTCTTTATCATTACACCTGCCGGGAGATTGTTAAAAGTGAGTTCTGGTACAGCGGATAAGTACCTCTGATATGAATAGATAAAAATAGGTTTGAGAGCTCAGGTAAGTCAAACTCTTCATTGTGTTTCCATAAGATTAAATTTTTACGGAATCGGCTTTCAGTTCAGCTGATTTTTAAGTATTTTCGTTTAAGAGGTGAACGCTGCTTAAAAAGGCAGCGGCCGATTTTTTGACCTATATCGATAGATCTGCCTTTCAAATCTCATCCTGTCTGGAATTTTATGAATAATCACCAGATTAAACGGGCTTCCGAATGCAGCATCCTTGTGGTGGACGACGAGGAGATTATCTGTGATGTTCTCAAAGATGCTCTTGAGCCTTTTTACAAAGTCACCGCCTGCAACAGCGGCAAAGAGGCGCTGAATCTGATAGGTCAGAATGATTATGATATTGTTATTACCGATCTGAAGCTGCGGGATATTTCCGGGATTGATGTTCTGAATTTTATTAAAAACAGGGATGAGTATGCGGAGGTTATTATAATCACCGGTTATGCATCCCTGGATACAGCGACAACGGCGATAAATCAGGGCGTTAATTCATACCTGTTAAAGCCGCTGGATATTTCAGATTTTCTCATTCAGGTGGAAAAAGCGGTGGCATCAAGGCTTTTTCACCTTAAGAGCCTGAGTATTATGCATCAGTCCGAAGGTATTTCCACAGAGGTCAAGGAACACCTGTTTGATCTGTCATCGCTTTACTTCTTTACAAGAAAACTGATGCTTTCCCTTGAGGTTTCGGAGATAATGCGCATAACTCTTGAGGAAGCGAATCAGAAGATGGGATCTGTTCTTTCTGTGATAAGTGTAAACCTGTTCGGGTTTACGGAAGTTTTCGCTATGCCCTCATCGGGAGAGATAGATCCAAAGGAGGTCAGCAGGCTTCTTCTGGGCATGCATCAGAAGACAATGCCTCTTGTGGACAAGGAGAGGTTTTCAGAAGGCGAAGTGCCGTTATTTGTTTACAAGGGCAAGAAGGGTAAAGCTCCCGGGATCAATACACTCTATCCATTGAGCGTTCCAATGATGGTGGGGGGCAGGGCGGTCGGGTCTCTTACGGTGTTCTACGATAGTCAATCAAAGATCAGCACCGATCAGAGCCAGTTTCTTTATGTTTTCAGCTCCATGGTTTCATCTGTGGTTGAACACGGATACACAGCTTTGCAGGCACGGCGACAGGCGAAAACAGACAGCCTCACCGGGATAGCCAACCACAGGCTTTTTCAGGAAACTCTGGACAGGGAAATCGCGCGGGCAAACCGGAAAAATGGTTTGTTTTCGCTTCTTTTGATCGATATCGATGATTTCAAGAAAATAAATGATACTTACGGTCACCAGGTTGGTGATGCTGTATTGATAGATTTGACAAGAAGGCTTTCTGCGATGATCAGGGCCTGTGATCTTTTCGCAAGGTACGGAGGGGAGGAGTTCGCCCTGGTGCTTCCCGATACAGATCTGGCCGGAGCAGAGATCCTTGCTTCAAGAATTATACAAACCGTTTCTTCAAAACCTTATTCTTCTCCTCAGAACCTGATCTATTACACGATCAGTATCGGGCTGGCTGTATTTGACTGGAATGACAACATTAAAAAAGACAGGCTGATCGAAGTCGCTGACAGGGCACTTTACACATCAAAAAGAAATGGAAAGAACAGGTTTACAATTGGCAGTATTTCAGTATGAAAATAAAATATGCTCTGATTTCATCCTTTATAGTTGGCTACAGCACAATTCTGGAACTGGTACGATGGCTCATTTTTCCCTTTTTAAAAGGAATCAGTGAGAGAAAGGGCTGGGATCTTGCTGCCAGGCAGCGTTTCCCATATTCGATTAAGGATCACAGGAACAGGGCGGTTGTGTGGGTTCATGCTGCATCTTTAGGCGAAGCAAAACTTCTGCACAAATTTCTTGAGATTCTCGAGCAGCGTCATCCTGAAGACCTCTACCTCGTAACTGCCGCAACACGCAACGGCGTCCAGTTTCTTCAGGAAAGGCCCACCAACACCATTTGCGCGACGGGTTTTCTGCCGATAGATACAATTCCGCTTATAAAAGGGGTGATTGAGCATTTCCGGGTATCCCGTGTCTGGCTGCTTGAGACTGAGCTATGGCCATCCATGCTCTGGACCTGCAAGCGTAAAGGAATCCCGGTAGGTATTGTGAATGCACGGATAGAGGAAAAGTCTTTTGTCAATTACCGGCGGCTCAAAGGGGTGCTGCAGTATCTGTTTGAATGTTTTGATGTGGTTCTGGCGCAGAACGAGACATACGCGGCCCGATTTACACAGCTAGGTGTGAAGAGCGATAATATTCACATCGTTGGAAATTTAAAGAGCCACATAATGATAAAACGCCCGCCCAGAAAAGAGTGGCTGGCGCTCAGAAAGGGGCTTAACCTCAACGACAGCCAGTTTGTGATTACAGCAGGATGTGTGCATGCACAGGAGGGCAAGGCGCTCAAAACATGCTTTGATATTCTGAAAAACAGCAATATGCCCTGCAAACTTATCATAGTTCCCCGTTATCTTGAGGAAGTTCCGGAGCTGCTTGCTCAGATGGATGGAAATGTGGTCCATATCCGGGACATTACCACTTCAAGTAAATGGGAAATCTGCCTGATTGAAAAAATCGGTATACTTGACGATATGTACAAAATCGCTGATGCTGCGATTGTGGGCGGAACATTCGATTCCACAGGCTGTCATAATGTCTGGGATCCCGCAAAGTACGGCATTCCCGTATTTTTCGGTCCCAGCTACCACACCCAGAAAGACGGATGTGAAAAATTGATGAATGCAGGTGTTGGCTTCAGGGCAGAAAGCCCTGCGGAACTGGCCTCGGCTATCATCAGAGTCATGAAGACTGATGCAAAGAAGTTCGTAAATGCTCAGATCATGTTCAAGGAAACAATTAACAAAAGCCAGTCGGTTCTGGAGCCGCTTATCCCATGACTGAGAGTATTGCAAAGGTTTATATCCTTGCCGGTAATGACAGTGTGGGAAGAGAATACACACGAAAAGGTATAATTGAAAAGATCGGCAAGCTGCATGATCCGGTTTTGACCGAGAGATTTGATACCGGAAATGGTGATTTTTCCCTTTTCATACAGAATATCCTGACCCCGTCGCTTTTCCAGGAGACCCGGATTTTTCTTGCCGGTCATGCTCAGGAATTGAGCGACCCTGATATACGGGAGCTTAACAAACTGCTTGACAATCCTCCACCTGACTGTTACCTGATAATCGAAATTGATGAAGATAAGAAGGGCAAGGAGCAGGAATCTAAAACCGCAAAGAAACTCAGCGCATCCAAACGTGCCGCCAGTCCTGAGATCCGGTTTATGGAATTTCCGAAGCCACCGGATTACAAGATAGGGCAGTGGCTTACAACACAGGTTCCACAGCTTTTTGGAAGGAGTATTTCCAAGGCCGATGCCGATTACCTTTCTGATCTGGCAGGCTCAGATATCGATACGCTATACTCTGAGCTGCAGAAAATCGATATTCATTTACCCGCCGGACAGCGGATCGACCGGAATGCCATCGAGCTGATAGTAGGAGCATCGAGGCAAATGACTGTTTATGAACTGGCGTCTGTACTTTCGCAAAAACAGTTTCCCAGAGCTCTAACTATTTTAGATTCCCTGTTTTCAACCGGTTTTTATGCTCCCCTTATGATATCGGCTCTTTTCAGGCATTACTGGGCTCTTTTCAGGATACGCCGTTTTGCAGAAGCAAATCCGCAGGTTATCAAGACATTTCTGAACTCCCGTGGATTTAACGATCCGGAGCAGAATGCCGCGGCCTTTGCGATCGGGAGGGCGAGTGGACTTCTTGCGGCTGGTGAACAGAGAAAGGTTTATCCTGTTATCATTGCATCGGGAATTGTGCCGCTGGCCAGGAAATTCAGCGATGAAGAGCTGACGGTTGTGCTTAAGTGGCTTCTGGAGTTTGATGCTGGGGTGAAGAGTGGAAGGGTTGAGGGAACAGAGCAGGAAGTGCAGATTTTTTGTTTCAAGATCGCCAGAGTTTCAGAGCTGATCAGGAGTGGTATTGCTGCGTGAGGTATTTTTTCAGGGTTGAGTATGATGGGAGCCGCTATGGAGGCTGGCAGCGTCAGCCTGACACGGAGAGTATTCAGGGGCATATAGAGAAGGCCTTTACGGTTGCGCTCAGGGCTCCGGTTTCTATTACCGGCGCAGGCCGAACCGATGCGGGGGTACATGCAAAGAGACAGGGTGCCCATCTTGATTTTTATGGAGCAATAGACCCGGGAAGATGTCAGTTGTCGGTAAATGCGCTTCTTCCTCCAGAAATTGCCATTTACAATCTGCAGCAGGTGGATCCGTCTTTTCATGCCAGGTTTTCTGCAGTGAGCCGTCTTTACCGTTACTATATCTGCTTTAAAAAGCAGCCGCTGTGGTTCAATCGGGTCTGGAGGCTTAATCACAGGGTTGACTGGGATAAAGCGCGTTCTCATCTTCCTGCAATCGAGGGAAAACACGATTTTGCGGCTTTTATGGCTTCCGGCTGTGGAACGGAAAATTCGATCTGCACAGTGAAGCAGGTATCGCTTGAAAAAGATGATGATATTTTGTTATTTACAATTGAAGCAGACAGATTTATTTATAAGATGGTAAGATCTATTGTCGGCACTCTGGTTGATATCGGCAGAGGCAGACTGGGTATCACAATGGAAGAAATAATTAAACGCAAAGACCGCAGGCTGGTTGGCGAAACTGCTCCGCCTTTCGGGCTGGTTCTGGAAAACGTTCAGTACCAGGGGGTGGACTGATGCGCCGGGTTGAAGAAAAGACATCGGTTTATTTTCTCTTTCTTATACTGGGAATAGGTGCCGGTCTCATTGCGGGTGGGGAATTCATGCGCCGTATATATAACGGGGATCTGCCGTTTATTTCCAGAAGCAAAGCTTCTTCCGATACAGTCTACGTGGAACCGCAGAGATCTCCGGTTTCAGATCAGCAGACCACCGGAACAGTTGATGATAACCTCAGTCTGTCAAGGAAAAATGCCATAGTGGCATCAACAAAACTTGTTGCCCCATGTGTAGTAGGTATAGTTGTCACTCAGATTCAGGTGGTTAAAAACCGGTACAGTAACGATGACTTTTTTGATTTTTTCTTCGGCCCGGAGCTCATGCCAAGATACCGCCAGGTAGAGAGCATCGGGTCCGGTTTTGTTATCCGCAAAGACGGCATGATCCTGACCAATTATCATGTGGTGCAGAACGCCGCGAAATTGTATGTAAATTTTTCTGACGGTCGGCGCATTGAGGGAGTTGTTGTGGGAGCCGATGAGAGGTCGGATCTGGCTGTAATAGCGGTCAAGGGTGAGAATTTCAGATGCGTGAAGTTCGGAAATTCCGATGAAGCTATGATCGGGGAATGGGCCATAGCAATAGGTAATCCGTTTTTGAATTTTATCAACGATGCACATCCGACAGTCACGGTCGGTGTAGTAAGCGCACTTGACCGCAACTTCGCCCCAACGGAAGGGGTTTACTATCAGGGAATGATTCAGACTGATGCCGCTATCAATCCGGGCAACAGCGGAGGGCCCCTGGTCAATGCGCTTGGAGAAGTGATCGGTATAAATACTTTTATTTACACCGGATCAAACGCAAACAAGGGATCCATAGGTATAGGTTTCGCCATTCCGATAAACCGGGCAAGGAAAGTTGCCGGAGAGCTTATCGAATATGGCAAACGCAGGCAGGTATGGACCGGCATATCTGTTCAGGACTTGAACCGCTCGATAGCGCTCTCACTTGGCTACGATGGTACCGATGGAGTAGTGATAGTCAGTGTTCAGCCTGAGAGTCCGGGTCACAAAGCCGGACTGCGTCCGGGAGATATAATCCGCCGGATGGGCAACAGGCACATTCAGACACATGCTGATATTGATGGTTTTTTTCTCGATTATTTTGTTGATGACAGGGTTAAGATGATGATTGTCCGAAAAAGCAAACCTGTTGAGATCAATCTGACACTGAGTGAGTATATCGGGAAATAACATTTTCAGGGCATTTTGCAGAAAGGGCCTGTATGGCTGTTCCTTTAAAAGAAAAACGGACTACCACAATAGTACTTGTGGTGCTGGTTGGAATTTTGATCGGGTCGTATCTTAACAGTATTGTCGCCATGCTGCCGGGAGGCCAGAGTGTGGTAAAGACATTCTTTACATACAGCATCCCGTTCGGTATAGGTGACTTTGTCAATAACAAACCAGTCTTGATAGACCTGTACGCAATAAAGTTTCAGTTTGGTTTTATGATAAAATTCAGTTTGTTATCTATAATAGGGATATTTATCAGCCTTTACTTTTTCCGCTGGTACAGATAAAAAAACTACCGGGTCCATATGCCCGATCAGTTTACAGGAAGGTAATAAGATGGCGTTTTTAAACATGAGTGTTTCCGGGTTGGCCGCCAAGACCCGAAAAAAAGAGATCGGGTGTGTTGAAGCCCTGAAACAGTCGCTCGATTTGATAAAAAAAGAGGACAGCAGCCTGCATTCATTCATCTCAGTGCAGGAAAAAGAGGCCCTTGAGAGGGCTGAGATGCTGGATTCCTTACCTGATGAACGCAGAAAGCAGATGCCGCTTTTTGGCGTTCCTGTAGCCGTGAAAGATAACATCTGCACCCAGGGCGTTGAGACAACCTGCGGTTCGCGAATGCTTCGGGGATTCAAACCGCCCTACAACGCAGCCGCGGTGGAAATGCTTCTCGATGCGGGGGCAGTGATTGTAGGTAAGACAAATCTTGATGAGTTTGCGATGGGATCGAGTACCGAGACTTCCGATTTCGGGCCCACCAGAAATCCTGCCGACAGGGAGAGAATTCCCGGGGGGTCAAGCGGGGGAAGCGCCGCGGCCGTCGGAGCCGGACTGGTTCCTGCCGCTCTGGGGTCAGACACGGGGGGATCAATCAGGCAGCCCTGCAGCCATTGCGGTGTTGCGGGCCTGAAGCCGACTTACGGCAGAGTTTCCCGTTACGGTCTTGTCGCGTTTGCGTCGTCGCTTGATCAGATCGGGCCTATGGCTTCTGATGTACGGGATCTGGGCCTTGTTCTTTCCGTTATTTCACGTGAAGACAAACGTGACTCCACTTGTGCAGGTAAACCGTTCAGGGAACCGGATGATCTCTATAGCGGTGACATCAGAGGCTTGAGAATCGGTCTGCCCCGGGAATATTTCGGGGACGGGTTGTCAGATGAAGTAAGAAGGCCCCTCATGGAAACTCTACAGCGGCTGAAGGATGCCGGAGCCGAGGCTGTTGACATATCTCTTCCCAATGTTTCTTTTGCCATAGCCGTTTATTACATCATCTGCACCGCTGAAGCGTCCTCAAATCTTGCCCGGTACGACGGGGTAAAATACGGTTATCGTGACCTGAACAGTTCCTCTCTTACCGATATGTACAGCGAAACCCGAAGACAGGGGTTTGGTGCCGAAGTAAAGAGGCGAATAATGCTTGGAACATATGTGCTAAGCTCAGGGTATTACGATGCCTACTATCTGAAGGCAGCAAAAGTAAGAACACTTATCAGAAATGATTTCAGCAACGCATTTGAAAAATGTGATGTTCTGATGTCACCGGTGACACCTTCACCTGCCTTCAGGATCGGGGAGAAAGTGAATGACCCTTTACAGATGTATCTGACCGATATCTACACCGTGTCGGCAAATCTGGCTGGAATTCCGGCATTGAGTGTACCATGCCCGTTCGCGGGGAAACTTCCGGTCGGGGTTCAACTGATGGCACCGCATTGGCGGGAAGACACGCTTCTCCGTTCGGCTTTTGCGGTTCAGGAGATGAAGGCCTGATGGCAGGGATCCACCTGATGAGGAATCCTTTCAGACTGCTTTCCAGACCACATGTAGCATTTGCAATTATAGCCTTTTTTTTTGTCGGATGTGCCCCATCTGTCAGGTATAGCCGGAATTCCGCTCAGCCTGCGGTCTCATCGAAACAGTATCTTGTCCCCGGGGACTGGGATTACAGGAAAAACTATAGAATACCTCAGTCCCGTCTTACCGCAGTTATCTCTTCTTACATCGGAACACCTTACCGGTACGGCGGGATGAGCAGAAAGGGATTAGACTGCTCGGGCCTTGTGTGTCTGGTGTATCGGGAGGTCAGTCACGTGAAGCTTCCGCATTCGACAAGGAGACTCAAGAATTACGGAAGGGCGGTTCCACTGTCACAGGCCAGTCAGGGGGACCTTGTGTTTTTCAAAGGTTCTTCAGGCAGGGTTAATCATGTCGGTATTTTTCTTGGCAACGGGAAATTCGCACATGCAAGCAGCAGTAATGGCGTGATTTACAGTAATCTGAGTGAAAAATATTATGAACAACGTTTCTGGGGTGTACGGAGGTTATTTAAATGAAAATAGCTTTTCAGGGTGAGCGCGGGGCTTTCAGTGAATTGGCTGCTATTGAGCATTTCGGGCCTTCTGCTAAACTGCGGGCTCAACCTGAATTCCCGGATGTTTTTAAAGCCGTTGCAAGCGGCGAGTGCCACTACGGTGTTGTGCCTATCGAAAACTCTCTGGCAGGGAGTATTCATCAGAATTATGATCTTCTTCTTGAGAGTAATCTTTTCATTGCCGGAGAGGTTCTTTTACGCATCGGACATTTTCTTATCTCAAACAGAGGTGTAAAGAAATCACAGGTAAAAAGGGTTTTCTCTCATCCGCAGGCGCTTGCTCAATGCAAAAAATATCTCAATGCCTTTACCGGTACAGAAAAGATTCCTTTTTCCAATACAGCTCTGGCTGTAAAGAAAATCAGGGAGGAAGGGCTTAAAGATGCCGCTGCAATAGCCTCTATTCAGGCTGCGATCGACTTCAAGATGGATGTGCTTGCCTCTAATATTGAGGACAATAAATGGAATACCACCAGATTTCTGGTGGTGGCCAAAAAGTCAGTAAAGCCCTCGGGCAATCTGCCTCTCAAGTCCTCGGTTGTTTTTTCGATGAAGAACATTCCAGGGGCCCTGTTCAAATGCCTTGGCGCGTTTGCGTTGAGAGACGTAGATCTCTTTAAAATTGAATCGCGCCCGGTGCATGGAAAAGGATTCAAGTATCTCTTTTATCTCGATTTTGAAGGGTCCCCGACAAGTGAGGTCCAGCGTAATGCACTTGCCAATTTACAAGAAATAACCCAGTTTTACCGTTTCCTGGGCTCTTATCCACAGGGAAAACCGGTGCAGCCAAAATACGGGAAAAGGTAGGTCTTTTCTCTGTATCTGATCAGGATTAAACGCAGAGTCCCTGCGTCTGCTCTACTTTATGCCCCCGGTTATTTTCATCCGGGGCTTGTTACCGGCAGGTATGAGGGATATAATTATAATATGGGTAACAAACCGGCAATTCTGTTTTTGATCCTGATAGTCTCTTTTATTGCAGATGTCAGAGCCGTGGTTCTGTTTGAAGATTATTTCAGCAATGAATCTCAATCGATTCTCAACTGGACCGGCGTGATTAATAATGGTGGAAGTATTGGCTACGGTGGTGGCTGTGCAGCGATTGACAATTCAGGATCTGTAAACTCGGCAATGGCAATTCATAATATGCCTCTTAAACCACCGGACTTTACATTTTCAGGAAGAGTAGTGACAGATGATCCCGGCGCGGGGATAATTTTTTGTTTGAGCCGTTCCAGCGTGGGGACCAGCGGCTATGCAGTTGTGACCGGTGAAGGCGGTGTTTATGCTTACAAATACAGTCCGGGGGAGATTAGTGAGCTGCATTCGGAGAGTAGCCCTTTTGTCAGAAAAAAAGACAATCTGATCTCTGTGAGCAAAAAAAAGGAACGGATGACTGTTTTCTGTAACGGGTACTTTGTTTTTACATTCATCGATTCCGCTTACAATACTGGTGATATCGGTCTTCTGGTTCAGCCTTACACATCGGCGGATTTTGATGATATTCAGTTCAGGGAAGAAACGTATGATTCTACCAGATATGCCTGTTTCAGTGATGATTTTTCGGTTCCTGGTAATTATGGTTGGATTTTCAGCGGGAGTGGAAAGCTTGAACGGGAAGAGGGTTTTCTCGGCATAGTTACATCAACTCATCAGAAAGCCTACTACGGGCTTCATATCCCATTGACAGATTTTACCCTGAAGACGGATGTAAGCTTCAGTGGAGGTGACAGCAGTATTCTTTGCGGTTTTTTTGTTCTTTCAGATTCAGTCCGGCAGTTCTTCTGTATAAATCGCAGGGGAGAATGTGCTTCTTACAGTGACGGCGGGGATACAGTTACCGGTTACCTTGACAAGGCAGGCCCGGACGGGTGGAATAATCTGGAGCTGAATAAAGAAAGCGATTCGCTGATATTTTCTGTCAACGGGACTATCATGGGGAAAGCAGACGGAAAATCTTTGTATGAGGAAGCAGGACTGTTTGTTTCTTCAGGTGCGGCGGTGATGTTTGATAATTTCAGGTTAACTGATCCGCTGGGATGTAATAATGTGACCGCAGTCAGAGTTTACAGGCAGATAAGCGGTGTGCAAGAATCGATAGCCGGTCTGAATGCAGATATGCTGGGAAGAAAGCTTCTTTCCGGCAAGGCATCAATGCTTCTGGTAAAAACGGGTAAATCAGGAAGCCATAAGAGGATGAGGCTCCGCGCCTTTGGGGCGCGGAGTATAGATTGATCAGTTTTTTGCCATTGCTTTAAGGCACTTCATACAGATCTTGATCTTTTTAGATGTTCCGTCAATGGTCTGTTTGATGGTGCGCAGATTAGGATAGAAAATTCTCTTACTGACATTGTGCGCATGTGAGATAGTGTTCCCTGATTGTGGGTGTTTTCCGCATATTTCGCAAGTTTTGGACATAATTCCTCCCGATATTTATTTCAGAGTAATTTTTAAATATACTTTTTGACGGGGGGCTGTCAAAGAAATACCGGAGAGATCGGAATATCTGTCTTTGAGAAGAAATTCTGAGAGCTGTGCTGAAAATGACTGCGTTGTTTTTTTCTCGCAATTTGGGAGATGAATAGTTATACTATGTATTTGCGCCATTTTGAAAATTGCCAATAGTGACGAGGAGAAGTGATGCTTGTTCGTTGCTGGGGATCCAGAGGTTCCATTCCCGTAAGTGGCCCTGAATATTGCCGGTATGGCGGGGATACCACCTGTGTAGAGGTACGGTCCAGGGAAGGTGATCTGATCATACTTGATGCAGGCACCGGAATCAGGAATCTTGGGGACAGGCTGATACGGGAGAAGACCAGGAAGGTTAACATCCTTTTCACGCACCTTCACCTCGATCATATCATGGGCCTTCCTTTTTTCAATCCGATTTATAACCGGAAATTCAGTATCAACATTTACGGATGTCCATTCAAGGTGTCCAGTTTTGAAACCGCTCTGCATGGAATAATGAAGTCACCCTATTTCCCGGTGGACCTTCGGCAGCTTCCGGCCAGAGTGCGTTTCAAGGATATCATGACCAAGTCTTTCAATATTGGGTCCGTGAAGATAAAGCCGATTTACCTGAATCACCCAAATGGCGGACTGGGTTACCGGCTTGAGGAGAACGGAAAGGTATTTGTTTTTCTAACGGATAATGAACTGGGGTATGATCTTCCGGGAAGTCAGCCATTTGAGTACTATCAGGACTTCTGCAGAGGTGCGGATCTGTTGATTCATGATGCGGAATTTGACAGGGAAGAGTACAAAAAGTTCAGGGCCTGGGGACATTCCATGTATACGGAAGCAGTAGAGCTGGGGATAAAGGCTGGTGTGAAGAGGCTTGGGCTTTTTCATATACACAACCGGCGTACCGACACTCAGCTTGAATCCTTCCTTAAAGATTCAAAACGGATAATTGACAAAAACGGTTGCGGGATGGAATGTTTTATTGTAGGAAATCAGTTTGAAATCAATGTGTAGCAAATTCGGTTTAAGTCTTGTCTGTTTCTCAAAATGTATTTCCGGATGTGTACTGCGCGCAGGAATTGTGCTAAAGTTCTTTATATCTGCTTACCTTAATGATACAATCAAAAATGATTTAGTTGAATCCTCAAAGCCGGATTGCACTTAAAAGTTGGATTTGCTATATTTTATCATTTTTTCCAGAGTACCGGAACAAGATTATTATAGCTGGAATTTTATATATGAGGTGAAACGAGAGTATGGAAAAATCGCAATTTCTTCCTGAGGAGGGATCGCTTGCACTTTATCTTAAAGAGATCGGGAAAAACAGGAGTCTGACGATTGAAGAGGAATCCAAACTGGCGGTCAGGATACGCAAGGGTGACCGGAAGGCTTTGGAGAGACTGGTAAAGGCAAATCTCCGGTTTGTAGTAAGTGTGGCCCGTAATTATCAAAATCAGGGGCTTCCCTTAAGCGATCTTATAAACGAGGGAAATCTTGGTTTGATAAGGGCGGCAAAGCGTTTTGATGAAAAAAAGAATTTCAAGTTTATCTCTTATGCGGTCTGGTGGATCAGACAGGCGATACTTCAGGCCCTGGCAGAGCAGTCTCGTATTATCAAGCTGCCGTTGAACCGGGTCGGCACAATTCATAAAATCGGCAAGATGCGCAGCAAGCTGGAGCAGAAGTACCGCAGGCTGCCCAATGTTGAGGAGCTTGCGGCAGAGCTGAATATTGATGAGGCTGAAGTGCAGGAGACAATAAAGATCGGCAACAGCCACATGTCTTTAGACGCCCCGCTTCAGCAGGGGGAAGACTCAAGGCTGATAGATATACTGCAGGATGAAGATCAGGAGCAGCCCGATGACGGCTTGATGGAGATCTCTCTGCAGGAGGAGATTAACCATACACTTGAGACTCTCAGTGAGAGGGAAAAAGAGGTCGTGCGGCTCTATTTTGGAATAGGCGAGGAGACCTCTCATACTCTGGAGGAAATTGGCCAGCGTTTTAATCTGACCCGGGAAAGAGCCAGGCAGATAAAGGAGAAGGCTCTCAGGCGGCTGAAGCACTCATCACGCAGCAAGCGCCTTCTTGCATACAGATCATAAAAAGATCTGCAGAAGAGTGATTATTTGTTATATTAAATAGTAGTGCATTGATAGTGTACCCCATTGGAGGCCGAAATGTTACGGTCATTTGGCTGGTTGCTGTTTGCAGTACTCATACAGTTTGCGGTATCATCGGTAGATGCTTCGGAACCGGTACGGGATAATAAGAATTCTTCGAAATTAAAGAATTCCTTTCAGTCCAGACCTTATACCAGCAATCAGGATATCGCATTTATCTCTGTCATGGGAAGTCGTCCGGACGCAAAAAAACTGCAGGGTTTCCGGCGCGCGGTTCTTTTCAATGCACAGGGTGAAATTGTGCAGAAAGTAGACATGGGGACAGACTCCATTTATTCATTAGACAAGATGATTCAGGATAACAGTAAAAAGGGCCCGCTCTTTATACGCATGTACCGGAAGTAATTTTCATTTTAGATCTTTAAAATTCATTTGACAGTACCCTCCCCTTCTTTTTCGGCGAGGCAAACCCCTATTCTTATTGGCGTACCAACCGTAATAGCGAATCTGGTGCTCACCTTTATCCGGTATATGTTGCGTAGCTGTAGCAAGAAAATCCAAATGGTAGGGACCAGAAGTTTTGCAAGTAAAATTAAAATGGGTGAAAATATGAGTAATCCTGATAGAGCTCAAAAGGGCGGGAAAGGAAAGATTGTTTAAATCTGGCGTACGCTGTTTTTCCGTCTTTCTCTTTTTTCATATCAAGAGTGTTGACTTTTTCTTAATCTCTGTTTTATATTCAACAGACTTATCCATAAATCGAAATTTGTATTTCAGGATGGAATGACATGAAAACTGTTGTTGTGGACACAAAATCAATTGAGCGTAAGTGGTTTGTGCTCGATGCTACCAATCAGGCCCTCGGAAGGCTTGCATCAAAGGCTGCTCAGGTTTTGATCGGGAAAGATAAGGTTGCTTATTCTCCCAATCAGGATCATGGGGATTTTCTGATTATTCTTAATGCAGAAAAGGTAATGCTGACTGGAACGAAAGCGGAGACCAAAGAGTACTTCCGTCACTCCCGGTATCCCGGTGGAGGGAAGTTTCGATCTTTCCAGGAGCAGATGAAGCTTGATCCGACAAAGGTTCTGATTCATGCAATTCATGGCATGGTTCCCAAAAATGCACGTGGCAGGGCTATAATGAAAAAGCTCCATGTGTATTCCGGGTCAAATCATCCCCATACTGCACAGCAGCCCACTGCCTTAAACATCTAGAAAAAAGGAGCTGGTCATTTTGGAAAACAGGTATTCTGCGACCGGTAAACGTAAAAACGCAATTGCGACGGTAATTGTCCGGCCCGGCAAGGGTGAGCGGATTATAAATGGCAGGACTATTCAGGAATATTTGATGAGCGATGTTCTTGTGAAGGACACGGAACAGCCTTTGCAGTTACTGCAGGTTGCCGAATCTTTCGACGTAGTCGCAAGTGTCAGAGGCGGTGGACTCAGTGGTCAGTCCGGTGCTATTCGTCTTGGAATTGCCAGAGCGTTGGCTCTTATAAGTGAGGAGAATCGTAAGGCTCTGCGTAAAAGCGGATTTCTTACCAGAGACTCCCGTGTAGTTGAACGTAAGAAATATGGTCAGGCAGGAGCCCGCAGAAGGTACCAGTTCTCTAAGCGATAGTTCCTATTCCTACTGTAAGATATTTCCGCTTATTCGGGAAAATTCCGTTCGTGCCGGGTTCGCCAGACACGAACGTTTTATTTGGAAAATTCAGGTCAGTTTTCACAATAATTTCACACGGCGGGAGCGGAAGACGGGTGCTGATCCGGGTGGACAGTAATCTTTCCGTTATGAGACGTCGTGGAAGTTTAACCCAATTAAGGAGTTTGTATGTCTAATTTATCTGTGCAAGATCTGCTTGATGCGGGCACTCATTTCGGTCATCAGACAAAGCGCTGGAATCCCAAAATGAAGCGCTTTATACTCTGCCCCAGAAACGGCATCTATATCATTGATCTCAATAAAACTCTTCTTACAGTCGAGAAATTCATTCAGCGTGTTCGCAAGGAAGTGTTAAAGGGTGGAAAAGTGCTGTTTGTCGGCACAAAGAAGCAGCTTAAAGACTGTATCAGGGAGGAAGCTGAACGCTGCAAGATGCCCTATGTGACTGAGAGATGGCTGGGTGGAATGCTTACAAATTTCCAGACAATCCGCCAGAGTGTTGCCAAACTGGAAAAAATAGAAGCGATGGAAACAGACGGCACAATTGAAGCTCTTCCTAAAAAAGAGCGGGGACTTCTTGCTAAAAGAAAAGAAAATCTTATCTCTGTGCTCAGCGGTATCCGTGATATGCGCAAACCCCCAAGCATCATATTTGTGGTTGACACAATAAAAGAGCATATTGCAATCGCAGAAGGACGCAGGCTTCATATTCCTATCGGTGCCATTGTAGATACAAACTGTGACCCGGACGTAGTCGATTATCCTATTCCAGGCAATGATGATGCAATTAAATCGGTGCAGCTGATTGCCCGTGCGGTTTCTGATGCAATTCTTGAGGAAAATGTCAATATTTCAGCTGCCGAGATGATGGAGCAGGAGGCCGCAAAGTCTGAAGCTGCGGCTCAGAAAGATTCTGTCGTGGAGAGCGAAACAGAAGAAGTTTCTGAGGGAGCCGAGGGTGCAAAGAAAAAGCCCCGCGTCATCCACAAGAAAATCGTAAAGTTTACTGAAGAAGAATAAGACTGGGTCACCGGATCAAAAGGAAAAAGGAGATTAATAAAATGGAAATATCAGCCGCACAGGTAAAAGAGCTCAGGGAAAAGACCGGGCTGGGAATGATGATCTGCAAGAAGGCTCTGATCGAGTCAAATGGCGATATGAATCTGGCCATCGAGAACCTTCGTAAACAGGGTCAGGCCACTGCTGCACGCCGTGCAGGCAAAGCCGTAAAAGAGGGAAAGGTCACAATTGTTACAGAGCCCTCATGCGGAATTGTTTTTGAGGTTAATTCCGAAACAGACTTTGTTGCCAGAAATGAAGATTTTATCGATTTCGTTGCTAAGCTTGGAAAACTTCTGATTCAGGAAAAACCGGCAGATATCGAAGCTGCCAGGAACCTGACATCTCCGGTTTTCGGCGGTCAGACTGTCGAAAACAGACTTACAGAACTTATCGGTAAAATCGGTGAGAACATTACTTTCCGCAGATACTCTAAGATGGAGGCCAATCCTGCAAATGAACGTCTGTTCTCATATCTTCACGGAAACGGAAAAATCGGAGTGTTCGTAAAAGTATCAGCTGACAAGGAACTTGACAGCCAGGCAATGGCCGATCTGGGAAAAGATCTGGCAATGCAGGTAACGGCTGCCAATCCTATGGCGGCAAACAGGGAATGTATCAGCGCTGATGTTATAGCTAAAGAGAAAGAAATTTATTTTACCCAGGCACAGAGTTCGGGGAAACCGGAGAAGATCTGGGACAAAATTGTCGAGGGCAAGCTTGTGAAGTTTTACCAGGAAGTGGTTCTTACAGAGCAGGCCTTCATAAGGACTCCCGACATCAGTGTTACTGACCGGATCAAAGAGGTTGAGAAACAGACTGGTGCAAAGATCAAAGTTCTTGACTTTGTGCGGCTTGAACTTGGCGCAGAGGAATAAGAGTTTACATGGAATCCAGGTTCAAAAGGGTACTTTTGAAGCTGTCCGGCGAGGCATTGGCCGGTGGAAGAGGGTTTGGCATTGATCCGCCGGTTATTTCTTCAATAGCCGGCGAAATTGCTGAAGTGCATGCAGCCGGTGTTCAGATCGGGATTGTTATCGGTGGAGGAAACTTCCTTCGCGGTGCAACCACTCAGGGTGTTTCACGGGTAGCCGGGGACACGATGGGAATGCTTGCAACGGTGATAAACTCTATCGCCCTCAAAGAGTACCTGAACAAACATAATTGCCCATCCAGAGTTCTTAATGCGGTCAACATAGACCGGGCAGGGGGGTATTTCACTCCTTCCGGAGCAGTTGAGTGCATGCAGAATGGTGAAGTGGTGATAATTGCGGGCGGGACCGGAAATCCATTCTTTACAACTGATACTGCCGCGGCTCTCAGATGTGCCGAAATCGGTGCTGAGGTTCTCCTCAAGGCTACAAAGGTTGACGGGATCTACGATAGTGATCCTGTAAAGAATCCATCGGCGGTACGGTTTGAGAGTATCAGCCATGGAGAGGCTCTGGCAAAAGGTTTGAAGGTTATGGATGCTACAGCGTTTTCTTTTTGTCAGGAGAATTCAATCCCTATTATCATCTTCAAGCTGCTTGAAAAAGGTAATCTCCGCAGATGTTTAGAGGGTCAGGCTGTAGGGTCAATTATTAAAACAGGAGAATAGCAGATGAGTGCTTTGGATCTTATCCAGTCGGAAACTACACAGAGAATGCAAAAGGCAATAGAGAGTCTTAAAAAAGATCTCTCAAGAATCAGAGCTGGAAGGGCCAGTCCGGCGCTTCTGGATGGATTGACTGCTGATTATTATGGCTCTCCTATGCCGATTAACCAGATTGCAAATATTTCTGTTCCAGACCCGCGTATGATCGTTGTTCAGCCGTGGGAAAAAAAGATGCTTACACCCATTGAGAAAGCGATTCAGACATCAGATCTGGGGTTAAATCCTCAGAATGACGGAAATATGATTCGCCTTCCGATTCCGCCGCTTTCAGAAGAGCGCCGCAAGGACCTCTTCAAGAACTGCAAAAAAGTCGGTGAGGAGAGTAAGGTTGGTATCCGGAATATCAGGCGCGATTCAAATGAAAAGCTCAAGAAAGCGGAAAAGGATAAGGATGTCACTCAGGATGAATCAAAGAAGGGTATGGATGATATCCAGAAATTGACTGATAAATTTATTAAAACGGTCGATGAGCTTCTTATCAACAAAGAAAAAGAGATAATGGAACTCTGATCTGAAAAGTCGTTTATAAGATTTTGATACCAGAAATGCCGGAGAACTAAAAAACTCCGGCATTTTTTTGTGTGTGGTGAATTTTGAAGGTTACGATACCAACGCCGATGCTGATTCCGGCCCGGCAAGGAAAAACACTGGTGTTTGTAAAGGGAATCTGTGTGGCATGGTCGCCTCGATCGTGTTTTGCATTGCCCTTGCCACGTGGAAGCAGGCTTGTGTATATGGCTCATACCTGACTTATGCACCCGGATCAGGGCGAATTGCACTTATCCCTTGTGCATAAAGGCTTTCACAAATCTTGATGTACCACCGGTGTGGTGCACCTGCGATTTGTTCAAGCCTTTCTACTACAAGGCCTAAACGTACTTCGCCCTTCCCGGATGCATAAGTTAGGTCATATCATCTTTTTTCGCAGAACGTATATTTAAAAATCTATATTCGTTAAATTACGTCACCAGCCGGAATCTACGGCAACTTGTAAAAGCGTTCCGTATATCAGGAAAAAATACTCAAGAGATGAACATTCCCACGCATATTGGAATTATAATGGATGGTAATGGACGGTGGGCCCGGCAGAGGGGTCTGCCCAGATCAGCCGGGCATCGTGCAGGAACTGATGCGACGCGGGAGATAGTACGTGCCTGCGGGGAGCTGGGGGTTTCTTATCTGACCACATATGTCTTTTCTGCAGAAAACTGGGGCCGACCCAGCACAGAAGTTTCCTTACTGATGGATCTTCTGGTGGAGATGACAAAAAAAGAGATCTCCAACTTGAATGCAAACAATGTCCGGTTAAGGGCAATAGGTGACCTCTCGCGTGTTCCTTCAAAGACCCGTAAAGCCCTTCTGAATGGAATTGAAGAGACAAAGAATAATACCGGCCTGAATCTTAATCTGGCTATAAGCTACGGGGGGCGATCCGAGATTATTTCTGCAGTCAGGGAATTTGCCAGAGATGCAGTCCGGGACCCATCCCTGATTGATAAACTTGAGGAATCATCATTCGGAAAATATCTCTATACAAAAGATATCCCGGATCCGGAGCTTATTATCAGAACAGGCGGAGATAAGAGAATAAGCAATTTTCTGCTTTGGCAGGCTGCATATTCAGAGCTTTATTTTACTGATGTCTTATGGCCTGATTTCAACAAAGACAGCCTGGTTAATGCGATAGAAGATTTTAACAGACGCGATCGCAGGTTTGGAAAGGTAAAAGAGTCATGAGGCTTTCTAATTTAGGAAAGCGGCTTTTGTTTGTCCTGTGGTCAGTACCACTTGGGTGGTGGCTGATAAATTCTACTCTTACTGTTCTTCCCAAGTCTGTTGCGATTGTTTATCCGGCTCAGGTTGCGATAATAGCTATAATTCTGATAGCCTGCTTCGAGTATACCCGGATGCTGGGTATTTTTTATCCCCGAAATGCGTTCTGGCTCGGCTATATATGGCTTGGGGCGTATTTTGTGCTTTATTTTGACCGGGAAAACATAATTCCATCGGATCTGAGCATCTATACACTTTTGATGCTGGTAGCATTAGAGGCGTTTATCTGGGGGAAAAGAAACCAGAGGAAGCGCTGGGTGAGGGCGAGTCTGTTTTTCAGTGGAATAGCATTCCTTTCTATTGCGGGTACATCATTGCTGAGCTTGTACAGGGAACCTTTTCAGTCGCTGTTTATTCATCCGGACCACCAGATGCTTTCCCAGGTTGGCATAGTCATAGTAATAGCGGCGATATTTATGTGTGATTCTGCTGCTTACATTTTCGGATCTCTTTTCGGCAAAACGCATTTCAGCAGTATAAGTCCGAATAAAACGGTTGAAGGCAGTGTTGCCGGCCTTACAGCGTCAGTGCTGGTCAGCGGTATAGGGTGGTGGTATCTTGCCAACCCTTCCTATCCTCCATGGCTGGGTATAGTGCTGGGTGTGTTTATCGGGGTTTTCGCACAGGTTGGGGATCTTCTGGTCTCTTTAATGAAGAGGTATTTCCGTGTAAAGGATGCTTCAGACATAATTCCAGGTCATGGGGGCATTCTTGATAGATTCGATTCAGTTTTTTTTACCGCTCCTGTACTTTCGCTTTTTGCTTATCTGGTAAGCAGATTCTTCGGGTAACAAATGGATATTTCACAGTCTAGAATATTGCTGCTGGGGTCTACCGGCTCTATCGGGACAAGCGCACTTAATTGTATCAGAAGGTTCGGAAGCCGTTTCAAAGTAAACGGGTTAGCTGCCGGAAAAAGAGTTGATGAACTCATTTCTCAGATAAGAGAGTTCAAGCCCCAGAATGTTTACTGTGCTGATCCCCGGGGAGCTGAGAGGATAAGAAACGAATTCGGATCATCTGTGCGTGTGTGGGGCAGTCTTGAAGAAATAGTGAAGGAAACTGATTGCGAAATCGTACTCAATTCTTTAGTGGGGGCAGTCGGTTTCAGGCCCACGGTAGCTGCGCTTGAGCTTGGAAGACGGGTGGCGCTGGCAAATAAGGAGAGTCTTGTAATCGGAGGTGATTATATAAGGAGTCTTCTTGCGAAGGGAAAAGGAGAACTGCTTCCGGTGGACAGTGAGCACAGCGCGATACTTCAGTGCCTGTCGGGAGTAGAAAGATCCACAGTTGAAACAATAATTCTTACAGCATCGGGGGGGCCATTCCGTAATCTTCCGGTTGAGGGTTTTGAATCAATAACACCGTCTCAGGCATTGAATCATCCTACCTGGTTGATGGGACCCAAGATAACGATAGACTCATCAACATTGATGAATAAGGGTTTTGAGGTAATCGAGGCGCATCATCTGTTCTCTCTTCCTTATTCGCGTTTGCGGGTCTGGATACACCCTCAGTCAATTATTCATTCACTTGTAGAGTTTCATGACGGTGCGATAATGGCGCAGTTGGGACTTCCGGACATGGAGCTTCCGATCCAATATGCTCTTGGTTATCCCGAGAGGCTTCCGATAGGCGGCAGGCGTTTGTCGCTTCCGGAAATAGGGAGGCTGGAGTTTGCGGATCCGGATCTGGGCCGTTTTCCCTGTCTTAAGCTTTGTATTGAGGCGGGTGAGGCAGGCGGGACAGCTCCGGCTGTGGTGAATGCGGCAAATGAGATGGCGGTGGAGGCGTTCTTAAATGGAATGATTACTTTCAAGCAGATAGCAGAGATCGTGGCATACTCATTGCACAGCCATAAGCCTGAACCTGCTGATTGCTGTGAAATAATAGAAGAGACAGACCGGAAGATCCGGAAAACAGTTTTAAACGAATTTCTATCAAAAAGGTAAGAAATGTTAGTTAGCGCATTATCAGTAGTTCTGGGTTTGCTAGTTTTAGGCGTACTGGTCTTTGTTCATGAACTTGGTCATTTTCTGGCGGCCAAGTCATTCGGGGTAAAGGTGCTGGCTTTTTCTCTGGGGTTTGGCAATCCCATTCTGAAGAAAACCTGGAAAGGTACAGAGTATCGTATAAGTTCTATTCCCTTTGGTGGATATGTGAAGATGGCCGGTGAGAACCCGGAGGAGCCCAGATCTGGTGAACCTGGGGATTTTACATCAAAGCCGGTTTGGCAGAGGGCAATTGTGGCTGTTGCAGGACCGGCAGCGAATTTTGTAACCGCAATACTTATGCTCTGGGTTGTTTACATGTGGGGAATCGACAAGCCTCTTTATTACGATCGTCCGGTGATAGGGGCCGTTTCTGACAGCTCTGCGGCCAGGAACGCCGGTCTTATGGCCGGTGACAGTGTTATCTCGATTAACGATAAAGTTGTAAAATCCTGGGAAGATATCGAGACAGCATTTGCACAGCAGGAGCAGGAGTACAGTTTTAAATATTTTAGAGGAGGCGATCAGGGTACAGCGGTGCTGCAGATGGACAACAGCAGCGGTGCACTGCCTAAAAACCCTACCGGAGGAGTTCTTCCACCGCTTCCGGCCATCGTAGCGGATGTAAATAAAGGATCACCGGCTGCTGAAGCAGGCATGAAGTCCGGAGATACTGTAGTTTCCATAGATGGTCAGAAGATCCATTCATGGTTTCAGCTGATGGAGATTGTTTCAAAGAACAATGCAGAAACGCCGCTTCTTTTTCAGGTCAAGCGTGGCGGTGACTTTGTCTCCATGGAAATGACCCCTGAATTTGATAAGGAGACGAAGCGCTACCTTATAGGAATAAGAGTAAGTGAAGGGGAAGCAAGGAAAGTCAGGTACATGCCTGCAGTTGCGATGCAGAAGGGGCTGGACAAGTCATGGGAGTATACAACCATGATTTTTGATGTAATCGGGAAGCTGGTATCACAGAAGGTTTCTGCTAACAATCTTTCAGGGCCCCTGGGCATAATTCCTGCATCTGGTTTCATGGCGCTTCAGGGTCTCTCTCCCATACTGAACTTTATGGCACTTATCGGGATAAACCTGGCTGTGCTGAACCTTCTTCCGCTGGTTATTACAGACGGAGGTTTGCTGCTGTTTCTTATACTTGAAGCGATCCGCAGGAAACCTTTGCAGGTAAAAACACAGATGGTAATAAACAAGATTGCCATCCTGTTTTTCCTGATGCTGTTTCTTTTTGTCACATTTAATGATGTAAAGAGACTGCCGGATTATTTCCGGCTTTTCGGAAAGTGACAACCACAACCATTTCGAAGTAATTCGCAAGATTAAGGAATTTCAGGAAGAGGGCGTTCCCAATACAAGCAATACACAAGATTAAGGAATTTTAAGAAGAGGGCGTTCCCTCTTTCGCTCCAGCCCGTCGAAGACGCCGGTCTTCCGCTATCACCCCGTGTTGTCCACCAGTTATGCAGGCAGGAATGACTATCACATTTGCAAACGTCCTTGCGGCCGCAGTAGCGAACTGGTGGTAGATTAAAACTTATTATAGCCTCGAAGAATTCAAGCATGTTGGATTCAATAAAAAAATAAGGACTCTGTTTTAAGACAAAAATATTTGTTAATGGGCTCTGTGTACCATGGTTGCCCTGGACCGTGCCTGGCGCAAGGTAGGAAACCCTGTGCTGACAGACGTAAGCCCTTTCGGGATAAGGAAAAAGAGTGGTGTATTTGCAGAATTCGTTACTTTCTTACGAAACCACCAAAGATTCCTTTAAAACTTTCTACTTTCTACTTGTGATTTGCGACTTGTGACTTGTGACTTGTGACTTGTGACTTGTGACTTGTGACTTGTGACTTGTGACTTGTGACTTGTGACTTGTGACTTGTGAC
>JAAYYB010000170.1 GCA_012515615.1 Fibrobacter sp.
AGAAGGCTAAATAACGCTCAGGAGTATTACGGTGGCTTTTTTATACGTCCCGTCTCTATCAATACTATCCACAGCATTGTAGCGGGCGGTGAAAGAATGCCGCAGAAATCTACCAATTTCTACCCCAAACTATTTTCCGGGCTGGTTTTTAACGGGCTGGAGGGTAATTGAAGAAGTCAACGGTTTTACAGTTGACAGGTGGTACAATCATTGCAGGAGCCGGTTTATACATTTTTTTTCGCGATGTAGATGCCGGCATGCTGCTGAAGGAAATAAAGCACACCAGGCTCTGGATCATACTGGCAGTATTTGTTCTGAGCCCGGTTTCGCTTTTTTTCCGGTCACTCAGGTGGAACCTGATGCTGCCTTCAAGGCCCGAGGTTTCCAGAAAAGGGCTTTTCCCGCTTGTGATGATCGGATTTATGTTCAATAATATTTTTCCGGCAAGGATTGGTGAGGCAGTCAGAGCGGTTCTTCTCTGGAAAAGGAACCGGTTTACGGTAATGGAAAGTGTCGGATCGCTTCTTGTGGAGAGGTTTATCGACACTCTTGTTTTCTCATCATTCTTTTTTGTTCCGGTTTTTATTACAGGTAAAATGGCGGTTCTCTATCCCTGGGCTCTCACTTTGGCAGCGGGATTTTCTTTCGCGTTGATCTGTTTTGTTCTTTACCTATTGTTTCCTGGAATTTTCAAAGTCTGCACAGAGAAGATAATCGGCATTTTTCCGCAGAAATTTGCTGTCCGGCTGAACAAGGTGAGTGCAGAGCTGTTTTCAAGTCTTGACTGGATGTTTTCCTTCCGTAAAGTATGCGGAGTACTCTTTTATACAATTCTGACAGCTTTTTCATCGGTCGGCATGATGTTTCTTCTTGCCAGGGGTGTATCTGCTTTTGGATTTCTGGAAAGTATGTTCGGAGTGGCCTGTGCGGCATTTGGAGCGGCAATTCCGCTTTCTCCGGGCTATGTCGGCACGCTTCACACTGCAGTATCGGGTGGCTTGAAAATCATGGGTGTGGGTATAGAGAAAGCAGGTGCCATTGCGGTTTTGTATCATGCATTAGGTTACATATCCATCACCTCCATCGGTTTATACTATTTTTTCTCTACAAGAATCTCACTTCGTGAGATCAATGATGCAAAGCAGAATATGGATGCTCAAAAAACGGAGAATTATGGAATCCAGGGGTGAAGTAAACGAAATTGAGCTTATCGGGCAGCTTTCGTCTTTGACTGAACAGATCCGCAGGGAGCTGGGAAAAAAGATAATCGGGCAGAAAGAGGTAATTGATGATCTTATAGCCTGTTTTCTTTGTGGAGGGCATTGTCTGCTGATTGGTGTACCGGGTCTTGCCAAGACAATGCTTATAGGGAGCCTTGCCCGATGTCTGGATCTGGATTTTAACAGAATACAGTTTACCCCTGACCTTATGCCTTCAGATATAACCGGATCAGAGATCCTTTTTGAGGATAAGGGTACAGGAAAGCGCGAGTTCAGGTTTGTAAAAGGACCGGTTTTCAGCAACATAGTGCTGGCCGATGAGATTAACCGTACACCCCCCAAAACTCAATCTGCGCTGCTTCAGGCGATGCAGGAGCAGGAGGTAACCTCTTCTGGTCAGACATTCAGTCTTCCGGACCCCTTCTGGGTTCTTGCGACTCAGAATCCTATAGAGCAGGAGGGTACATATCCTCTTCCGGAGGCTCAGCAGGACCGTTTTATGTTTTCAATAGAAATTGACTATCCCGATTTTGATTCTGAAGTTGAAATTGTCAAGACTACGACATCACCCCAGAAAGTGGAAATTGAGCCGGTGATGTGTGCAGAGCAGATAAGGACCTTCAGAGATCTTATATACAGAGTTCCTGTGGCTGATTCTGTTGTGGGATCAGCGGTAAAACTGGCCCGTTCCACTCGCCCATCGAGCCCCGAGTGCACTGAAGAGGTTAAGAAGTATCTTACATGGGGAGCCGGTCCCCGAGCTTCGCAGTTTCTGATTCTTGCGGCCAAAGCCTACGCATTACTTGATGGCCGTCCAACACCGGATATTTCTGACCTGCGTCGTGCGGCTTATCCGGTCCTCCGTCACCGTCTGGTACGATCTTTTCATGCCGAGGTTGACAATATAAATTCCAATCGTATAATTGATACTGTTACGGATTCTGTATTTAAGGTAAGATAAGAATATTACAGTACCGGTTATTCGAGTAATTTTGTTCTGGATTACCTTTTTGACGAACCCCTGCAGGCTGTACGGTTACTAATTGTATAGTACCTGACTTATGCTTCCGGATCAGGGAAAGAGCATTTATCCCTTCCCGGATGAGTAAGTCCGGTAGATAATATTCTGTGGGGGATGTGGTTTCTTTATCAGAGGTGGGGAATGAACAAAACGCTCCTTGAGCCAACAATTGAGTTGTTGGATGAGTGCAGATCAGGGAATCAGCTGGCATTCAAAGAGATCTTTTACATGTACCGGTCCTATGCCTTTAATCTGATCTATAAGATTACGGGGCCATATGGAGACCATGAAGATCTTCTTCAGGAGGTTTTCTTTCAGATTTACCTCTCGCTTAAGACCTTTCATGGGGATTCATCATTTAAGACCTGGTTTCATCGTGTGGTGATTCATGTCTGTACGCGCAGATGGCGGTATCAGAAGGCAGAGAAGAGAATATCAGCAAAAGACACCGTTCATCTGGAAGCAGTAGAAAACATGGTGCAGTCTAATGAGCCGGGATCTTTGAAGGCGTTAGAATTAAAGGACCTGGTTGAGCAAGCGCTTGAGGATCTGGATTACAAATTGCGTATCCCTATAGTTCTCAATATCTACGGGGAAATGGATCTGGCTGAGATTGCATCGATAATGGGTATACCTGAGGGTACAGTGAAATCAAGATTGTTCACAGCCCGCAAGCAGATTAAGGGATTTTTGGACGGAATAGATAAAGAGTGAACAAGTGATGAACAATATGGATAAAAACTCCTTGTTTGATTGGGAAATGCGCAAAGGTGCCGATGAATCCTCTGTGGATTACTCCGCAGTGGAAGCAAGGCTTTTTGCCCGAATTTCTGATGCTGAGGAGTTAGGAGCACTCTCGGTTTTAAAGATGGATGAGATGCTCTCCATAGATAAAATGGAGCAGATGCAGTCTGATCTGTTCTCACGGGTTAATCAGTTTGTAGAGTATGAGGAACCTGTAAACGAGTGCATCAGTTTGTATCAGGGGCTTCCCCATACTCAATGGGAGAGGCTTGAATCGAAGCTGGAAAAAAGGCTTAATGATGTGAGTTCTCTGCCTGAGTGGGAGCAGCTTCTCATGGCGCCTGAGAATGAGCCTACGCCCGGAAGCTGGGAGAGGCTTGAGGATCGGCTGATGGGGGAAATAGATACGCTCGAAAAGCAGGAACCCTGGGAGCAGATGACCCGCAAAGAGATGATATCCGATCCCGGAGCAGCGGAAAAAGCGGAAGATCTGCTGAATTTGGCTATTAAAGGCCAACAGGATAAAGAGAGCTGGGAAAATGTGATCAGGAGTGAGGAGATAATTCCTTACCGCAGATGGGAAAAGATAGAAGAGGACCTGTTTGAGAGAATAGAGTCTTCTTCAGGTCTCAAGATGTCGAGGCAGCCTTTCTGGTTTGTTCTGGAGCACTATTTTTCGACACTTAAAACAGCAGGAGTGGTTACTGCGGCGCTTTTGCTGGCAGTGGCCACGATAACCGGTTTGGTTATTAATAACCAGAAGAGCCGGTACCTGCCCACGCTTGTTTACGAGCTGCATGGATCAGCAGTCAATTCGCTCAGTTTGTCTGCTAAGGTAGAAAATCAGGTCAGTTCGACTGCGGGAGGGGCCGTTACACTGGTTAATTCCCATGGTCTTGTTGAGCTTCAGAATGAATCCAGACTTCATTTGGCAAAGCTCTCTAAAAAGGGTGCTCATTACCAGGTCGCTTTTAAAGAGGGCGAAAACGGAAGGGTTTCCAGAGGCAGAGTCTCATTTTTGGTAAATCCTCACCGACCCGATGAGGAATTCAAGGTTTACACTCCGGATTACCAGATTGCGGTCAGAGGGACTTATTTCAGAGTAGAGCCCGATCTTGCAGGTAAGATCAGTACAAGAGTTTTGGAGGGAGCTGTAAAAATCTCCTCCAGGCTTTTTGGGGATACGGTTCTGTTGGCCGGTCAGAGCATTATTTACGATGCTGCGACGAACCAGTACCGGATCCATAATGGCGGTCCGGTTGTGCAGCGCAAAGAGATAGAGCAGCTTCCAGATGTAGAGGAGCTTCTTAAGTATGGCACCATCTCAATCGAAACCAATGTACCCGATGCAGAGGTGCGGATTGATGGCAAGTATTATGGGACAGCGCCCTTAGGATTACTTCAGGCCAGGGGTGTTCACAGGGTTCGAATCGTACATAAAGATTACCAGGAATTCGACACAATTGTCGATTTGAATGGTGAAAACGCATCTAAGCTGATAGCGGTTACTCTAAAGCTGATTAAAATGCCGGTGAAACCGGTATCAAAAGAGCTCGAAATCGAGGAAAACAAAGAACCGGAACATAAAAAAGAGCATGCAGTTTATCCTGAGCAGGTTGCCAAAATGATGCTGGGCACGGCTGATAATGTGGAACAGGAAAAGAATACCGCAAAAATCTATCTTGATGCTCAAAAGGCCGAGAGTTCCGGAAAATGGCGCAGTGCCATTAAACTCTACCAGCAGGTGTTTGATGACCAGAATGCATCGAGACTTCGCCGGGAAGATGCGCTGTTCTCGGTTGGAAAGCTAAAGGCGGAGCATGAGAAAAGCGACATAAGCGCAAAAGAGGTTTTTCTGACTTATCTGGCCCTCTATCCATCGGGATCTTTTGCTGGAGAGAGCTGGTTGAGGCTTGCGGAGCTTGAGTTCCGCACAAATCCGGAGAATGCAATTCAGTACTATTTGAAATATTTTGAAATGTTCCCCAGGCATCCCAGAATTGCTGAACTTCAGAACCGGGTTGGTGTGATTTACCTGCAGCAGAAGCGTTACAATGACGCTATTGAAATGTTCCATCAGGCACTCTCAAGCCAGATGACTTCCGGTAATGATGAGCGCAGGAATGTTGTCCTTAACCTGCATAAAGCCTTACAGGAAAAAGGTGACATTCAGACCGCGCAGTCTGTGTGGAAGCAGTATCTTGCCGAGACTGACGGGAATAAATAATCCGCTTCGTCGTTTATCTCAAAACAATGTATCTCTTTTCCGACATTCCTTCGAAAGAAGGAATCCAGATACGTAAAATACCAAATAGCTTCTGTATTTCGTCTTGTCAAACACTAAGCTGCAGTTAGCTGTTTAGAAGTCTGGCGTTGCTCCATTGGAGTGTATACAAGATCGCGGGGACCGGTATAGAGAGCCCGGGGCCTGAAGATCCTGTTGTGTTTCATGTACTCGAGAATTCTTGCGGTCCACCCGGCAACCCTTGAAACAGCAAACAGGGGGGTAAACATTTTCTGCCCTATGCCTAAAGAGCTGTAAACCAGACCTGAATAGAAGTCGACATTAGGGAAAATCCGCTTTGTTTCTCCATAGGTGCTGACCACAATTTTTTCAAGGGCCTGGGCCGTGAGGTATAGATCTTTCATGGCAGGTTTCTGGGCTGCCAGAAGAGAGGTCATGGGGCCCAGGATTCTTGCACGGGGATCGTAGGTTTTATAGACCCTGTGGCCGAAACCGGGAATTTTTCTCTTCTCTTTACACATGTTTTCAAACCATTGAGGAACTTTCTTCGGGGAGCCGATTTTTTTGAGGGTAATCATGACCTGTTCGTTTGCACCGCCATGCAGCGGACCATTAAGTGCTGAAACACCGGCACCGACCGAGAAATATAGATCAGAAAGTGTTGATGCGACGACCATTGCGGCAAAAGTGCTTGCGTTCATTCCGTGGTCTGCATGAAGGATGAGGCAGATATCCATGATTTTTTCCTCAAGCGGGGTAGGTTTTTTGCCGGTTGTCATGTAGAGAAGATTTGCCGCATGACTCAGCGATGAGTCCGGTTCGATCGGCAGACTCCCGGAATTGAGGCGTGAAATGACAGCGGTCATAGTTGCGACGCCAGCGATAAGCCGGTAGCAGGAATCAACTTCTTCTGAACTGGTAAGATCTTCTTTGACAGATGATGGCTTTCCGAAAAGTCTGCCGAAAAATTCATAGACGGCATGTTCAGCGCCTTTTGGCGGATTTTCCATCGCGAAGGAATCTTCGTCCGAAGCAAGGTTGTCGGTTCTGGCGGCCGAAGCTGCATCATCGCGGTAAGTCTGCTTCTGACGCATGAAATTTACACCCAGACGCAGTGCCGACATTGTGCTCCATTGCTCCACCGGGAAGCCAACCATAAGGCGGATGGTATCGGGAATAAACAGATAAGAGTTAAGTTTCTTTCGGAACGAGGCAAATTCCTTTTCTGAGGGAAGTTTCCCATGCAGAAGAAGGTAGCAGACTTCCTCGTAGGTTGAGTAGGCACATAAATCAAATATGTCATAACCCCTGTAGACCAGTTGCCCCTTTGATCCATTGACATAACCGATTTCTGTTTCACAGGCAATCGCGCCTTCAAGACCCGGGCCGACGGTACAGTTGAGAGGCCAGTCGATTTTGTCAAGTTTAGGAAGGTCGGGACCGTTTTGGGAGTTACTGTAAGCAGTCTCTTTGGCCTGAAGAATAGCATTGCGGATAGCAAGACTGTCTATTTCGGTATTTTCCCTGTTCATGGGGACTCCCTTTTGATAGTGGAAAGTGATCTGCGGTGGTTAGCCGGCAAATGATACGGATTTAAAAGAAAGGACAAAACGTCTACAGGCCGGGCGGTAAACCGAAGGGAATATTGGCGGATAATCCGGAAAAAGGAGAACCGCGGCCTTTTTTAACATAATAACTGGCTTAAATAAAAGGCAAAGGAAAATTCCGGCAGGATATTGGATATACTGATGTTTGGGTTCAGAAGAAGAGTGAAATGTATCATCTCACTCTTTACATTTAAGATGGCTTACTTGTCTTTAGGCCTTTTGTCAACTCGTCTTTCGACACTGAGTGCGTGGTGAACGAAATTTTCTGAGCGGGCAAAAACCGAGACATGTGCAGCAGCCGATTTGAGACCTTTTCGGGTTATTTCGGCTACAGACATCCTTTTAAGAAAGCTGTCGACTCCAAGAGGTGATGAGAAGCGGGCCGCACCGCCTGTGGGCAAAACATGATTTGTACCGATAAAATAATCGCCGAGGGCAACCGGGCTGAAAGAGCCAAGAAATACAGCCGCGGCGTTTGTAATTTTCTGCAGGTCGCTTTTGTAATCTTTTGTCATGATCTGCAGATGCTCCGGGGCAATAGAGTTTACAAGAGAAATACTTTCTTTCCGGGACCGTGTGACAAATATCGTGACAGCATTCTTCGGCAGTGAAAGGAACTTCTGCTGAACCGGTGAAGAAGCGATTTCTTTCTGCAGTGCGGACGCGATCTCTTCGGCGAAACCTTTGCTTTCACAAACACACAATGAGATTTCGTCCCCTGTTCCATGTTCTGCCTGGGAGAGAAGGTCAAGGGCGATCCAGGATGGATCGGCGGAACGGTCTGCCAGAATTGTTACCTCACTGGGACCGGCAATGGAATCGATATCTACAATACCGTATACCAGTCTTTTTGCTGTCTGCACCCATGCATTGCCCGGGCCTGTAATTTTGTCAACCGGCTTGATTGTTTTTGTGCCGAAAGCAAGTGCGGCTATTGCCTGAGCTCCGCCTGCTCTGTAAATCTCCTTTACCTTAAGTAATTGCAGTGCATAAGCTACACCAGGGTCAAGCTCCGACCTGGGCGGTGTGACTGCGACAATCTCTTTTACACCTGCAACCTGTGCGGGTATTACGTTCATCAATACACTGGATGGGTAAACGGTATACCCGCCGGGAATATAGACTCCGACTCTTGAGAGAGGACGGATAAGCTGACTGAGAGTCCCCTCTTCGGTTTTAATGGTAAAGCCTTCACGGAGCTGTTTGCGGTGGTAAACCTCAATGCGTTTTGCCGCTTCCCTGATTGCTTTCCTGAGTTCAGGAGAAGCCAGCGCAGCCCTGGATCGCAGCTCCTGAGGCGAGAGGCGCAGGTCTTTTACGGAAAAAGGAATTTTATCGAATTTACGGGTGAACTCCACCAGAGCATCATTACCTTTAATCCTAACCGAGTCGATTATAGACTCTACCTTTGCAGCTAATTGAGTGTCCCGTACCTGCTGTGCAAGTTTAATCTCTTGAAATGTGCGTTTGCCGGAGGGGCTTGAGTAATTAATTATCGGAATTTTGCGTAAGGCGGCCATGTTCATTCTTTCTCTGGAAAAATATAAATTATACCGATAAAATAAATCCTGAAAATCAGATTGTGGTTGGTATATCTGTAAAAAGAGTCGGCACACCGAAACGGTTTCTTATGGCGTTTCCAAGTGCCTGTACACCGGGTTTCTCAGTATGGTAATGTCCGGCGTAAATCACGTTAATTCCAGCTTCAAGCGCCGCATGGTAATTGGGGTGGGATGGTTCACCGGTGATAAAGCAGTCGACCCCTTTTTTTATCGCCTGATCAAGCTCTTCGGCTGCTCCTCCGGATACAACGGCAATCCTTTTGACCTTCTCTTCTCCAAATGGAAGTACTGTGCACTCGCCCCCCAGCTTTTCACATAAGAGGTGTACGAGGTTATTGAGCGAAAGATGTTTTACCAGTTTTCCTTCAAATCCGATTTCAAGCCCATTGTATAATCCGAAAGGTTTGAGGGAGGTGAGGCCGATGAGTTTTGCAAGTCCGGCATTGTTGCCAAGCTGCGGATGAAGGTCCAGAGGTAAATGGGACGCATAGAGATTTATGTTATTGTCAAGAAGGTATTTTATCTGGGAATAAACGGTTCCAGTGATGCTTTTTATTCCTCCCCAGATGATTCCGTGGTGGACAATCAGCATCTGACAGTCAAGTTCGACGGCCTTGCGGTATGCCTCCATCGAGGCATCCACTGCGAGGGCGATTTTCTTTATTTGACCGGTTCCCTCTACCTGGAGCCCATTGCAGGAATGGTCTTTTATCTTTGAGGTTTCAAGCAGACTGTCAAGGAAGGCGACAAGAGTGTCTCTTGAGACGCTATTTTTTGAAGAAACCTTTTTTCCTTTGAGCATATTAGATCCTTGTGTTAAAGTTTATTTCCACAATATTTGCAGAAAACCGAGTCGCTGCTGTGGCCGCTTTCTCCACAGGAGGGACAGGACCGGCTGGAGTAGTTTCTGCCGGAGGCTCTTGATATCTCTACACTGACTATTCCGGTAGGTACGGCGATGATCCCGTATCCAAGGAGCATGACAAGAGAGGCAAGAAGTTTGCCTGGCGCACTTAACGGGGCAATATCTCCATACCCTACAGTCGTGAGTGTAACAATAACCCAGTACATACTTGTCGGGATATCGGTAAAGCCGTTCTTCGGGCCTTCAATTACATAAATCATGGAGCCGATAATTACCACCAGGACGAGGATAGAAAAGATAAAAACAGAAATCTTTCGTACGCTGGCTTTTAGCGCTTCATTGATAAGTGATGCTTCATAAAGGTATTCAGGCAGTTTAAAAACCCTGAAAATCCGCAGTAGCCGCAAAACCCGGATTATTAGAAAAGAATCACCGGAAAAAAAGAGAGTAAGATATGTGGGGGCTATTGCAAGGAAATCAATTAAACCGAAAAAACTGAAGGCGTATTTGAGAGGCCGGGCAATGCTTAACAGTCGTAAAATATATTCAATTGTAAACAGTAGAGTGAAAACCCATTCTATGGTAATGAGTCCATCGCCATATTTGATACGGATACTGTAAATGCTTTCCAGCATGACTGTGAAAACACTTAAAAGGATAAGAAATACAAGTACCAGATTGAAAGCTCTGCCGGCGCGGGTATCAGAATGGAATATGGTCAGGTAGAGTTTCTCTCTCCGGGGAGAGGAACCGTAGGGTTTATTCTGGTTCATCAGTTTTAAAATAGTGAAAAGCAGTTTCTGCTCCAATTTTGCTTTTATTATTTGCTTTGTGGAGAGAAATGGGTTATATTTGTTATTGGCAACTATTGCTAATAACAAATATGAATACCGGAATTGGAGGGTTTTTGGAAGATTCCATAATTGATCTGATAATCGCCTTGAAAGGGAAGTGCAGTATTACAGATGAAAATATCAGGGGAAAGACCACCCTGTCGCCATCGGAGTATCGTGCACTGATGAGCATTTCAGAGGTGGAAGTGCTTTCATCGACGGAGTTTTCCGGAAGGATTGGTCTGTCGCCGTCAAGAGGAAGCCGTGTCATAGAAAAGATGATTCAGAACGGTTATCTGAGCAGGAAGAGTTATCCCGGAGACAGGCGAACTGCCATGATCTCCCTTTCGCCGGAAGCAGTAGAGTTGAAAAAGAGGATCGTTGAGATAAAAAGGGAATGTGAACAGAAGATAAAAGCAAAAGTACCGGCAAAGGAGCTCGATACTATAAAACGGGCACTTAATAAACTGATTTCGATTCTTTAGGGAACATTTACAAAAAAAGCGGAATGTTATCGGGGGGCATGGAACCCCGGGCTGAAACATTATAGTTAGGTAAATTAAAAATACTATGGCAATTAAGGCTGGAAATACATAAAGATGCCGTTGCGAATGTCAGGTGATTGACATAACAGGAGTTGTATAAAGTTATGAAAGGAGGAAGTATGATTTTACGGCTGGTGATTGGAGTCGGAATCGGTGCGCTTCTGGGGTTTGCCTTTTATAAATTTATCGGTTGTTCAACAGGAGCGTGCCCGATTGCAGCAAATCCCTATCTAAGCTCAATTTTCGGGGCTGCGGCAGGGTTTATGGTATCACTGAAATAAAGGAATAAGGTGGCGTGATGGTGAAGAAATTTTATCACCTGCCCGGTTTCTCTTGACCGGTAAGCCGCGCCGCTTTATATTCTGATTATGCTTAACTACAGGTCGAATACCATTGTCTTTTGTGTACTTGATGCAGCAGCAGTTGCCGCCGCAGCCATTTGGCACAAACTTTGTACCGACCCGGAATAAGCATCCATTAACAACGATTAATCAGGGCCTTTCCGGGAAACTCCCGGAGAGGCCTTTTCTTTTTTTTACCAAAAACCAAAGGAGTATGGCCATGATGTACGCAGATGCACGAATTTTTGCCCATGCAGTTTTGTTTGCAGCAAATTTCTCAACAAAAGTATTTCACCGGACCAGGAAAAAACGGAGGTCTTTAACTTATGATAAACCTTGAATTGCACGAAAATTATCGTTTTCCATTTCCCGCTGACCGGATGAAGAAAATTCCCCGTTCCGGAATACGGGAAATCCTGATGGCTGCTGAGGGTCGTCCGATGATCTCCTTTGGCGGTGGTGTTCCCCACGACTCCTGTGTCCCGCTTCCTGAAATAAGAGATGCTTTCGAGGCTGTTTTCACAAACCGTGGTGCGCGGGCTTTCCGGTACGGTACGACTGAAGGTGAAAAGGAGCTTCGTGAGTATGTGGCATCCTGGCTCAAGGGCCTGGGGTTGCAGGCCGGCGCTGGTGAGATACTTATTGTGAATGGATCACAGCAGGGACTTGATCTTCTTGGGAAAGTGCTTCTTAACCCCGGATCAACCATTCTTGTGGAGAGGCCGACCTATCTGGCTGCACTGCAGGCTTTTTCACCATATGAACCGCAGTATGATGAGGTGGAAATGGATGATCAGGGTGCAATAGTGGAATCTTTTAAGGAAAAGTTGAGAAAAGTTGGCACATTTTTCTACACAATACCCTCATTTCAGAATCCCTCAGGTGTATGCATCAGTGTGAAACGTCGTGAGGAAATCGTTAATTGCCTTAATGAAACCGGGTGTCTTCTTGTTGAGGATGATCCTTACAGCCAGTTGTATTATGATTATCCACCACCGGCACCTCTGTGTGCGATGGGGGTAAAAAATGCAGTTTACCTGGGCACTTTCTCTAAAATGGTGTCTCCCGGGTTCCGTCTGGGATGGATCTGGACATCTAATAATAATCTCATGAAGCATTTAATAACGGTAAAGCAGGCAGCGGATCTCTGTACCGGCCTTTTCCAGCAGTATCTGCTTCTTGAGGTTCTCAGAAGACTTGATATACAAAAACATCTAAAGCGCAACAGGATTTTTTATGCCTCCCAGCGTGAAAAGATGAACCATTATATGTCAAGCCATCTATGCGGGCTGATGGACTGGAACTATCCATCAGGGGGGATGTTTTTCTGGGCCACTCTTAAAAACGGTCTGCATGCAGGAAAGCTGCTGTCAAGATGTGTGGAGAGGGGCGTTGCGTTTGCTGACGGAGCTTCTTTCTTTGCCGGTGAAAAGGATTTTTCCAGATTGCGGCTCAATTTTACCCAGTGCACAGAAGAAGAGATGGACCGGGGATTATTGATGATTGCAGAAGAGATACGCCAAATGCCAATCAACTGAGAGAATGTTGTATGTAGTATGACAGGTGGCTGAGATTTCCGGGGCCTGACCGTCAGAGGAGCACTTTTCGGGACTGGTGCTTTAACACCTCCCTGACTGTCCGGGCCCGGATTTTTCAGACATTTCTCTTATCATATTAGCCTCAGCGCTTCCCCTTCTTTTTAAACGTTCTTCAACGGCATGACATCCGTAACGGTTGTGCTAAAAAGGTTACCTACGTGAATGACGTAGCAGCCGCACTCCGTTATTGCGCCAAAGGCCTCATCTCTGAGGTGAAAGAGTGACTTAACACGTTAAATGCATCCCTGGAGGGGTCACTGAATCACCTCTGAGGTGAAAGAGTGACTTAACACGTTAAATTCACAAAATCACCTCAGAGATGCGATAAACTTCCTCAAAGATTCCGGACTTGCATGGTTAATAGCCGTCGATTATATTAACAATGTTAATTAATTAGAGTACTATTAAACTTAAGGGGGAATATAGGATGAACGCCATTCAGGAAGAACGCATCAGGGGATTTTTTATCACTGCCGCTAAAGAGCTTATTAGAGGAGAGGGAATTGCGGTTGTGAGTGCCAGAAATGTCGCGGAACGTGCAGGCTACTCTTATGCCACGCTTTATAATTACTTCAAAGATATCAGGGATTTGATCTTTAACTGTGTCGAAGGATTTATGGAGGAGTGCCGGGAATTTGTGTTGGGGCAAATTCCGGCGGATATTTCTGGAGAGGCTCTTCTAACTGCAAAAAGCAGGAGCTATTTCAATTTTTTTGTTCAGTATCCCGGGATCTTCGATCTTTTTTATCATGAGAAGGTAAATCAGATAGCTACGGCTAATTCCAGATTCGAAAAGATAAGCAGTTTTTTTGATTCGCTTGTGGAGAGTGAGTGGGAGGTAATTAAAGAGCAGAACGGGGTGAAAGAGGAGACAAAAGCCATGGCCGCATCCTTCTTAAAAACTGCTCTTCACGGACTTCTTTTGCTTTATCTGAATAAGAGGATTGCTGATGAATATGGCGTAGTTATAAAAAGGGTTGATGAGCTGGTGAGGTTTGCGGTAAGAGTCAGATAATGTGGAAGGTATCGAAGAGATGGTATTAACTGGAAAAAGATTGATTTCGATACCGATACCGATCTACGACCCCGGGGGGAAACAGATCACGGATGAAAGATTAAGACGGGTCGGGCTGATTGATGCATGGCCCCGCTCCGGTGATGACTAATGCCCAACCAAAAGTTCATGTTTCATCTTCTACTCGTTACTCTTTCAGCATATCGATAATATGTCACTGGTAGTATTATGTATATTATATTACAATTGAAAATATTTCGATATAAGCGAAAATTCATTTTTGTCTGAATCCTTTGCGTCAATAGCAATGGCAGGCACTGCCCGGAACAGGAATACTGAAGTTACTCATAGTTAAACCCCCAGGAGGCGGTATGTCGGTACCTAAACGTTTCTTATCATGTCTTGTATTATCAGCAGCGGCTGCTTTTATTATTGCAGGTTGCGGTGGAGCAAGCGGCGACAAACTGGCTGAGATTGAAAACCGGATAAAAGCACTCAGTGATAAAGGTGTTCCGGACAGCGTTCTTGCTGATGTAAAGGTTTATCTTTACAACGTAACATCAGCCAAAAAGAACAGTAACGCCGGAAATGCGCGCAAGTATACAGATTCGATGCTTGTGGCCATAGTAGATGCGGAGAAATGGTATGATAAATCAATGCAGGAGTTCAAGCCTTATCTGGAGAATCTGCGCAAGAATATTGTTGAAAGGAAATCGGCACTAAGCGGACTTCAGTTGAAAACCGCAGACAGTGTACTATCAGTTGCCGATTCATTTACCAATCTGAACTGGATCATTCAGGCACGCTGGAAGATGGATAAGCTCGATTCTATTATGCCGGTACTTGAACAGAATGAGAAGACCGCACAGAAACTGCGCAAACAGCTGGTTGGAAAATGGGGCGATTCTCACTGGATCAAGCCCGAAGAGGCCAGCTACAAAGCTCTTAACAAAAGTATTTACAAGTTTACCACAGATGGCAAGTTCGAAGGTTCTGAGGAAATGAACGGCCAGACAACAGATTACATGAAGGAAGACTGGCAGTTTTTATCATGGGGTACCTATGATCTCAAGGGGGATACAATTCATCTGTTTATCAGCAGAGAAAAGTGTCCCAGACAGATTTTCACACAGCTTAATGTGAAAGAAAACAAATGGATCAAGAATGTAAAACCGACCTATGATTCCACGATTACTAATGGAAGCAAAGATCGTTTTATCATGTTTGACTACCTGAAAGAAAACTTCAAAAAGATGTAATGTTGTAAATTAAAGAGTATTCTTGAATATTTACGCCGCATATCAGTTATGGTATGCGGCGATATTTATATAATGTCACATATGCACCCGGATCAGGGCGAATTGCACATATCCCTGAGTATAAAGGTACTTTTCAGGAAATAGAGTAATGAGAATCGGATCGGTTATAGCATTTACACTTCTTATTGCATCGC
>JAAYYB010000017.1 GCA_012515615.1 Fibrobacter sp.
AGAATAGTGGGGCTGGAGTTACTTAAAGAGATGGTTTGCGCTGGATAGAACTTCCCTTTGAGATGAAAGTAAAAGATCTTCCTACAGTACACTGCTTTTATTAGAGGAGCAGTCGAGAACCTGTATTGCCTTTTTTTGTTCCCGCACGTGAGAACCTACAGATGAAAAACTGACTTCGTTGATTTAAGGTGACTCCAATATAGAATTATCTCTCTTTCGAAGGCTTGCTCTCGAGCTCCCCAGAGATGAATTAGTGACTGAATACCAAAGTTCTTATTTCATCTCTGGGGTGACAGCATAAGCAACTTAACTCCTTAAATCACTAACTCACCTCCGGGTAACGTATTTTCATATCAAAAGAATTAACCCACTTCCCGGAATCCACCATGCAACAAATATCAGAAACCGACCGTTTTAATGTCCTCTACAGGATAGAAGCTTCGGACAGAAAAACCGCCCAGGAGTTAGCACGCGATATCACTATCGAGCAGACTGTAGAGATACCTTTTGACTGCATCCCTCAGGAGCATTTCAACAAAGGCATCATTGGACATATCGAAACTTTGGAAAATCCAGATGATGGTCTCTATGACGTAACTATCAGTTTCCGCAGCGACATTACGGCTTTCCAATTGACACAATTCCTCAACGTGCTTTACGGAAACATCTCACTGAAAAGCGGCATAAAGGTTCTTGATATCTCATTTCCTCACTCCTTCTATTCTCATTTCAGAGGGCCCTCACATGGAATCGACGGCTTACGGGAGATTTTAGGAGTTTACAACCGTCCGCTTGCATGTACAGCCCTGAAACCCATGGGACTTTCTGTTACTGAGCTGGCATTGATGGCTCATGAGTTCGCAAGCGGTGGAATTGACCTGATTAAAGATGATCACGGAATTACAGACCAGCAATTCCACTGTTTCGAGGAACGTGTTTCAATCTGTGCAGCAGCTGTTGAGAAGGCAAATCTGGCAAGCGGCGGAAATACACTATACTTTCCCTGCGTAAGCGGGACTTTTGATCTTGTTGAAAATCAGGTCAGGTTCGCGCTCAGCAGAGGACTTAAAGGCATTCTCATTGCCCCCTTCCTTTCTGGACTTGACACAATGCGATATCTCTCGGAGAAATACGGCATAATGATTATGGCTCACCCGGCCCTTGCCGGGGCATTTTTTACAGGAGCCAATCATGGCATAGCTATAAATGTTCTTTTAGGTAAGATCTTCAGGCTTGCAGGAGCCGACATCTCCATTTTTCCCAACTGGGGAGGAAGATTCCCGTTTAGTAAACAGGAGTGCCTCAGCCTTGCCTCTTCCCTCAGAGAGGAGATCGGATGGAAGAGGTCGTTTCCCTGCCCTGCTGGCGGGATGAACCTTCAGAGGTTAGGGGAAATGATCAGCGAATATGGAAATGATTCGGTTCTTCTATTAGGCGGTGCACTGTTGCAGGATAAAAGGGGAATAAGGGAGAATTCAAGGGAGTTTATGAGCAGAGTAAAAGCGCATAGTACCTAACTGTAGCCCCAGAGATGATTTAGTGACTAATTCCAAAGTACCTATTTCATCTCTGGGGTGAATTACCTCTTGAGGGAAAAAGTGACTTAACTCGTTAAATCACTAACTCACCTGGGGAAATACATAAGTCTAGGGCAGCTTATCTTTGGTTGGTTTTTTCTTTTGCGCGGCTCTTATGTCTTTTGCCTTTCATGCGACGGGATATTTCGGCCAACGCTTTGCGGCACATACGAAGGTTTACGGAATGTAATGGAGTAAACTTTTGTATTGCCGCTGTTGTGCGTCTGTGCGATTCTGCTTTGCCTTTCATCAGGGCAGGGCATCTTTATTTCTTCGGTCTTCTTACTGTTCTGAATCCAGTATAGTTTGTAGATGACTCTGGATTCGTCTTTTGACGTTTAGCAATATTCTGATATCCAATTGGTTGATAAAATGCTCCACCATGTTTGACTATAAAACTTCCTGTTTCTGGTCCAGTTGGGTCAGTGAGAATTGATGAGTCAAATGGTGAGTAAATGTCATTGCAATATTCCTCAAGATTACCAAGAATGTCATACAGGCCAAATTGATTTGGATATTTCTTTCCGGTTTCCTTTACTTCATTTCCACTGTTTATTTGATACCAGCAATATTCTTTGGCCAAAGAGGTGTCATTTCCCCAAAAATACTCTTCAACAGAAGTGGCTTGACAAGCATAAATCCATTCTGCTTCTGTTGGTAATCTGTAACCATCTGACTCAAATGTTGTTTTTAAACCTTTTATCCTCATGCATGTATCAGCGCAAATCTCCCATGAAATAGAATCGTATGAATATGCCGTATCATATCCATCAAATTTACTCCGGGCATTACAGAATAAGACTGCCTGATACCATGTAACACCGTAAGCAGGGAAAGAATCTCCGCTGTTGTATTTAGACCAATCTAATGGATCTCGGTACCACTCATAAATAGAGTCCATTATTGTTGCATATAGTTTCTGTGTGGTTTCAATCGAATCAATATAGAAATCATTCTTTAACGTTACCGAAATACTGCCAATAGTAGAATCACTGAAGGTGAAAGTTGAATCAGTCGCAGGAATTAAAACCATCCCATTGTCTTTCAAAAGGTTCAGAACAGTAACTTCCTCGAATATTGAATGATTATGATCCGTTGGATTTGTCGTTTCGTCACATGCAACAAAGAGAAGTGATAACATTAGTAGAATACGTTTCATCTTTTGCCTTTCAGTTTTTGTTTTGCCCTGCCCCTATAATCAATTCTTACTAATATCAAAGCAGAATCGCATTGCGCAACTCTAAACAAATCGCAATAATGCACCACACTACAGGCACATCAAAATTGTGAAGTCAGATCAGGTAAATACTATTATAAACTGACCTGCTTCTGGGCCAGACTGCGTGCCAGTCTTTCCCTTATCAATTCATCACCGGAATGTATGAACGCTTTCAGGTTATTACCTGTAACCACGCGTTCTCCATTTATATCGACAAATCCGGTGTGTCCCAGCCTGTGCATTTCCTGGTTTGCCGCTACAATGCAAGCCCCTTCATAAGAGATTTTTTGCAGTTCCTCATCCAGGGCTTCTCCATTTTTACAGACAGGAACAAGTGACCCGCACTCAAATGTAGAGCACCCGGTGCCCAGTGTCACACAAAAACCATTCTTGTGAAAATAGAGTGCGCATTTTTTCAGCAGGTCAAAAGACATCTGGTTGGGAATGAACTCAATTGCATAAATCCTCATCTCCATAAGCCTGCGAGCCAGTCCCGATGCCGGATTGGGGGTCCCATCAAGGGCAGACACTTCATCAGCCGACAAAAGATAACATGGAATTCCCCCTGCTTCAAGAATTATTCTCTTTGCCTCCTGCAGGCAGAGCAGTCCCTCCGGTTTCTTCTTCACAAAAGCTACTTTACCACTTCCAAACAGTCTTCTGCAAATCTCCTCTTGAATGGCTGTTGCATTTAAGTAGTCGGCACTGTATGATACATCATCGAAAAGACGTTTGAAAGCCAGATTGAGTTTAAGGGGATCTTTCCATTTCCTTATAAGAGACATGTAGAGGGCACGGGCAACATGGCGGCCCCTTACCGAATTTCTGGCGTAAACTTTACGTACCCCGTTATAGGTGAGATTTATATCCAGTCCCTGAGCCTTAAGGTATTCGTTAAGAATAGCAAGCATTTTCCATATCCTGTCCTGAGTCCCTTTCCAGATCGAAGCCATCAGGTTGGAGGCATCAGTAGAAAATGAGGGCGACTGATTTAAGCCCTTGCCGCAGAGAAGAATCTTTCTGGAATTGACAGGATTATTCAGCCTGGCTTCAAATTCAACATTGAACAGAGGATATATGCCATGTGCTTCGCATGCAGATTCAAATTCACTGAAGCCCTCGAAGGTGCCTGTGTCGCTGATACCAAGGACCGAAAGCATCTCTTCACCGGCTTGCTTTACAACCTGCTCAATAGTGTCAAAAGGGCTGAAAGAATATGGGGAATGAATATGATTATTGACAGAGATCATGCCTGAACCCCGCTCTGTTGTTGGCCGGATATGGTACTGGTTTTTTAAACAGTCCTGTTTCTGCGAAGAACACAGAGAGCAATCATGATAAGATATAATCTGCCTGTAGTAATTGGAACCTTAAGTTCCTATCTTCCCCAGCGTCTGAAAATGGCTTTTCTGTGTGCTTGAACCCGCTTTTGGTCCCGAAATAAAAATATTAGAATTACTCCGGCGGCAAATCCGCCTATATGTGCCCAGAATGCTACACCGCCTTCCTGACCTCCAATAGTAGGAATTGCACTGATGAGCTGAAGTAAAAACCAGTATGCAAGCATCAAGTATGCAGGAACTATAATCTTATCTATAAAGATTCCAAAAATCACCAGCATGTGAACCGGGCTTCTGGGATAAAGAACCGCATAGGCTCCCATAACGCCGCTGATCGCCCCTGATGCGCCCACCATGGGGACCAGGCTTGACGGGTGAATCAGCATCTGTACGCCTGCGGCTGCAACTCCACACAGAAGATAGAAAAGAAGATACCTCCCTCTGCCCATGGAATCCTCTACATTATCTCCGAAGATTGCCAGAAACCAAAGATTGCCTATGATATGGAACCATCCGCCGTGAGCAAACATATGGCTTATAAGGGTATACCAGTCCGGATTACCATCAAGAAAACAGGTCAGACCGCCGGGAAGAGACATGCGGTAGCCGTCTGGTATTTTTCCCAGGAGCTCTCCTGGAATCAACCCCAGATTACAAACAGAGCTGATCAGTGCCGGTTCGGTTCCCATGCCCTGAAGAAAAACCCAGACTATAATATTGATAAATATTATAAAATAGGTAACCACTGAGGTTCTCAGCGTCGGGTTTTCATCTCGCAACGGAAACATTCTTTCTCTCCAGGAAAAGATCGGTCAGACTCGGATCTTTATAATATACAAGCAGTCACAAGTCACAGGTCTAATTGTGGAGGCAATTTAGACCGGGCAGAATTTTTCTATGCCCACGGTATCCCAACCCCTTGATTCTTATACACTTTGCGCGTTTATTTACCCTCGCATCCACTTAAAGTTTACTCCTGAAAACCCGGCTGGCCTGAATTTATTGGTTGGCGTTTAACTACGAAACACTTATTTTAGACCTTTACATGAAAAACTGCTCAAGGAGGCTCTTATTTTCACAGCAACTCCCAGACAACCTTTAACCTTACAAGAGATTAAAAGTTCTCTCACACGGTATCCCATAAGGATGTCAAAAGAGCAGCTATATCCCGTTGCCTATTATTATATGTACCTGTCCAGAATAATGGATATCAAGTTCAAGGAGCTCTTCAGGAAAGGGTACGTAAAGGGTACAGTTATTCTCTGTAATGGAAATGAAGCTACAGCCACCGGAATAGCGCTTCCATTCAGACCCGGTGAGGACATCATCTCCGTTCTGCACCGTGACCTTGGTGCCCATCTGGCAGCCGGTGCAACACCGTTTTCCCTGATCTGTCAATATCTTGCAAATGAAAAAAGTCCGACTCACGGTCGCGAGGGCAATGTCCATCACGGAGATGCAAAAATGAGACGTTTCCCCATGATAAGCCACCTGGGCAGCATGCTTGCGCCAGCTGTAGGAGGAGTCTGGGCGGCACGAAGAAACGGTGATGAAGTCTACGGGCTCACAACTATAGGTGATGGCGGGAGCAGCACAGGAGAATTTCATGAATCCCTGAACATGGCCTCGGTGCAGAAGGTCCCGGTTCTTTTTGTCATCGAAAATAATGAGTATGCATTCTCAACTCCCGCAAATTTTCAGTACAACTGCAAACACCTTTCTGACCGGGCTGCCGCTTACGGTATTGAGGGGCGTACAATTGACGGCACAGATGTCTGGGAAGTATACAATGCAGTTTTTGACAGCCTTGAGGGCATGAAAAATGACTCTCTGCCCAGAATTATTGAATGCATGACATTGCGACTTGAGGGACATGCGGTTTACGATAACGCAGAATATATCACCGATCAGCAGCGACAGGAATGGCAGAAAAGAGAACCCCTAAGAAAAGCCCGTATCCGCCTGAATGAATGTGGCTTTACAGAAGAAGAGATTTCGGCACTCGAACAGAGCATGAATGAATCTTTAGAGGAGGTTGTCAGCGAGGCACTTGCCTGTGCCCGTCCATCCCCTGTGAAACAGAACTGGAATGTGTATGCACCGGCTGAAGTCTCGAAAATAAAACCATTCAGCCTTCCCGGAGCCCGTAACCTTAACGCTGTCAATGCAGCTCTTGATTATCTGCTTACGGAAAACAAAAACGCATTTATCTGCGGACAGGATATAGGTGTATATGGTTCTGCCTTTAAAACATGCAAAGGGCTGATTGATAAGCATGGCCCACAGAAAGTGATCAATACCCCGATCTGCGAGTCAGCTACAGTAGGTTTCTGTCTGGGCGCTTCTCAGACAGGATCACGTCCCATAATGGAGTTCCAGTTTGCGGATTTCTCTACTGAGGCGGTTACCCAGCTTGGACTCAATGCCGCCACCTGGTTTTTCAGGGCTGGTGTCCCGGCACCGCTTCTTTTCCGTCTCCCCTGCGGCGGGGGAATAACACTGGGGGCATTTCATTCCGGCGAATTCGATGGACTCTG
>JAAYYB010000171.1 GCA_012515615.1 Fibrobacter sp.
AAAAAAGGTCTTAAGGGTATTATCGGGAAAGATTTTCTGACCACAGATGCTTTTTGATGTAACCTGGTAGAAAGCGAAAGGAACGACCATTCTGGGTTGGGTGCACATGATTGATCCTTTGTTGTTTGTGGTAAAGAGGATACCGGATGGAAAAGGACTTGCAAAAACCGTGACAAAAACCGAAGAGGGATAGAAACTTGGAAAAAGCTTGTTTTTTCGCTCCCAGAGATGAATTAGGGAGTCTGAGGGGTTGAGGCACTATGTCACCTCAGAGATGATTTTGGGAATTTAGCATTGTCACTATTTCATCCCTGAGGTGAAACAGGAACCCTGAGTCTTGGCACTAAGTCATCTCTGGGGTGAGATATTAACTTAACTCGTTAAAAGCAACCTGTGGGAAACCACTAACTCATCTTGTATGTTGAAATCTTGGTTAAAAATCATATCGGATCCGATAGTGAGGGTGGTAATCACCTTCAAGTGAAACAGTGACTTAACACGGTAAATCACAAAGTCACCTCCGGGGCAAAACTTCGTTCAGAAGACTTAATCAGCTTCCGGTGGATATAATCAGGATGCTTTGTAAAGGCCGTTTTCAGCCCTCACAAGCTCAACAGATTCAACAAGCGTGAAGTTGAGATCGTAAATTGATGCAGTAACTTCTCTATCTAAAATGTTCAGTATTCCAAAAGTGGGTGGCATATTTTTATCTAAAGGACCTTTAAGGTGTCCCGGATTCATGTAAAAGCGCCCATCCTCAAGCTCAAGCTGCCAGTGATGAGTGTGGCCTGAAAGAATAATATCAGATTTGGAAATATCCTTTTCGGTAACATCTTTATCGAAACTATGGACAAGCATTAAGGTAAGACCCAGAACAAGTTCAAAGGTTTTAGCCTGAAGAGTACCGTTTTTGTAACGTTCGTCGTAGATTCCTGGAACCTGCACTATTTCAATGTACCGATCAGCCAATCCGGCTACATCATCATAGTCATCTCCAAGGTGGTACAAGGCCGCGATTTTCTGTTTCTTTATTGCCCAGTCTGCGACTTTTTCCAGATATTCGATATTACGGTGTGTATCACTTACAATTCCAATTTTCATAACAGGCCTCTTTAGGTTGATACTAACTTATTTATCCGGGAAGAAACGAAGTAGATTTAAACCTTGCAGCAGAAAGACCTCAACAAACCGCAGGTGCACCACATTTGTGGAACATCTGCGATTTATGAAAACCTTTATGTACAAGAGATAGGTGCAACTTGCCCTGATCCGGGTGCATAAGTCAGGTTGATAGAAGGTTTGTGTATTGAAACCGCAAAAGAAGCGGCATCAAACTCTCCCGCTACCCTCTGCATACTCCATCGGGAATCAGATCATTCAGCATCATTTCGTACTCTTTCAGGTAATTTGATGCCTGAACGACCACATTTTCCGCAGTATACCCGAACTTCTCATCAAGGACCTTGTAAGGTGCCGATGCACCAAACCTCTGAAGTCCGATCACTTTGCCCAGAGGCCCGGTAAGTCCCTGAAGAGCATCCGGAAGACCGGCAGTTAATCCCATAACAGGTATACCGCATGGAATAATACTCTGACGGTATTCAGAGGGCTGATCAGCAAAGAGTCCTTCTGAAGGAGCAGAAACGACTCTTACTTTCAGACCATTTCCGGATGTCAGCTTTTTTGCGCCCTCTATAAGAGTAGCAACTTCTGAACCATTCCCGACCAGAATCAGATCCGGCTTTCCATTGCAATCAAGCGCAATGTATGCACCTTTACATGCACCCAGTGCATCTTTGAACCTTGTTGAACCCTCGAATGCAGGCAAGTCGTTTATATTCTGTCTGGAAAGGATTAATGCGCAAGGACCGTCAAATTCAAGGGCAACTTTCCAGGAAACAGTGGTCTCCTGAGAATCCGCGGGCCTGAGTACAAGCATGCTTCTTTTCCCCTCAAGATTTGCCATCTTCTCAAGCAGCCTTAACTGTGTTTCATGTTCCACCGGCTGGTGTGTCGGGCCGTCTTCACCAACCCTGAATGAATCATGTGTAAACACATACTTCACAGGAAGATTCATCAATGCCGCAAGCCTTATCGCAGGTTTCATGTAATCGGAAAAAACGAAGAACGTTGCACATACAGGAATTACTCCTCCATGAGTAGCGATTCCATTCATCACCGCTGCCATAGTAAGTTCTGCAACTCCAGCCTGCAGAAAAGCACCTGAAAAATCGCCTTTTTTGATGGCCTTTGAATTCTTGAGAAACCCGTCGGTTTTGTCGCTGTTGCTGAGATCTGCCGATGAAACAATCATGTTCTCTACTGTGCGGGCGAAGCTCCCGAGTACATTGCCCGATGCTGCACGGGTGGCAATCCCTGGTTTCTGCGGTATTGAAGCCCAGTCAATTTCAGGAAGTTTTCCAGACCAGAACTGCGCCCATTTACGCGCCAGATCCGGGTTCTCTGCTTCCCATTTTTTCTGTTCCGCTTTCCTGACCGCCGCAGCTTTTATCTTCTGCTCCGCAGCTGCCTTATAGTACTCTTTTACATCAGAAAACACGGTAAAAGGAGCCTGTGGATCACCGCCAAGATTCTGGACTGTTTTTTCGAAAGAAGCACCGGCTTCTGAAAGAGGCATTCCATGGGTTGATACCCTGGATTCATAGCTGCTTCCGTCAGCAGCCCTGGCCCCTTTACCCATTATTGTATTTCCGATGATAAGCGTGGGTTTTTCCTTCTCCTGGTTTGCAGCTCTAAGAGCAGAACGGATCTCATCGGAATTGTTACCGTCAATAGTGATCACATTCCAGCCCCACGCTTGATACTTCAGAGCCGTTTTCTCACTTGTTACATCTGTAACAAGTGTTGAAAGCTGGATATTGTTTGAATCGTAGTACATTATAAAATTGCTGAGTCCAAGATGCCCCGCGAGCCGCCCTACGCCTTGTGAGATCTCCTCCTGAACTCCTCCGTCAGATATGTATGCATAAATTTTATGCGATGTCCATTCGCCAAATCTGGCGGCAAGAAATCTCTCGGCTATTGCCGCTCCCAGAGCCATTGCATGCCCCTGGCCCAGTGGTCCGGAGGTGTTTTCAATCCCTTTGCCAATGTGTCTTTCCGGATGTCCTGGAGTTGTACTTTCCCACTGACGGAAATTCTTAATTTCCTCCATGCTGAAGATCCCGCAAAGAGCCAGCACAGAATAGAGCATCGGTGACATATGACCCGGATCAAGATAAAAACGATCCCTGTTAGACCATCCCAGATCGGAAGGATCATAATTCAGAAACTCGCTGTAAAGGATATTTACAAAATCTGCGCCCCCCATGCCCCCCCCGGGATGACCGGATCGGGATTGTTCAACCATGGCGGCAGTAAGAATCCGGATATTATCAGCAGCTCTGTCTATAACTTTTTTGTTCAAAATAGGCTCCTTGTTTCAGAGGAAAAAGTTATATAAAATAAATCATGCCTTCATATAATAGTGAGCATTTTTGGGCAGGATTTGTTCAGCGTTCAGCGTTCGCCAAGAATGCCCCCTCCGCCGTGCTACGCTCAACGTTCAGTATCCTTCCGCTCACCCTTGTCGAAGGGTGAAATACACTAATTCTCACACTTCGATACAGAAGCCTTTCCATTGAAAAAATATTCCCATTCCAATTCCCGAATTGCCCTTGAAAGGGCAACCTATCCTGGCGAAGGGCAACACCCTGGAAAGCCGGAAACCGGAAACGTTTCTTTAAGCTCTGAAAGAGCGGACGAAATGGTTGTTTTAATGCCTGAGGGAATCCTTGATTTTTACAGAGTGGGCCACGATAAACGATATATCCGGGATTAAACAACCTTTTAGTACGCACTTTCAGTGCTTCAGGAATAATTCGTTCTTTGGATTAATTTTCCAGGGCGTTGCCCTTCGCTGAAATAGATCAGCCTTTCAGGCTGGCCAGGGAATTTACCCCTAACCTCACACTTCTATAAACAGTGTGAGCGGCATTGCAGGTTGATAATAAAACATAAGAGACACCGTCCCGCTCGCCCTGAACTCCTTGTCGAAGGGTGAACCTCTCCCCTTTCAATGTTCAGCGTTCACCAAGAATGAATCCCGTATACCACATGGGTCACGTGTTCCTCTTAACCTCTTAACCTCTGAACGCTGAACGATAAACTAACCTTTCAACATTATGGTACGTACTTGTTTCTTCAAGGCTATAATAAAATTTTAATCTACCACCAGTTCGCCTCTGCGGCCGCAAAGGCGTTTGAAAATGTGATAACCATACCTGCCTGTTCAAATGACGGACAACACGGGGTGATAGCGGAAGACCGGCGTCTTCGACGGGCTGGAGCGAAAGAGGGGACACCCTCTTCCAGAAACTCTTTATTCTTGCTTATTGCTTGTATCGGGGACGCCCTCTTCCAAAATAAAATAGCAGAGCCCCACAGGCCGGATAGATTCTGTCCAACGCAATGCAACACAGATCTACTCCAGCATTATCATCACCCTCGATTTTGTGAATCGTCCGGCAGTTATACGGTAAACATACGGTCCCGCTTCCAGTTGACGGCCCATATCGTTTTTGCCGTCCCACGTGATCTGATGAGAATCGGCGCGCAGAGGTTTATCTGGAGTAATAAGCCTGCGTACAAGTCGACCCTGAAGGTTGTAGATATTAAGTGTCACCCTGCATTCAACCGGCAGCTCAAAGCGAATCACTGTGAAGCGGCGGAACGGGTTGGGGAAGTTGGCTCCCAGATGGTAAATTCTGGCAAGACCCGAGGGCATCGCTTCTACAGGCCCGAACTCCTCTGTAGCGTTTTTGTAATCAACTGAAACAAGCTTGTATTCGTAAAGAACATTATTGTAGACATTCTTATCTATCCATGTATAATCCCTGGAGCCATGGGATAATCCCGAGGGTGCACCCGGAATAATTTCATCGTTCAGAAGAACCCAGCCGGTATCTCCGCTGTTGAGAGCCTTCTCCTTCAGCAGCACAACCGCACCGTCTGCAGCACCTTTCTTTCCCTTCAAAGTATTCAAACTGTCGAAAAATGACGGTTTGACTCTTCTGTAGAGATTGTATCCCAGATTCTCATTCTCGCTTTCTGTTCTCCAGCCGATCGTGTCACAGTTCTGTCCCCCTCTGGCCCAGAATTCCGATAAAGTTACAGCTAAAGTCCTGTCTGCGGATATGAAAATTCCAACAGAATCACAGAACACACTGTCTATCTGCACCACCAGCTCTCTATTTATCCTGTTAACCCATGCATTGTATTGATACCCCTCAAGCAAAGGGACGGTATCTCCGGATGAATTGTAAAGGAAGATGTACTGAGGACTGTTTGACGCGTAATATTTGGTAAGTCGGAAAGCAGGATAAAACCTGCAGGTATCATTTCTGGCCGGGATTTTGAAATTGACTGTATTGTCAGAGGCTTCGATCACGTATGCGCCTTCACGTTCATTAAAGCCATCGCCGTTGAGGTCACCTGCGGCAGCAGAAGCGCCGGATAGAAGGGTTCCAGTCGAGACATTGAGCGCGGCTCCCCCGCTGGTTCCAATAAACTGAACTCCGTTTGCCACAGAATCTACAAATCCATTGCTCATATCGGACTTTTGCATGTCAAAATAATAGGCTGTCTGGATGCTTAGAGAGTTCCAAAGGGCTGAAGGTGATCCATCATAGTAATCGATTCCAACCCGGCCGTTGTCCTTCACGCTGGTGATTGTATCGCTGTCAAAAGGATATTGCTGGTATCCGCCATCATTTTTAAAAGAGAGCCAGCAGGTGGCGAAATCCGGCAAACCGCTGGAATAGATAACCCCCGCCCGCATCCTGTTTTTATTCATGTAAATTGACGCATTTGTCTGGTCATCCATATACAAACCGAAATAACAAAATGAAGGTACGACCTCCTGTTGATAAATACTGTCAGATCTGAAAAACTGACCCGTCGGATAAACAGCCCACCTTGTAACAACTTTAAATTGTAAATTATCACTGACTTTCCGCTCGTTAACCCGGAGTAACACACGGACAGAGGAGCTTTCTTCTACCGCATACGTAAAAGCATTCGTAACATCTTCGCTTGATTTTGATTCTGCAGTGCCAAGTTTAAAATTTAGATTTCCCATTGTCGAATACCACGAGTCGCCACCTGGAATCAAGTTTGTCGTAGATGTTGTATCCGCGGCAATCCCTGGGTTCTTTACCGAACTGGCCATGTGCCAGATCTCACCATCTTTTGATTTATTATCCGTACCTTTGACCATCTTCCAATTCACATACCACTCATTCGACGTGCTGCCTCCGAAGTTGGTCCTTGAGAAATTCTTTACCCAGAAATGGTCATAATCACCGGCATCCACCACACCCCAGCTCATCTTTTTAGTCTCACCGCTCATCATGTGGCCATCTTCGAAATCGTTGTCGATGTAAAGACAGGCTTCATCAGATGAAATAATCTTGTTAAGTCCTATGATCAGTTGATTGTTCTGATTGTCAAAATGCACATGATAATCGGTGTCTTCATTTAAAGATGCCCCATTAAGAACTACACATCCAGCCGCCGGTTTAGTCTCTGCCCAGTAGTTGTTAATCAGAAAAACTGGAAAATTTCTACTGATTGAGCCCCCGTCAATTTTAAGGCTGATAGAGCCGTTGTTGTCTGCCCGCAGTTCGTAAAAGCCTTCCGATGAACGGAATCCCTGCTGGTAGATCGCCTTCAGTGTATTTTCCGAAATGTAATCGTGGTAGTATCGCACATCGTCAAGCGTTCCGGTAAGACCATTTCCAATAACAAGGGCATTGTCATTAGCTGTCACGCTGTAAGTTCCGGTGCTGATCTTATCCAGACGGCCGTCAACGTACAAAATAACCTTTGATGGTGAAAAACACGTGGCGACATGGTGCCATGAGCCATCACCAACATCCCTGGTTCCTGTTACAGAAGTTCCATTACAGGTAAGAACAACCTGGTCAGATCCGTTTCCAGTCAATTTCCATCCGTTTGAACCGTTGATCTTTCCGGCTACCACAGATGATGCCGTAAAGGCCCCGGTATTGGTTTTGACCCACGCCATTACTGTAAAGAAATCGGTTCCGTCAAAATCGGCATTATCCGGGTAAGTCGCACTCTGTGATCCATTTAACCCCAGCGCACCCGACCATCTGCCGCTTGCCCATGTGCCGGTAGTTTTTGCGTGACGTTTGTTACCTGAATTGTCTCTTATGGTGTCTCCGGCCCCTTCATCCATCTTCCAGTGCCCGCGAAGATGCTTTTCCCATGATTTCTCCATCAGAAGCGTCCCGGCAATCATTTCAAGACTGTCAGGAGAGCGGTAATCATCGCTTACCTCTCCCACTCCCAAGGTATCATTCCAGCAATCATGCACAAAGTCAAGCATAAATTCCCAGACCTGTTTCTGGCCCGCATTCAGAGAATAGGAATTATGCTCATATCCAGTATAGCCGCTTGATGCATTGCTGTAGAAACCAGTTGCCGAGTTAGCCGCGCCGTTGGAAGTGTTCCACAGATCTTTTATAGAAAGCAGTATATCACTGTGCCCGGCTGAATTAGATGACAAAAGAACATAAGGTGAAAGGCTTGCGGTAGAATTTCCGCTCAGTGCAGACATGGTTGCAACAGATTTTCGTTCTGCTACGCACATTACAGTCTTGCCTGATACGTCACCGCCGGTATTGCTGAGAGTAGTTTTTATGTAAATCTTTCCTGATCCGTGTATAGTGTAATCGGTTGTGTAGGGAAGCCCGTTGAGGGTGCCGCTCTGGCGGATTATTGCATAAAAACCCCTATCTTGTAAAACTGACCAGGAGCCTTTGCCGTTTGTTTTAGATGCTTCCCCACCATAGGAGAAATAATAAAGATTCTGGCCTGCACCGATCTGATTGCCCTGCCCGCTGCTTGATTGTCCATGAACAGAATCGGTCATGGCAGTTATTCCGCCTCCGGCACCGTTGTCAAATAC
>JAAYYB010000172.1 GCA_012515615.1 Fibrobacter sp.
ACATCTTTGAGCACAAGGTCTTCTTTGTCTGAAATCTGAAATTTTTTCATTTTTTCACTCCTCTGAAGAGTTTCTGTAGAGATTACGATTAAAGTGCGTGTTAAGTCACAAGTCACAAGTCACAAGTCGCAAGTCAAGAGCTAAGAGCCCCTGTCCTCTGTTTGATCCTCAAACATTGCAGTACGCAATTTGCTTGATGCAATAAAGATATGCAGCATATTGCTCTGGTCGGACGGTTTTTGGAGGTACTGGGTATAGGGATAGTGTTGCTGGGGGCACTCTATTCAACCTTTGCGGCCATTCGGAACTGGAAAAAACAGAAAATCAGCTCAGTAGTTTTTAACACCTACCGGGAGCAGTTTGGAAAATCGATTCTTCTGGGTCTGGAGTTTATGGTCGGTGGAGATATCATCAACACCGTGGCCACCATTCCAACTCTGGAAAATGTTGCGGTTCTGGGTGCAATAGTCCTGATACGTACATTTCTCAGTTTTACCCTCGAAGTAGAGATGACCGGGAGATGGCCCTGGGGTAAGGGAAACAGAGATAAATTGTAAGGGCCCTGTCTGATGGTATGGCATTTGATATCCATTATAGTATACACTGCGGCTTCTCAAAAAATTGCGGTCTACTGTTTGTTAAGGAGTAAACAGAAATGAATTCCAGCAGAAAACAAAAAAGAGGCGACCTGGGGGTGATTTCAGACTTTCTGGAGCGTCCGTTGGGTTCAGTGATGAATATTCTGGAGCGTCCGATTGATACTTTCAGGGATTTTCTGAAAGAGTCACCTTTAGTTGATATTGCAGAAACAGAAAAAGAGGTAAATGTGCGGGTAGAGGTGCCGGGGCTATCTCAGGATGAGCTCTCGGTAAGCTATTCAGAGGGTGTTCTTACAGTAAGCGGTGAGAAAAAAGAAGAAAAAGAGAGAAAAACAGAAGAAGAAGCATTTCAGGAGTGCAGATTCAGCTCTTTTAAAAAAGAGATTTCTCTTGGAGAGAATCTTAACTGGGAAAACTCTAAAGCCTCATATTCCAACGGGGTATTGAAAATCCTGATACCTAAAAAAGAGGCACAGACCTCAAAGAGTGTGAAAATTAACATAGAATAAACTTTTTAGAAAGGATTAATTATGCTCTGGGCAACGGATCCATTCAAAGAAGTAGAGAGGATGCGCCGGGAGATGGACCGGGTGTTCTCAAGAATCCCTTTTTTCGGCACCAGTGAATATGAGTTTCCGCTGGTGAATCTCTACGACAATAAAAATGATCTGATTCTGGCGGCCGAAATTCCCGGTGTCCCAAAAGAGAATATCAGTATCAATTTCAGCGATGGAAACCTGACAGTTGCAGGAAAAAGGGAGCTCCCTAAATACGGCAAATCGGAACTTCTGAGAAGAGAACAGCCAGAGGGGGAATTTGAAAAAACAATCAGAATTCCGGTACGGATAAACAGTGCCGAAATAAAGGCCCGCTTTGAAGACGGCATTCTCACCGTAACGCTTCCAAAATCCCAGGAGGCCAAACCTAAACAGATAAGCATCGAAGCTTGAGTCAGGAGGAAAAATGGCTGAGCTCTCAAAAAGAGGACAGGTTCCGGTAGAAAGAAGCTCCGCTGAGCAGCTTATTTCTCCAGGCAACTCATACTCACCGGATGTAAATATTTACGATAACAGGGAAGCCCTGATATTTACGATAGATATCCCTGGAGTGCGCAAGGGTGATGTTAGTGTTGAGGTTGACCAGAACAATGTGATGTCTGTGAAAGCGAAAGATTCCTTTAAAGAACCGGAGGGCAGCTCACTGCTTAAGGAATTTGATATCGGCGACTATTACCGTGCTTTTTCAATAAGTGCAGAATTTGACAAAGACAAAATATCAGGAAAGCTGGAAAACGGAGTCCTGGAAATTGTGCTTCCCCGAAGAGAAGAAGTAAAGCCGCGCAAAATTCAGATCAGTGCCTGAAAAAAATTGCCCACCGGTTTTTAAGGGGACCGCTCGGCGGCCCCTTTTTTATTGAGGCAACATCCAGTTACAGATCTTTGGTTTTGGCTACAGCATCACTGGGTAAAGCTGAAGAACCTGCGCCTCAAACGAACCTGACCAGCTTAAATCAGCTTATTCTGTGGATCAGAATTGAATTCGTAGGTGTAACTTGTTCTGTCAAGCCTGCCAGAAGAAGCAGGAAGTCGTCTTTTTGTCCAAGTTTCAGTTTCTTGATTAATTTTTCACCGTACGCGGGGACATCTTTGATATCGTAACCCTTCTTGATGGGGAAGGGGTAAACTCCCCAGAGCAGATTCAGTCTGCGTCGCACCTGTTCATCCTGGACCAGAGCCAGAATCGGTGCAGCAGGGCGGTCTGCTGAGATCAGCCTGGCTGAATAACCGCTTCTGCTCATCACCAGTACAGAACGCACCATCAGGTCCCGTGAGAGCTGAGCGATTGAGGTTCCTATTGCCTCGTGCAGTTCGCCATTCAGGTCGGGTGCCGCTTTAGTAAATTTACCCTTTTGAGAAAAAAACTGATATGCTTCAGTTTCCCGCAAGATGGAATCCATCATCTCTACAGCCTCAATGGGGTATTTTCCAACGGCGGTTTCTCCTGACAGCATCACAGCATCAGCCCCTGCCTGGCACGCTCCTGCTACATCTGTGACCTCTGCCCTTGTCGGGCGGGAGTTTGAAATCATCGACTCAAGCATCTGTGTGGCAACTATAACCGGCTTATTATCATGATTGGATAATTGGATCAGCTTGTTTTGGATGAGGGGAACCTTTTTTGCAGGCAGTTCTACCCCCAGATCTCCTCTTGCCACCATTATTCCATCGGAGAGTTTTATGATTTCTCCGATATTGTCAAGTGCCTCAGGTTTTTCAATTTTGGCGATAATGTGTTTGTTCTCAGCGCCCAGTTTCCTGAGCAGTTTTCTTAAATCCCGGATGTCTTCGGGGCTCCTTACAAAAGATAAACCTATATAGTCTGCCCCTCCTTCGATAGCGAACCGTACATCCCGCTTATCTTTATCGGTCAATGCAGAGATTTTCATATTGGTAAAAGGGAGGTTCATGCCTTTATTGTTTTTCAGGACTCCTCCCCGTATTACCCTGGCTTTTAGGTTGCGATCATCAACAACTTTTACAACCTTCAGTTCAAGATTTCCATCGTCAAGAAGAATCGTTTCCCCGGTTTTTACCTCTTTAGCAAGCCTTTTGTATTGAGAAGGAATCAGACCGTCATCACCGGTAAGGGAATCAGTTGTTATGGTTATGACTGAGTTTTCTTTCAGTGAGATAAAGTCATTTTTGAATTTCCCGACTCTGATTTTCGGGCCGCACAGATCAGCAAGAATCGCCACCGATTTATCGAGTTGTTGAGCGGCTTTCCGTATGTCAGCCATCACCTTTACATGTTCGGAAGCTTCACCATGGGAGAAATTTATTCTCGCCACGTTAAGTCCGGCGGAGATCAGTTTTTTGAGCATCCGGGGGCTTTGTGTTGCGGGGCCGATGGTGGCGACAATTTTCATGCGCCGGTATTGAAGGTAGGTGTGGTTGAGATCCATCTCGAATGTTTTATCGATTACAGGCTTCTTAATCATGTATTCTCCCGAAATGTGAATATTAAACTGTACAATAAATTAGTATCGGCGCATGGTCGAGAAGGCAATGCTTATCTGATTATGTCCAGAAGGGTCCCCAGCATTCCATCCTGTGCCTTGATCACTTTCAGGTTTGCTGTGTAGGTGTTTTTGTTGATTGAGAGGTCAACCATGCTTCCGGCGAGATCCGGTTCCTTGTCTGTTGTTTGAACAGAAGAAATGAAGGTTCCTGAAGTGGCCGATTCAGATTGGATTGCTCTTTTTTCTTTATAGCCGGGAGTTGAGATATTGGCGATGTTGTTTGCGGTGATATCCTGCGATAAAGCCGCAGCCGCGAGTCCCGATAATGGTGCGTTAAAGGAGGTGGTCATATTTATAATTATAGCGGTATTAGGGGTAAATTGCAACTGAAAAAGGATTTCGTACCTGAAGGGTACCTTTAAAAATTCATTTTACGCTGCTGCCGGCTTCGAATTCTACTGCACTGCGTTGAACTCAATCGACGAATCACAGTGGATTTGCCTCACTCATGCGTCTTGTGCAGAAAATTCTCGCTCGGCCTCGCTTGAAAACTGAATAATTTAGAGGTACCTTGAAATTGGTGGCGATGATTTTTGGGATGTGGGAAATAGATAAAGATTGCGATATAGACGCTGACTAATGAAGGATAAGAGTTCTGGAAGAGTGTGTCTCCTTCTTTCACTTCAGCCTGGTTAGGAAACCGGTCTTGCCTCGGGCCTCCATTTATTTCTCCCAGTTGAATTTATCTTCTCATCTGTTTTACCGCTTCCTTTTGCATGGGCTGGAAAAAATTTTGGAGCTATTCACATAAAGCAAGTCACTTTCTTTTATGAAAATTAATATTATAGGATGCATTAACAAAAAACGTGGGGAAAAATGGCGTACCAGCCTTATTACGCTTGCGAAGATTTGGATGAGGATCATCGTAATAGTTGTGTTTCGTTTCAAATGCGAAACGGGCACCGGCAAGTATCTGATAATTTGAAATGTTTTTAAAAATACCTAAATTAAAAAGCGCGTAGGATAGTTTAACAGAATAACTATCTTCATAATAAAAGGGAAGTTGGAGCTGATATCCAGCCTGAAAATAATAGCATAAGCGTAAATATTCCCGTAATGTATTGACTGTTATATATGGACAAAATCCGAATATGGTACCTGCATTATTGACGTGTCTATCAAGATACCAATCTACATAGTTACTTGCATAACGTTTAACGGTTTCATAAGAGTAATAATAGTTTCCAATCGAAAATATAAAATCAGCCCGAATGCCGGTATTACCTGGAGAAAACTGGACTGATGGACCCATTTTGAAATTAATGAAGAACTCATTGTCCATAAATGCATAATCAGTTTGTGTGCAAACAGAGATTACTCTGGCGAAAGGTCCAAAGTCAGCGGAAAAACTGGTAAATAGAGGAGGTGTGCGCCAATGGATGTTTGAGCCCTTGTAACTTAGGGTACAAGCAGAATCGATTATTACACGTTCCACATATCCACAATTACCGTAACACTCATACTCGGTGATCGATTCAAAATGAAATGCCCCATTGGAATCAACCGGAGCGTGTTTCCCATCATTGTAGTGTAAATTGTTACTATTGGAATATTGAACGCTTCCAGAAATCCGGGCATGTGGAACAGGAATTGAATCTGCCGGCCTGGGTAAAAAGGAACTGCTATGTAAACCTCTCATCGAGAAATCGTTCAGGTATTCAATTGTAGTACAGTGAGAAATAACTATTAATAACATGGATATGCATATAGAAGCACACTGATGCTTCGGCTTTATAAAAGTACCCAATTTAAGTATGTCCAGTCAGAATCCAGAGGCAATTAATTTACAAATTGTATTTGTAGGAAGAAAATATATGTTTTGGCATCTGTTTTTTGAATCAGATTTAAATCAATTTTAATTGATATGCAAAAATGCATCTCCAGTTACGAACAAGGCCGGCTTGGGTAAAAAAACGATTTTGTAATGTGGATATAGACTTCTCTTACAAGTAAACCATGTTTATTTCGCATGCTCATTTTGCCAGACATCCCTTTATGCTTCAGTCCGGTGTTTCCCCGGATAAGCTTACTATTAATAAAACAGTCTGACACCTTTTGACACTCTTGATACCCCATCAACATTCATCTGAACAATAACCATTTCGCTTGCCCTCACATTACCCTGTTTTTTCATCTCGACTTTATGGTTCCCGGCCGGAAGTTTCCCCATTTGTATTTCAGAGAGTAGTGCGCCCTGAATGTCGTAAATTTTGAGAGTGATAAGTGAGCTTTGCCGGAGCGAGATGAGCAGATTTGAACCAAGCGTTTTCAGGCTGGCTGTTTCCGGCAGATTTTTTCTGATCACTGTTTGTTTTATAGGTGAAGCTGCATCGATTGTAATCTCTCCCACTTGCTTTGACATAATTTCAACATGGCAAGCTTCACCGGGGCAATAATTTACCTCACTGGTATAAATCGCATAGTGTCCTGCGGGGATGGGTGCGGACTTGAACTGTTCCCATGCACCGGCTGATTCACAATCGCACTTTGAGCAACTTGTATCACTTACAATATAAGAAATGAAAATAATTGTGTCTTTAACGGAGACTCCTTTGTTCCAGAAATCTGAACAGCAGCAGTGCCCGGTGGTGAAAAGAGAGAATGTTAATGAATCGGTATCTGCAGGCTCCAGAGGATCGATCAGAACCGTGTCGTTATTATATGTTCCAAATTCCCGAACCAGGTTAAAGTCAATCTCTTCTGATGATTTGTTGTAAACAGAAGTCTGGGTTAACGGAGCAGGATATCCGTTTTTCAAGGCACTTACATATACCTTTTCACCGTTGCTGCTAAGAGGAATACTATCAATATTGTATAACCCCTGCTTATTGGTGACAGCCCTCAGCCTTATTACCCCGGTGTAAAGCACGATGTCATCGGGCAGGAGCAGTCCATCCACAGGGGGGAATGTGGCTCTTACCTCTACTGTACACCCTTCTACCGGCTGGAGTTTGCATAGTGTGTCAACGTTGGAACATCCTGTTCCGACAAACCCTTTAATTTGTGTTTTGGCCTCTGTTGACACAAGGAGAATATCAAAAACTTTATCCTTAGTTGTATTTAAGGGGATTATCCGGCTCACAAACTTATTATGTGTGACAGAGATGCTGTATGTCCCATAACCGATATTTTCTATAGTAGAAGGTATAGTCAGAGAGTAAGAACCATTCTCATCTGTGACAGCAGAGTCCAGTAAGATGTATTGATCCTCCTCATCGGGTCCACGGTTTAAAAGCATCAGCCGGGGAGCCCAGATCTTTACCTCTGCACCGCTGACCGGTCGATTGACCATATTGGCAGGGTATACATCATGATACACAATCCCACTGATGTTTACCTCAGAAGGGGCAGAAAACCCGTTGCATGAGATCATAATTACTGCTGCCAAGAGCTTGCTGAACAAATTCCTTTTTCCCATCTTATCCTCCTTTTTCAGGATCAGGATTCTTCTCAAATTGCCCTCTATTGCCAGATCAGATCAGTTGTACTGTCCGGATAAACGGTGATAAATGTAGTGTCATCTATCAATAATGGATCCGGCAATGGATGATTATTTGTAATTAGTACCATTGCATTCACATCAATTTTATAGTTGCCGGGAGGAAGCGGGCCCAGCCGAAGATCTCCATCTTCTGTTGCGACCGCAAAATAAGGCGATCCTTGTATAAAAGCGAACTTCAGCATGCTGTTGCCACTCGAGGAGGCATTAATGAAACCACAAGGTTTAAATGTATCGCGGTGATTTGAGGTTGCGCCCGGAAATACAGGTATATCACGGATAAAGGCTGCTGTGTTTTCTTTTCTAGACTTTATAAGAATGTTATAGTACCCTGTGTCAAGATCACTGAAGATAAAGGGGTCTGCATTATTGGAAGTTGCCGAGTCACAATATCCGGAGATGGCCGGGTAAGACTTGTAATCATGGCTAAAGATAAATATGTCTGCAGAACTGAGAGCTGTTCCGGAGACTGTTCCTGACTTTGAAAGGACCGTTATGCCATTATTGCCTGTCTGAGAACTGTTGCCGGCGAGCTGATCTATTGAACAAAAGCAAAGCAGGCAGATAGAATAAAAAATGCATGATTTAGTAAGTTTAGAGCACCAGCTGTTGTACCCGGAACGGAGTGGTAGCGATCTCATTTTATTTCTGCCTCTGCTTTCTTTTCGCCGGCTCTGGTTATCGGGAAAGCCTGAAAGTTAATCTGATAAACCCTGTCTGAATTACTGTCTGCATTGGCAATAAGGGCAATCTGGTTGCCGGTATCGATTAAAAGCTGTTTTATTTGCTCATAGGCTTTACGGCTCACGCCTGCAGTTACTGTTGCTATATACCGCTCATCGCAAGTGTATCTATCAATAGCTTCCTGGGCAAGGCGCATTGTTTCAAGCTGAAAATTGGCCACTGCGAGGGAGCGGGTATTCTCCCCGGTGGTTATCGCATCACAGGTGTGTCTTAAGAAACCTTCTTTTTCAGTTATCAGTCCGGTCTGTTCCAGCAGCTTTACTGATTTTTTTACCTGTGATAGAGATATCTGAGGGGAAAGCATTGAACCAAGACGCTCTAAATCATTCCGGGTCTTTTTAAAATCGTACATTCCCAGAAGTGACCAGACCGCACTGTGGTACCAACATGAGTAAAGCTCGTAATTCTTAACTGTGTGCTTGCCCAGCTCACTGGATTTCTGAAAATTTGAGAGCTCTTCGTAAAGTAACGATCTTTCTTTCAGTTTCCTTGCCTGATTGAATGCGACAAGTGTCTCAAAATAACGTGTTTCTGCCGGAGTGTGTTTAAGCACTTCCGAAAGTCTGTTGGCGGTTTCCTTTGAGAGGCCTTTGTTGCCTTTTAAGATAGAGGTCAACCAGGATGAGGAGTTGATCTGCATCTTCCGGGCAAACCAGCGGTTTGAGCACTGGACACCCTCTGCTTTCTTTACAGTAATAAAGTCTCGCAGGTAAGTTCTGTAATCGGTGTAAGATGTAATTGGTTTCATATAAAAAATTCATTTTAAGTGAGCAGTTAAATTTAAATCTACCGAAAATTAAGTGAAAAAACAAGAAAATATACTATAATGTTAAAAATATCGCTCTCCATGGTGAGCACTAATGTGGCACACAGAACGTTCTCCGCTTCTGAGGATGGTCCGTTTTGAATTCGTTTCTATAGCTTTGCGGATAAAAAAAGCTTTGACTCATTATATTGTTGCATACAACTCATAATGACTTGAGAATTCCTTATATTTAATTTGAAATAACTAAAGAGTACCTCTAAAAATTCATTTTCCGCTGCGGCCGGCTGCGAATTCTACTGCGCTCTGTTGCACTCAATCGACGAATCACAGCGGATTCGCCTCTCTCGTGCGCCTGGCGCAGCGAATTCTCGCTCGGTCTCGCTTGAAAACTGAATATTTAGAGGTACCCTAAGGGGTACTATAAACAGGTATGTCCATAGATTCATGAACGAATGAATTTCATGCAAAATCGATTTTAAACCTGCAGGGCATACTGTTTTAATTTTATTTTGACATAGAAGGTCACTTTGGTAAGTCCGATTAAGATCAGTTTTACATTTAATATGGGGGGATTATGTTAAAAATTGTGTCTTTCGGTCTTGTGCTGTCTCTATGTCTGACGGCATCAGCACAGGAACTCAATCTAAAGGGATCGGTTAAAAATTCGACCAATCAGCCGGTATCTGGTGCTGTTGTGACTCTTGTGGGCCAGAATTTAAAGGATACAACCGGTTCGGACGGCAGTTTCTCATTCGTCAGGACGGTCGCAGTTTCCCTGCCGGCAATAGTTCCTCCAATGGAACAGATATGTTTTCAAAATGGCATCGTGCAGCTTGCGTTGACCAGGTCTTCATCAGTAAACATTGTTATTCATGATGTTAAGGGTGCGCTGTTGAAATCAGAAGTAATCCCGTCTGTTGGAGCCGGAGTGTATCATCTGGATATTGGAAATGGTATCAAATCATCAAAGCTACTGATAGTAAAAGTTTCAGTCGGTAAACAAGTCAAGGTGTTCTCATATATACCAGTTGGAAGATCCAATAATGTTATAGGCGCTCAAAACATTATGAATACAGGCAGTACAGGTACAAGGCTGGCAAAGGTCACTGAAGGTTTCGATACAGTGAAGGTGACGGCCAGTGGATTTGAAACCAAGAGTGTGGCTATATCTTCATATGATAATCCGATGTTAAATATTGTACTGGATTCAATTAAACAGGGTTTTACAGGCAGTAGCGGATGCGGGAAAGATCTTTCATCGCTGAAATCCGGCACCTACCATATCACCAGTGCAGGTTTGAGCCGTGATTACATCATAGATATTCCCCAAAACTACGACAAGAATCATCCCTATCGTCTGATTTTCGGTATGCACTGTTTTGGAAGCAACATGAATGGTGTAGCAAATGACAAATACTATCAATTGAAACGATTTGCAGACAGTACTAAAACCTACTGTATTTTTGTGGCTCCCAACGGGATAGTCACCAACGGTAACGCGATGTGGAACCAGGGAGAAAAAGACCATCAGTTTTTTGATGATATGCTTAAGCTTTTCAAAGAAAATCTCTGCATTGATACAACCAGGGTCTTCAGCTGTGGATTCAGTTATGGGGCAATGTTTACAAATTCACTCTCACTGAACCATCAGGATCAATTGCGCGCTGTGGCATGCTATGCTCCCGCAAACTGGAATATCTACCTTCCGGAAAATACTCACAAACCTATTGCTTATATGAGCACGACCGGTATTGCGGATAAGAGTTGCAAGTGGATTTTTGATGAGGCCAAGCAGGAGGGCGGAAAATATTGCGTCCTGACTCGTGCAGAAGACAATGGCTGTGAAATACCTGCAACAATAACCACTGCCACTGCCGGCAGCAAATCGCATACGATGCTTGAATTTCAAGGATGCAAAGAAGGCTATCCGGTGGTGTTTTTCTCATTTGATGGTGAGCATCAGGCTGGCCCCATGGATGGAATACCCGGTGATGACTCCAGAAGAAGCTGGATTCCTGTGGAAACCTGGAAATTCTTTATGCGGTTCTGAGTTTCTGTCTGCTATTGCATGGGAAATTCTGTTTCCCATGCAATTCAATTTTTCACCACCCAGAGATGATAACAGAGCTGAATCTTACCTTTCCGTCCTTGGTTTTAACGCAGAACGTTTAACCCTGAACGGGAAACGGTCAAATTCTTCTTGAATTGTCAACTACAACAGAAACTTCTGGCCCAGACTGCCGCATTCTTCTCTATAAACGGGAACTTTTTTCTTCAACACTGGAATTCCTTTCTGCGCACTTTTGACCATCTCGATCATAAGTCTGGCTGTGCTTTCCAGATCATGCAGTGAAACATACTCCGGCTCAGTAGTGCCTTTTGAAAAATTCCGGTTGTGGTAGTTTCCCAGAGGCACGCTCAGTGCTCCGCAGGTATATCCGAAATCTGAGAACACCGATGCCTCACATTGTCCTCCGTCCATGAGCTTTCTCTGGAAGGAGAACTCTTTATCTTCGGCATGGATCGCCTTTGCGGTGGAAACCATAAATGCGGTAATTTCAGGTGAAAAGATGGTTCTTGAGTCTCCTACTCTGATTACTGTTCCATCACCGATTTTCGCCACAGGAAGCTCTCTACTTGTCTCAACAGAGACAGGAATTGCACGACGCGGAAGATTTTTATGACTGCAGATGTATTTTGCGCCATGGAGCCCGGCCTCTTCGGCTACTGTAAAAACGGCTCCCAATGGCAGTGTTTTTTTGTTTAAATTCCAGAAGTGTTCTATGGTGGTCAAAATAAGAGCGCACCCTGCCAGGTCATCACAGCTTCGGGAAAACAGGGTTTCCCCTTCTACCCGCGATGCATCAAAATCCCACATTCCGATGTTTCCGGCCTCAGCATGGCCTTCAATTTTCAATAATGCTCTTCTGGCCCGCTCCCCGGTGGCTTTGCTCCAGCTTATTGCTTTTGCTGATACGGGGCCCTCAGGAGTGAAAATTTTAATCGGCGCCGCCTTGAACTCATCTGGATCCCACCCTCCATAAAAGAGGGCAGCCGCGGCTCCATTGACCGGGGCTTTTTCCAGAATGAACCCGGGGTGATCCATATGGGCCACAAAATAAAGAGGTCTGGGGATTTCGGGGGAGTGCGGGACAATAAGGTTTCCGAAGTCATCAATATGGAATGGAATCTTTCTCTTTTTGCAAAACCCGCTTATGTATCTTTGCACCTCCTGTTCCCTGAACGGGGCACAGGGAAAGGATAAGATTTCTTTGGCTAATTCCAGTATTCTGTTTTGTAGCTTTGTTGTTTTCATACAGGTAATTTTTTCGTTTGCGGGTATTATAATTTAGTTTAAGCGCCTTGCCGGGAATTTTCGGTGTGCGGGTTTTATATCGTTTGATATGTTTCTTAAGGACCGGCTTGGAGAAAGCTCTGCATGGTGCTCACTGCAGTTTGTCATAAGTTAATAATTAAACCTGAATATACAGGTGAACAAATCTGATATTCAAGAACAACGAATATCAAATTTCGGCAATAAATTGACGCATGCAATACACTTTCTTTCACTTGGATATCCAGGAATCGATATTTTGCATTCAATTCCGTTTCCCTCTTCAAAACACTCTCAAAGAAGGGTACAAGATGAACGGCACTAAAAAGATATCACCGGACAAAACAGAAAAACTGCTGAGCATTCTAAAAACTCGTTTTGAAAAAAACATGTCCCGCCATAAAGGCCTCGATTGGGCAGCTTTAGAGGAAAAACTCAAAAGGAACCCGTCAAAACTCTGGTCACCAAGTGAAATGGAAAGGACCGGCGGTGAACCTGATATCATCGAGTTTGATAAAAGGACAGATGAGTATATCTACGTCGATTGTTCAACACAAACTCCTGTGGGCCGTAGAAACACCTGTTATGATCGTGAGGGTTTGGAATCCAGAAAAACTCATAAACCGGAAAACAATGCCATTGACATGGCCGAATCGATGGGAATTGAGATCTTAACAGAAAATCAATACAGGAATTTACAAAGACTGGAAAATTTTGACACAAAGACATCAAGCTGGCTCAAGACTTCTTCTGAGATCAGAAATCTCGGAGGGGCGATTTTTGGTGACCGCAGGTATGATCATGTTTTTATTTACCATAACAGTGCATCTTCGTATTATGCTGTCAGGGGGTTTCGGGGTGTGCTGAGGGTGTAATGTTAAAGGGTACATCTAAAAATTCACTATGAATCAGTTTTATATTTCGGAATTCCTTTTCTTTTTCCCTGAATCAAAATATGATTAGAGAGTTCCTGCACAGGGTCAGGTTTGTTATTTGCGGTTATCTGAAATATTGGCCGCTAAAATGGTGGTGATGAGCTGAAATGGGAAAATCAAAAAAACAAACAGTTCAGAAAAGCAGAACGGCCTGGCTATTTTTGCCTGGGCAGTATCTCTCTGCCAAAGATTTCCAAACCAGGCTTTTGATCTCATCTGTTCTGACTTTACCGGTGCTCATTTTGAGTCCTGCAGTTTCAGAGCTGATAGACCTGAGGATTTCCTTTGATGGTTCTCAGAGGGTTCTTTTTTTCTTTTCAACTGCACTTTATGCTCTTTGTGTACCTGGGTTTCTAAATGGTGCACTTGGTGAGCTTAGAGCAAAAAAGCCTGGAACTACAACGCTGAGTTTTCTGGCGGTTTCGACCCTTTTTGTCTTCAGTGCTGTTATATCTTTTATCAATCCAGTCAGAACCCTCTTCTGGGAGATGGCTCTTCTTATAAATATCATGTTTGTCGGTGACCGCATAACCGACCCCCTTTCTTTGACATCCGGCAGAAAAGATTTTGCTTCACCGTTGTACAGATTCGCAAACAGAGCGGCGCTGTGGTTTACCCTGATCACAATTATCTCTGCGGCGCTCACTTTTTGTGTGTGGTACCTGCTTCTGAGGAAAAACCTGGTTTTTGCTCTCCAGCGGGCTGTGACTGTACTTGTTATCGCATCACCGCAGGCGTTGAGCCTTTCTGTGCCGCTTGTGATGGCAATATGTACTGCGAAGCTTGCCTCGCATGGAATAATGGTGAAGCGCAGAAAGGCGCTTGAGCGTGCGGGAAAACTTGGCGCGGTGGTGTTCTCAAAAACCGGAGTTTTAACAGAGGGCAGGTATGGAGTGGTTGATATAGAGGTCTTTAACCCTCGTATCAGCCGTGATGACCTCATCAAGTATGCGGCAAGTGTTGAGTCCCATTCGACACATCCTGTAGCTCGTGGTGTAGTAGATTTTGCCAGGGATCTTTTTCCGGTGACCGATTATCGCACAATCACCGGCAAGGGAGCAATGGCGCATGTTGAAAATCGCAGGGTAAAGGTCGTTACATCGGCATATCTTTCAGAGCACAAAATCCGTTTCGATTCAAACCGG
>JAAYYB010000173.1 GCA_012515615.1 Fibrobacter sp.
CCCAGAATAAGTAATTCCGTCCGGATCGAATCAAAACCCAGCCCTTTTATCATTACCTTCTTATTGGCAAGTATATACCAGCGGGCCGGGATCAAATTAGATAAAATCTGTAGAAACCAGGGCATGTTTTCAACAGGGAAGACCATGCCGGAGAGAAGAATTATCGGTGCCATCAGCACCATGCCGGAAATAAGCAGGGCTACAAGCTGAGTCTTGACCATCGTTGAAATAAGTAGACCAAGTGCCAGACAGACAAATATAAACACCAGTGAAAGCGTGACCAGAACAGACAGGCTTCCCGCAATTGGCACTTTCAGTACAATAACTGACATGAGCAGTATCGTGACCAGATTTACCAGTGAAAGGGTTAAATATGGAACGATTTTAGAGAGAATGATGACGATCGGTTTCATTGGTGAAACCAGCAGCACTTCCATCGTACCCTTCTCTTTTTCCCTTGCTATTGCGATGGATGTCATCATGGCGCAGATCAGCATCAGGATCATGCCCATTACACCGGGAACGAAATTATACGCTCCCTTCATCTGTGGATTGTAAAGCAGTTTCAATTCCGGTACTATCTGATAGGGAACTTTGTTATTTGTGAGTTCCTGCTGATAAGAAGCGATTATGTTTGCCGCATAGTTATTAAGGGTAGTCGCGGTGTTTGGATCGGTACCATCAGTTATGAGCTGCACTCCGGCATCACCGGTGTGCAGCATGTTCTCATAGAATTTTTCGCTGAACACAACAACAAGACCTGCTTCACCGGTTTTAAACACTGTCTCTATTTCATCGGGACTGTTAAGAAAACGTGAAAAAACGAAGTATTCATTTGCCCGGAGCTTATTTATAATTTCCAGTGTTGCGGCATCCCTTGATGGGTCATAAACGGCCATTCTGGTGTTTTTGACTTCTGTTGTGATTGCAAAGCCGAAAAGTGAGAGCATCAGTACAGGGAGGCCAAGCAGTATCCAGAGAGTGAGACGGTCCCGGAAGATATGATAAAATTCTTTCTGAACAAATGATAAAAATAGTTTCATCTTAACCCGTCTTCCGTTTTGCTTTTCGGGCAAGAAGAAAAAAGACTTCATCCATGGTTTCTGCATTCATCTGATTTTTCAGATTTTTTGGTGTGTCGAGTGCCTCTATTCTTCCATCCACCATTATCGATACTCTGTCACAATACTCCGCTTCATCCATGTAATGTGTGGTTACAAAAGCAGTTATACCGCGATCAGCCGCTTCGTAAATCAGCTCCCAGAACTGTCTGCGTGTTACAGGATCAACACCGCCGGTCGGCTCATCAAGGAACACAATTGATGGTTCATGAATAATGGCGACTGAGAATGCCAGCTTCTGCTTCCATCCCAGAGGCAGGTCTTTCACAAGTACATTCTTTTCCTTTTCAAATCCCAGGTCATTAAGCATTTTGTCGGTGCGGAGAGCAATCTGCTTTTCCGGTATGCCATAAATACCTGAAAAAAGTCTGATATTCTCCCAGACCTTCAGATCCTCATACATGGAGAACTTCTGGCTCATGTAGCCGATACGTGCCTTGACTTTTTCCGGCTGCTTTGCAATATCATACCCTGCAACCAGCCCTTTCCCTGATGATGGTTTGCTTAATCCGCAGAGCATCCTCATTGCAGTTGTCTTGCCCGCGCCGTTCGCGCCAAGAAAACCGAAGATTTCTCCTTTCGATACAGAAAAGGAGATATGATCGACGGCTGTAAAGGTGCCGAATGTTTTTGTGAGGGTATCTGCTTCGATCACATTCATAGTTCAGTTTTTTCTGCTGAGGAAAGAGCCATGAAACAGTCTTCTATGCCTGCCTCGACAGGCTTTACTTCTATTCCTGAATGGCCCTTGTTTTGTAAAGTCATGGTCAGGTCATTTACTGAAAAGTTTGTATCATCAACAGTTACATGATGCGTATCACCGAAAGCGAAACAGGCTTTAACGTAAGGTATTTTCCGAAGATCCGATAGAAGCCGGAACATTCTGTCCCCTCGCACCGCCCACAATGTTTTGTTGAACCCTTTTTTTATATTGGCCGGAGTCTCAATCTTCAGGAATTCCCCATTCTGCATCAGGGCGATCCGGTCGCACAGTTCTGCTTCATCCATGTACGGGGTTGAAACCAGGATGCTGATTCCCTGGCTCTTGAGCCTTTTCAGCATTTCCCAGAATTCCTTCCGCGAAACCGGATCAACACCAGTTGTCGGCTCATCGAGAAAGAGCACCGATGGTTTATGGATCAATGCGCATGATAAGGCGAGTTTCTGTTTCATGCCGCCTGAGAGCGCACCCGCACGTCTTTTTCTGAACGGTTCAAGGTGCTGGTAGATATCTTTTACCAGATGATAATTCTCCTTGACGGTGGTATTAAAAACTGTTGCGAAAATTCTCATGTTTTCTTCAACTGTCAGATCCTGATATAACGAAAAACGCCCGGGCATATATCCGATTCTCTTACGGATTTGACCGAATTGCTTTACTAAATCTAAACCGTCAATTGTTGCAGAACCGCTGTCGGGCAGAAGAAGTGTCACAAGCAGTCGAAATAGGGTGGTTTTACCAGCCCCGTCGGCACCGATAATCCCGAAGATTTCACCCTGTTGCGCCTCAAAGCTTACCGCCCTGACCGCAGGGGTTTTACCATACGACTTACTTATCGAGTTTACCGAAACAGTTTTCATGAGAATGTCCGTTCAAAGGTTCAGAGGTTCAGCGTTCAGAGGTTAAGAGAATAAGAGACTCACCCTTTTTGGCGAACGCTGAACGTTGAACGCTTAACCTTGAACCCTTAACACCGATTCACCTACGAGTCCCATGTGCATAGCTGCTGCATTCTTGGCGAACGCTGAACCTCTGAACGCTTAACGCTGAACCTTAAACCCGCCATACATTCCTATTTTGATATAACCGTCATTAGGGACCGATATCTTTACAGCATACACCAGGTTTGCCCGTTCATCGCGAGTTTGAATGGTTTTTGGAGTGAATTCCGATTTGCTTGATATCCAGGAGATTGTCCCGTCGTATTCTTTATATCCCTTTTCGCCATAATCTGCCAGAACCGTCACTTTTTGACCGAGTTTAAGATCTGTTAACTGGCCGGAGGTAATATATGCACGGAGAAACATATTTTTTGTATCGGCTATTTTGTAAAGAGCTTTTCCGGGGGCGGTTATTTCACTCTGCTCTGCGTATTTTGCCAGTACTGTTCCATCAACAGGGTTAATGATACGGCATTTCTGCAACTGGTCATTGACCTGGGCAACCTGAATCTCAAGTGCCGAACTCTCTTCGGTGATACCTCTGCTGGTGCTGTTCAGAGTCGATTTCTGTGCCTCTAACTGTCTGTTAAGTACCGCTATCTGGGCTTTGATATCATCAAGCTGTTTACGGTTTACCGCTCCGGCTTCAAGAAGGCTTTCAATCCGTTCTTTCTCTTTTTCCGCGGTGGCAATCTGTTCCATGATTGTGGCAATCTGAGTACCTACATCCGGTCGTCTGCTCTTTACAGCTTTAATATTCGCGGCTAATTGCATTTTGCGAAGATATAGCTGAACAGAATCAATATATCCGACCATCTCGCCATCCTTGATTTCCTGTCCCTCCTGAACATCAAATTTCAAAATTTTACCGGATGCTTCCGATGACACTATAATTTCAGTTGCCTCAAACACCCCGGATGCGTCGATGCCGGTTTTGTTACTGCTGCATGTGCTTAGAATTATAAGCCCCAAACCAGCTGAAAAATTCCGTAAACGTTTCATTACAACCTCTGGTTGTTCATTGCGTTTTGATATAAACAGCGTAACGCCCCGGTTAATTTTTAATAAGTCGCACCGGAAAACCAAAATCCGGAGAATGCCCGCTGATTCCTGATGCTGACGGTCTGCCGTCTTTAAAATTGTAAAGAGCAAAATAGCGTTTGTATGATGGATATAAATCGGTGCTGCTCCACCAGTAAGAATCGTAACCGGCTCTGATAAAAAGGATCATGGGAGTTCCGGTACGGTATCCGACCGGAACAGCCGCAAAGCCGCTGCTGTTATTTGCAAGCTTGTTGTCACCTATGGAACCAGGTTCCTCGTTCCAGTCTGTGCCGGCAGAAAGGGCCTTTGCGACAAGAACCGTATCTCCATCTGAGCTTTCGTAAAGATAGCTCATAAGATCGTTCCAGTCACTTGTATCAGGCACTCTCCAGCCTTCAGGAGCAAGCATACCCGTGTTTACAGCCCACCAGTTATACAAGGCTCCGAATCTTTTGATCGTATCGGGATCGGTTGTGTTATTATAGAAACAGTATTGGGGATAAGGATCACCGTTTGTGGGGAGTGGGGCAGTATCTGTGGCTACAAAGGTCCTGTTTACGTTGGAATTGCCCCATTTTGATGAATCGGTGACGTGGGCGATTTCTACGCCATTGTTCAGCTTTGTGGTCCGCAGATTCTCAACGGTCCATACCTGATTACCGATTTTCACTGTTTGATAAACATTGCCGTCGATATCTGTAACCGTACCAGCGCTTTTTGCCGGTTTTATTGTCAAGTCTTCTGATTCAGGAACTTTAACTTCGACGCGATAATCAACATAGCCCTCTTTTTTTACTTCCAGAACATATTCCTGATCAGCTATCGCGTTTTTCTTTGACAGTGAGGAGGCTGATAAAGTGCCCATATTTTTCAGATATGTTTTTTCCAGAGATGTCCCTTTAAGAATGTATTGGTCGCTGCCTGCTATTATTCTGTAAATGCAGATGCCCGGTCCGGGACTCTGCAGTCTGATTGTGTGAGTGCCAGCCTCTCTGGTCAGAAGCTTTTTTGAAATGATCTGTCCACTTGTATTAAATGCCATAATCTGGATGCCGGACTTTTTCTCCAGCGATAATTCTACTCTGCTATCATCGAGGATCGAGATTTTGCGGTGAAAAGAACCCTTATTGATGAAGTCAACTGATCGGGTGGTCACCGGGATGGAAAACTCACCATTTGCGTTGGTAATTGCCTTTAGCTCAGTGCCATCGAGACTAACCTGCGCTCCAGGAATTCCGGAACCATCACTGTTAAGAATTCTGCCTGAGATAATTTCTTCGGCACTGCATAAAAAGACAGCCAGCAGAATCATTTGTAGCAGGATTTTCATAAGTATCTCCAGTGCTTCAGGGTTGTGATAGCATTTGAATTAATCATAATATGAGTTAAGATGAAACTGAAAATAAATATAAATTAAAGCACTGCCATTCACAGAAAGTCGCAAGTCGCAAGTTGCAAGTTTCAAGTCACAAGTTTCAAGTCACAAGTTTCAAGTCACAAGTTCGGAGTAAGAGCTCGGAGTAGCCTTAGTGGCGATTTTGAAATCTAAAAGCTGAACTATACCAGCGAAGGGCAGAGATCGGGAAGCGATACTTCTTTATTCAAGTTCAGGTCCTTCCAGCCATTAAAGAGAACTGCAGATCCATCTATCGCTTAACACTGAACGGTGAACAATAAACGATGTATCTTAGAGACATGAACAATAAAAAGCTGACCCACCCCCACGATAAGTTTTTTAAGGACGCTTTCAGCCGTGTGCAGACAGTGCAGAGCTTTATCGGGCACTACATTCTCCCTGAAGATGCTGCGTTTATTGATCTTTCAACACTGGAAGCGGTTAAAGACAGGGTGAATAGCTGCAGTTCATGATTTTGCCAATGATCCTTCCTGACAGATCAGACATTACGATATTTTCGTTTCTCTTAAAATTCTATCTGTCATTGAATGATGGGTCGTTCTGCTTATTCCATGCAGACCAATCGCTATAATGCAGTCCTATAACGTTTCCATCTGTTGTGGGGACAACTGCGCCGCCACTGTTCAATGTGCCTGTAAACAAATAAAGTACTTCATAAAGGGAATCGTTTATCTGATTCAAACTGACGGTAGAGCCTGGTATGTAATACGGTTTCAGTTCCGGCGATTTTTTCTGTTCTACAGTAAAATAGTAATGAACTGTAATAAATGATAGTGGGCCGCCAAATTGGTCAAGGTTGCGTTTGAGATAACAGCATGCGCATACTCACAAAATATGGTAGCCTAAAGTTGCGAACAGATCAAATGTAAATCATCTTTCTGGTCATCCCGCCATCGACAACAAAATTCTGCCCGGTAATAAACGAGTTTTTCGGGTCAACCAGGAATTTGACCATATATGCAACATCCATAGGACATCCGACCCTTCCGGCCGGGTGCTGCGCCTTATCCTGCTCCGAGTTTTCGGGGACTATTCGATTAGCCCATTTTTTCCAGTCCCTGGTCTCAATCCATCCTGGAGAGACACAGTTAACCCGCACTTCGGGCGCAAGACTCAGAGCAAGGGCATGAGTTAACGAAAGCAGTCCGCCTTTGCTTGCGGCATAGGCTTCTGTGTTGGGTTTAGACATCAAGGCCCTTGTAGAAGAGATATTTATTATTGAGCCATGGTTAAGCGAGAGGTGAGGGGCTGAATACTTGGAGCAGAGAAATGGCCCCTTTAAATTGACTCCTATGATATCATCCCATTCCTGCAGTGAGAGATCGGTTATCGGCTTTTCAAGAAAGATGCCGGCATTATTAACCAGCAGACTCAGATCTCCGGTCCAGTTTACTGTCTCCTCGATCAGGTAAACAACCGCAGGTTCACTGCTTACATCTGTTTGAATAAACTTAACCGGACCAAAGTCTCTCAGTTCCTCTTCTGTCTCCCGTCCGGCTTCAGAATCGATTTCGGCAAGAACGACATTATACTCACTCTCCAGGAGAATCCTTGAAACAGCCTTGCCGATTCCCTGAGCTCCTCCGGTCACAATAGCGGTCTTGTTCCGCATCTTATCTCCTTTTTATGGATACTGTCATAGTAATGAGAGTTCGAAATCCGTGCCAAAAAACAGGAGATCCAGCGTAAAGGTCGTTATGTGGCCCTTGTTGTACAGAAAATCAGCAAAAGAAAACTGGTGCAGGCTTTACCTGAACAGCTTTGCCGCTTTCAACAGAAGTAAAGGATGGCGAGAGAATGTCTTTACAAAAACTCTCAAATAGCTCGTATTTGCGGGATCTTCTTTTGAAAGTGACTGTGCAATCCTGTCCAGGAACCGGTCATCTGTGTGTTTTGCCAGAAATTCCTTGAGTGAGAACGAACGATCCACCTGTTTCCCAAACCGCTTTTTCCAGACTTTTTCATAAATTTTCAGATGATTATAATCTACCGAATCACCCTTGAGTGCCTCTCCGGCTACCCTGCCGCAGAGTTTTCCTGCAAAAAGGGAATAACCGATTCCGGCTCCGCTCAGACAATTAACCTGCCTGGCAGCATCACCAACCAGCATGATTCCCTCTTTAACCAGCGGCCTGACCCATCTTGAGACCGGCACCCCGCCGCAGTGCACAGTGCCGATCCGGGATCCTGGAAGCTCTTTGTCAATAAATCTCTTAAGAAGTTCCCTGGCTTTTCCGGCTTCGCTCCTGTCTCCTGAAATTCCAAGCCCGACGTTTGCTTCTCCTGCGCCTCTGGGGAAAATCCAGGCGTAACCACCGGGTGCAACAGATGATCCGGTAAAGAAAATGCAGGTTTCCTTCTCGATGAGAGGAGAGAAGACTCGCGTAAATGCGCATGTCTCTATGTCTGCAAGCCTCAGAGTCGTGTCCCAGCCCCCAAAACGCGCAAGTCGTGACTCTACTCCATCAGCCAGAATAACAATTTTCGCACACACATTACCTGCAGGGCCGCTGCATTGATATCCTTCCTGAGAACGGGTAATCGAAAGCACAGGGAAGGAGTTCCGAAATTCAGCACCGGCAGAAACAGCTTCTCGTACCAGATCGGCATCCATTCTTTCTCTGTCAAGTGTATAGCTCTCATCGACATTACCTATCTGCACCTTTATCCCTGAAGGTGAAACCATGGCAGTCTGTTTAACGGTGCATCTGATCCACTCCGGCCTGACATCCAGGCTTAAAGAGAACCCCTTGACACCTATACCTTCACCGCACCTTACCGGAATGCCGACCTCTGATTTTCTTTCCAGCAGACAAACTCTGCGTCCTGTGAGTGCGGCGCTCCAGGCCGCCATTGACCCTGCGGGTCCGGCCCCGACTACCACAATGTCAAATAAATCAGCCATCCTTAGTTTCCCCCTGAAGTTCAGACCCTGCAGGTAGTTTTATCTTCTGAGATCTTTTCAAGCTTAAGGGCGCCCAACGGACATACCTTAACGCATTTACCGCATAGAATGCAGGATTTGCTCTCTATTACAGGTTTACAGACCATGGATATTGACCCGGAAGGGCACACGCTGATGCATGTCCCGCATTCATCACAGACTGAATTATCAATCGTTACCATCTTTGATCCATTTCAGAAGTTTGGAGATCCCTTTTCTCATATCCTTATCATCTTAATATAAGGGTTACCAGCAAGCAGATCCGTGTGGCTTTAAGTTCTACTGTTTACCGGAACCAGAGTCGGATAAGAGACCCCGTGACGTAATCGAAAATAGAGCCATGTCATGAAAAATACAATCAGTGCCACAGGAATCATCAGAGGAATAAGTACCCCGGCACAAATCATCGTAAAGGCGCCTCCTGCCTTGTAGGTCGCTTCCATCCAGAACCGGTTTGGCGCTATAAGGTAGCCCAGATAAAATGGAATCGTGCCTATAAAACAGATTGTTATAACAGAATCTGGATTAATTAAAGAAAACAAACCGGCAGATATCAGGCATATCAGCGCAATCACGTGAGCTTTAAAATTTCCAAGGACAACGGCTGTGGTGTTCTTGCCACACTCCATATCTCCCGGACGATCAGGAAGCGTTGAGCTTATCGATCCGGCACACATCAGCAGGAAGTAGGGAAGTGCAGAGAACAGAAAATCTCTGTTGAGCAACTCTCCTCCTGCCAGCGACCATCCCGCCCCGAAAGCTATCAGCCCATAACCTGTGGCATTTGAAAAAAAATCAAGAATCGGCCTTCCTGAAAAACTGAACGGTTTAAATGAATAGAGAATTCCAATCAGGAGGGCAAGGCCACTGAGAAGAGCCAGTGTTGTTCTGGAGAAGGCAAGCGGCACTGCGATAGAAACAACAGACAGAAATACCGCAAAAGCCATCGATATCGCAGGGGATACCACCCCTGAGGCGATCAGCGGTTTTCCGCCGTTTTTAAGGTCTACTTCTATATCTGCAATCTGATTAAGGATATAAACGGCTGCTACTGAAAGGGAAAAGATAATTATCCAGAGAAGCACTTGAGGTTGAATCAGAAACAGTGAACGCGGGAGATCCGCTATTGAGAAACCCTTGCAGCGCCAGTACCCGAAAGCTGCAAATCCCCAGACCGGAACAAGAAGCAGCGGGCGGGTGATAAAAAGCAGGTCAAGAAACAAAACTGCAGATGATTTTAATTTCATTTTGATTTGAATGTGGGGTAATCAATTCCAAACCTTCGCTTATAGTATGCTCTGCTTCCCGCAAAAGTGGCAAGTATTAGTAATCCATAAACCGGGACGAAAAATGCAACTGTCGCGGAAAGAAGAAACACCGGCCACTTAAAGGCCTTGAAGGCGATCTCCTTGTTTGTAGAGATGGCAAACAGGATGAAGAAAAACAGACTGATAGCAGCTGGGAATGCCATGACCCAGAAGTTGTATTCCATAAAGAACGAAAAGAACAGAGCCAGAAAACAGAGAATTGCCGCGCTTACTGCGGTTACTTTTTCACCGTAGCGGACACAGAAAGTCTTTTTTCCTGTCAGCCGATCCCCGGAGGCGTCGGGGATAGTAGTTGCCAGAAAAACCGCACCATTTGCCAGTGCTGGTGAAATTGATGAGATCAATCCTACCCGCATTACCTCGGAAGAGACTTGTGAACCGTATTTGGAGAGATACCAGCCCAGAAGAAATGTCAACATTCCATGGCCGAATGAATTGGCTAAAACTCCGCCCATCGCCCGGTTTTTAAGCGTAAACGGGGGGAGGTTGTAGAGAACTCCAATTATCAAACCTGCTGCAAATAGTGCGACAATTACATAATCGTACAGTAAACTGATCGCCATTCCAGAGGCGGCGCAGACTATTGACAGGGTCCAGGCCGCTGGAATACTTACCAGGCCTTGCGGAAGAAGAAATAGTTTGTGATTTATTCTGTCGCTTTCAATATCAACAATCTGATTTACAACATAAATAGATGCCACAATAAGAGAAAAACCCCCAAGAGCCAGCCAGTGGTTTTTCAATTCCGGTCCCGTAAGCCATCCACCGTAGATGCGTGCAGATTCGTTTCCGGTTATCCACCCCAGAATCACTATTGTCCATACCGGAGCCAGTAAAGGTATTCGAAGAAGGAAAAAAATGTCCAGAAATTTTGTAATTGATGCTCGCACTCTAATCCCGCGAAATCCGAAGCATGAGATGAGGAAAAAAACTAAAAAAGACTCTTACCTGACTATGCATCCGGGAAGGGACGGTGCATAAGTCAGGTCTCAATAATATAAGATCTGCACTTGCAGAACAGGATCAAATTCGCTACTTATTTTCTCAAACAGTCTGAAATGGATAACTGCCGACTGGAAAGGGGTTAGAGTAGATCCAGGCCTTTGTTTTACGGTATACCTCTATACGGTAGATACCCTGTTTTGAAATTTGAAATTCAGCTTTGCTGCCATGAACCGTTTTGACCCTTTTTCCATCGGCTATGAGGTGTATTGAGCCTCTTTGAGGTATTTCTACGAAAAGCATTGACGGCAAAGAAAAAGAAGCTGCTTTTCCCGGAAGAATCATCTGCCCCTCATTATTGCGGAGGTAAAACCGTGCCCCCCGGGCATCCCCTCTACGGTAGTTACTGAAGAAACCTGTGCCGTCCCGTAAAGCACCGAGAATAGATTCTCTTGATGTATCATAATCTGACTTGCTCAGGCCGTTTTTAATGTAAAGATGTGTGCGTATTCCCTTCAGTTCGACTTTGATGGGGAAGATAAGAAAAGAGAAGAGCCCTTTACCGATTCTTCTTGTGTGAGCGTCTACACCACCAATGCCGCTGATAAAGCACTCACGATTCAGCAGGTCCCATTTTTTAAGAAGCTCAGATGGTGGAGAGGCAAGGAATCGCCTGGGATAGAAAAGGCGTATAGCGCTTAAGGGTGATCGAAGTTTCTCCATCCAATCGGACATCTGGTTCCAGATCTCGATCCCGTCAAAACCCCTGATCTTCCATTCTGTCCATGGGTAAGGGGGAAGGTTCCCGAAATAATGCCGTTTCTCTGCAGGGTGAGCCAGAAATCCTATACCCCCTGCATCCCTGACTGCTTTTACATATTCACGAGGCTTGTCTATTCCACAGAAGACTTTCTGGACACCAAAAACAAGATAGTGATTGTGGTTTATGGAATCCTGATGTTCGTACCCGACAATAACACAGAGATCTTTTGCAAATCCTTCAAATCCGTTTTCTTTGCCGCCAAGGGACATGTGATCTGTCACGGCGACAAAGTCCAGATTAACAGAACTTGCTGCCTCTATAAGTTCCTGATAACCTACACCGCCATCGGAGTAAGTTGTGTGCAGATGAATCGCGCCGCAGATCTCTTTTACAGAGTTGAAATCACTGGACATTTAGCTTCAGATTGTTTCCGTGGATCGGATTGAACCAGAACTGGCGGATCCCGACCCTCGCTTTTGAATTTTCGTTTTCAGTTACTTCTATACGGAAAATATAAAAACCGGCAGGCACTGGGGTGTATTTATCTGAAAATCCATCCCAGATAAGAGTTTCTGAGATTTTTGTGCCGGAAAATTCCGTGCGGCCCCATATAGTGTTCCCATGGGTATCGACAATTGAATAAGTAACCTGTTGAGGGTTGCTGCAAGATAATGAATTTACGAAAATTACACTGTTGTACCTGAAGTAGACTTTTAGGATTTCCGGCGATTTTTCCGGAGGTTGAACAAGGTCTGGATTTTCAGGAAATTTTAGGGTAAATATACCTTCGTTTGCTCCTTGCGCTGGAAACCCGGTTGATCCCTCACGGATTATGGATACATTATAAGTTGCCGCTGGAATAAAACTGCTGAGTTTCAGCCGTACTGAATCCTGTCCGGGCGCAATGCTGTAAATAGAAGATATCCGGCTGCCTTCCACAGGCTCAAACAGTGCGAACAGATTTGACACACGGGAACTGCATGGATCGACTACTATGCAAATTTCTCCCGAATCATTTAATATCTTTACATCTTTTACCACTGGTTTAGAACAATTGTTATTGAGCCTTACTGTAGAGCCTGAATTCCGGCAGGAAAAAGAGGTGAAGATCGTATCGCTGAAGGATGAGCCAGAGGAAAGTGTCTGTGCGGCATATATCGTATCAGCGATAAGGAATATGGAATCGCGTAATGTCAGGGTGATCGTATCGGAATCGGATTCAGAGTAAAAAAAACCGGGGTCAAGTATTTTACAATATATAGAATCTCTGAAACTGGGGTTACTGTCGACTCCAAACCAGATATAAATAGAGTCTGCTTTCTGGGGAAGAATCTGAAAAACGAGTCTGGATGAATCGGCTCCAAGGTGTTTACCATAGAAAAGTTCCGGAAGTATGAACTTTGCACTTTCAGCTTCAGAAGAATCCCTCAGCGTATCTGGCTTAGAGATACTATCGATTCGCTGAACAGATTTTGGGACCAGACACATTGGTTTTTTATCCTCTTTTTTCCTCTTTACATTTACTCTGCAGATTCTGGATGTATCAGATTCGTTTTCTGTTTCTGCAATGCAGATGTAGCATCCTTGATGCACTGCTTTGAGTTGTCTTATGAAAAGAACAGATCCGGATTCTACTTCTATGCCGTCTTTGAGCCATCGATACAAAATCGGCCCGGTGCTCTGGGCAATGCATCTGAGCCTCAAGCTGTCTCCCTCTATGATATTAATGGTTTGTGGAGGCTCAAAGGTTATTTGTACAGGTAATTCAGCCAATGTTGCGCTCAGGAGAAACAGTTGCAGTAGTGATAATGTTTGTAACATATATAACTTGCTTTGAAAAAGTGCGGAATAGAATCTCTTTTACCTGACTTATGCATCCGGGAAGGGGCGAGGGATAAGTGCAATTCACCCTGATCCGGGTGCATAAGTCAGGTTATA